>NZ_RZQL01000081.1 GCF_003997935.1 Mesorhizobium sp. M7A.F.Ca.US.006.01.1.1
GGAGAAGGCGGAGGAGCGGCTGTTTTCGCTGCGCGCGGCCTCGCGCAAGCACAGCGTCGCCGTCGACGATTTGGCGCAGCTGCGCGACACGATGTCGGCCGACCTCGCCGATCTCGATGCCGGCGAGGAGCGCCTGCACGGCCTGGAAAAGCAGGCGGCCGCAGCGCGCGAGACCTACGACATTGCCGCTGCGCAGTTGTCCTCGCTTCGCCATGCGGCGGCGGTTGGCCTGACCAAGGCGGTCATGGCCGAATTGCCGGCGCTGAAGCTCGAACGCGCCGCCTTTATTGTGGAAATGAAGAGCGAGGCCGAGAGCCGCATGGAAGAGGGCATCGACCAGATCGAGTTCTGGGTGCGCACCAATCCAGGCACGCGGCCCGGGCCGATGATGAAGGTGGCTTCCGGCGGCGAGCTTTCGCGCTTCCTTCTGGCGCTGAAGGTGGCGCTGGCCGACCGTGGCTCGGCACCGACGCTGGTGTTCGACGAAATCGACACCGGCGTGGGCGGTGCTGTCGCCGACGCGATCGGCCAGCGGCTGGCGCGGCTGTCGAAGCGCGTCCAGGTGCTGTCGGTGACACACGCGCCGCAAGTGGCAGCACGCGCGGCGACGCATTTCCTGATCTCCAAATCCGGCACCACCGACCGTGTCGCCACCGGCATTGCCGAGATGGACCGATCGGCGCGTCAGGAAGAGATCGCACGCATGCTGGCCGGCGCCACCATCACCGACGAGGCACGCGCCGCCGCCGAGCGATTGCTGCGTGAGAACACCACGGCTGCATAAGAACAGCTGATGTCAGGGATCGAGTCAGGATATGGCTGCATCCCGCTGTTCAGGAATGCTTTTCCCAAAATCCTGATCTATTGTGGCGGACCACCGTCCGGGGAAGGAAAGCATGGCTGAAAAACCTGTCGATTCGCTCAGCGAAAGCGAGGCCGAAGCCGAGCTGAAGCGGCTGGCGGAAGAGATCGCCGAACACGACCGGCGCTACCATACCGAAGATGCGCCTGTTATCACCGACGCGGAATATGATGCCCTGGCACGGCGCAACCTTGCCATCGAGGAGCGCTTTCCGGCGCTGGTGCGCGAGGATTCGCCATCGCTCAGGGTCGGAGCGGCACCCGCGGAAGGCTTTACCAAGGTGCGCCATGCCGTGCCGATGCTCAGCCTTGCCAAGGCCTATACCGACGATGACGTCACGGATTTCATCGAACGCGGCCGGCGATTCTTCGATCGCGACAAGGAGCTCGACATCGCATTCACGGCCGAGCCGAAGATCGACGGGCTGTCGGCTTCGCTGCGTTACGAAAACGGTGTGTTCGTGCAGGGCGCGACGCGTGGCAACGGCGCCGTCGGCGAAGACATCACCGCCAATTTAAAGACCATCGCGGACATCCCGGCGAAGCTGAAAGGCTCGGGCTGGCCTGAAACCATCGAGATCCGCGGCGAGGTCTACATGACCTATGCGGAATTCGAGGCGCTGAAGCAGCGGTCGGCGGCGGTGGGCGGCCAGGACTATGTCAATCCGCGCAATACGGCGGCCGGGTCGCTGCGCCAGAAGGATCCGTCCGTCACCGCCAGCCGCAACCTCAAATTCTTCGCCTATGCCTGGGGTTACACGACGGCGGATCCCGCTCCGACCCAATATGATTCGGTGCAGAAATTCGCCGAGTGGGGATTCAAGATTAGCCCGCTGATGGTGCGGGCGAAATCGGCGGAGGAGCTGATCGCGCATTATCATCGGATCGAGGAGCAGCGCTCGGCGCTCGGCTACGATATCGACGGCGTCGTCTACAAGGTCGACCAGTTGGAGTTGCAGCGCCGATGGGGTTTCGTCACCGGCGAACCGCGCTGGGCGGTCGCGCATAAATTCCCTGCCGAACAGGCGATGACGACGGTGGAGAAGATTGACATCCAGGTCGGCCGCACCGGCACACTGGCGCCGGTTGCGCGGCTGGCGCCGGTCACTGTCGGCGGCGTCGTGGTCGAGAACGTCACGCTGCACAATGAGGACTACATCAAGGGCCTGGACTCGACCGGCCAGCCGATCCGCGACGGCATCGACGTTCGCATCGGCGATACGGTCGTGATCCAGCGGGCGGGCGATGTCATTCCGCAGATCGTCAGCGTGGTCATCGACAAGCGGCCGGCTGACGCCGTGCCCTACGAGTTCCCGCATACTTGCCCAATCTGCGGCTCGCCGGCGACGCGCGAGATCAACGAGAAGACGGGCAAGGAAGATTCGCGCCGGCGCTGCACCGGCGAACTGATCTGCCCGGCGCAAGCGGTGGAGGGATTGCGCCACTTCGTGTCACGCGGGGCCCTGGACATCGAAGGCCTCGGCGCGGAGAACATAGACACGTTCTTCAATGCGGGATTGATCAAGACCGCCGCCGATATCTTCACGCTCAGGGACCGCCGTCCGGCTGTCACCAGGGCGCTGGCCGAGCGCCGCGAGGAGCAGGCAAGGCAGCGCGAGGCCGCATCGGGCAAGACGCGCAAGAATGTGCGCAGCGTCGAGGATCGCAACTATGAGGGCCTCGACAAGCTGTTCGCCGCCATCGATTCGCGCCGCGAGCCGGAGCTCGACCGCTTCATTTTCGCGCTCGGCATCCGCCATATCGGCGAAACGACGGCCGCCGTGCTTGCCCGCACCTTCTCGACCATCGAGGAGCTGATCCGCGTCGGCGAGGAGACAGCGGCAGCGGAAGATCCACACACGGTTTTCCCCTCGGTCAACGGCATCGGCGATACCGTGATCGACGCTTTGCGCGACTTCTTCGGCAATGAGCGCAATGACGACGTGCTTGATGCGTTGCTCCGCCAAGTCAAGCCGAAGCCGTATATCGTCAACGTCTCGGCCGACAGCGAGGTCGCCGGCAAGACGGTCGTGTTCACGGGCTCGCTGGAGAAGATGACGCGCTCCGAAGCCAAGGCGATGGCGGAGCGCCTCGGCGCCAAGGTCGCGGGCTCGGTTTCAGCGAAGACGGATCTGGTGGTCGCCGGGCCGGGTGCCGGCTCCAAGCTCAAGCTCGCCAGCGAACTCGGCATCGAGGTGATCGACGAGGATGCCTGGCTGGCGCGGATCGGCAAGGCCTGATGGACGGCGCATTCAAGGGATTCGGGCCAAAAGCCATTCCGTTCCTCAAGGCGCTGGATTTCCACCAGAGCCGGGAGTGGTTCCTGGAAAACCGCGACCTGTTCGAACAGGAATTGCGCGATCCGCTCAGTGATCTCGTGGACACGCTGACCGAACGATTCGCCGAGGCCGGGCTCGGCTTGCGCGGCGACCGCAAGAAGTCGCTGTTCCGGATCAATCGCGACGTGCGCTTCGCCAAAGACAAGCGGCCCTACAACAGGCATTTGTCGGCCATCCTGTCGCCCGACGGCACCAAGATGGAGCAGGGCGTGTTCTACGTCCATATCGGGCTTGAGCGCTGCTTTGCCGACATTGCCTGGTGGCAGCCGGAGCCGGCGCTGCTGCTGGCGATGCGCAAGGCCATCGTGACAAAGCCGGACAGGTTTCGCGCCCTGGTGGCGGCGTTGAAGAAGAACCGGCTTGAACTCGAGACCGAAGGCCGCATGAAGCGTACGCCGCGTGGCTTCGAGGAAATCAGCGATCCGGATCTGGTCGCCGCCATCCGCCACCGGCATTTCTATGTCCAGCATCTCATCGATCCGGCCGGAATCCATACGGCTGATCTGGTCGACGAGCTCGTCGATTTCACCTTGCGCGCCAAGCCGCTGCTCGACTGGGGCAGGGCGATCGAGGGCAAGATCCCGAAGGAATAAGCGTCTAACTCAGCCGATCCGGGCGATCATTTCCGCTGATCGTTTGGCTCAAGCGAATTCGTGTGACACGGCAAGCCGCGCCACCTACATACCGCGCTTCCCTTGTTGTTATGCATGCCGTTGTCCCCCCCTACGCACTTTTGGGCGACATGCATCAGGAGTGGTTGATGGCGACGGACGCAATTTCCGAGAGCGGCGATAGAAGCGATTTCTGGCAGGGCGTGCGGTTGTCGATGCCTGTGGTGGTGGCGTCGGCGCCGTTTGCTGTGCTGTTCGGCGCGCTCGCCGTCGACAATGGCTTCTCGGTCCTGGAAGCCTTCCTGATGAGCGCGCTGGTCTATGGCGGCGCCAGCCAGATGGTCGGCATCCAGCTGTTCGGCCAGCATGTGGCGCCGTGGCTGATCGTGCTGTCGATCTTCGCCGTCAATTTCCGCCACGTGCTCTATTCCGCCGGCATCGGCCGGCGCATCGCGCACTGGCCTGTCATCAGCCAAGCACTCGGTTATTTCATCCTCACCGATCCTCAATTCGCGGTGGCCGAAGCGCGGGCGCAATCGGGCCAGGCGGTCGGCTTTGCCTGGTATTTGGGACTTGGCTTGCCGGTCTATCTGTTCTGGATCGTCGAAAGCGCGCTTGGCGCGCTGTTCGGCAAGCTGATCCCCGACACGCATGCGCTCGGCATCGATTTCCTGCTGCCGATCTATTTCCTCGGTCTCGTGCTGGGCTTCCGCAAGCGGCCGCTGTGGCTGCCGGTGGTCATTGCCAGCGCTGCCGCCTCGATCATCGCCTATAAGACGGTGGGGTCGCCCTGGCATGTCTCGATTGGCGCTGTTGCCGGTGTGCTGCTGGCGGTCATCCTGCCTCCCCATCACAGCGGCGTAAAGGCACGGCCATGAGCACGACCTTCTGGATCATCATCGCCGGCGCAATCGCGACCTACCTGACGCGCATCGGCGGGCATCTGGTCATTTCCCGCTTCGACACCATCCATCCGCGCGTCGAGGCGGGCCTCAATGCCGTGCCGGCCGCGGTGCTGACGACGCTGGTGGCGCCCGAGCTGTTGAATGCCGGGCCGGCGGAGTGGGCCGCACTCGTGGTCACCGCGGTGGTTTCGCTTCGCGGCGGGCTGATGGCGATGTTTCTGGCAGGTGCGGCGGTTCTGATTTTGGCGCGGCAGTTCGTCGGATAAGGCTCTGCCGCAGCAATTACCTCGAACGGAGGCGCTGCCCCTCATTGCCCTGCCGGGCATTTCTCCCCGTGAACGGGGAGAAAGAAAGCTCACTTCAAATCTTGGCGTCGTGCGGCAGCGGCGCTGTCGCTTTTTCCAGCCAGGCCAGCGTTTCGCCGTCGAGCATCGGGCCGATCTCGGCCAGCACGCGGGCATGGTATGTGTCGAGCCAATGCAGCTCGTCGCGCGTCAAAAGGTCCGACTGCACCAGTCTTGTGTCGATCGGCGCCAGCGTCAGCGTCTCGAAGCCGTGCATGGCGATGTCGCCGCCCTCGACCTCTTGCGTCGGCGTCACCAGTATCAGGTTCTCGATGCGGATGCCGTAGGCGCCTTCCTTGTAGTAGCCCGGCTCGTTGGACAGCATCATGCCTTCGAGCAGCTTTTCGGTGCCGGTGCGGGCGATACGCTGCGGGCCTTCATGCACGGCCAGATACGAGCCGACGCCATGGCCGGTGCCGTGGGCGAAGTCGCAACCGTGCTTCCACAGCGCCATGCGCGCGACGGCATCGATCTCGGAGCCGCGGGTGCCGGCGGGAAAGCGCAAGGTGGAAATGCCGATCATGCCTTTCAGCACCAGGGTGAAGCGTTCGCGCATCTCCTGTGTCGGCTGGCCGATCGGCACGGTGCGCGTGATGTCGGTGGTGCCGTCCTGATACTGCGCGCCGGAATCGAGCAGGAACAGTTCGCCGGCCTGCAGCTTGCGGCTGGTGGCGCGAGAGACGCGATAATGCATGATGGCGCCGTTCGGGCCGGCGCCCGAAATGGTGTCGAAGGAGACGTCGCGCAGCGGCATCTGGGTTTCCTCGCCGGTCCGCCGGCGCTGTTCCTCCAGCCTGGTGACGACAGCGATCTCGTCGAGCGAGCCGGGTTTTTGCCGCTCCAGCCAGCAGAGAAGCTTCGCCACAGCCGCGCCATCACGGCGATGCGCGGCACGCGAGCCATTGATCTCGGCCTGGTTCTTGGTGGCGCGCGGGATGCGGGCGGGGTCAGCTGCTGCAATGACGGCACCGCCATTGGCCTCGACCAGCATGCGCAGCCTGTCGGCCGCCAGCACGGGGTCGAGCGCGATCTTGGCGCCACTCTTGGCAAGCGCTGTGATCGCCGCTTCGAATTCGCCGGGTTCATGCGGCTCGGCGAGCTGGGTGAGGTAGGCCGCGACCTGGCGCGAGAATTTGCGCCGATCCATGAAAAGCTGGTGCGACCCGTCGGCGGCGAGGATGGCGAAGCCGAGCGCCAGCGGCGTGTGCGGCACGTCGCCGCCACGGATGTTGAAGGCCCAGGCGATGGAGGAGGGGTCGGTCAGCACGGCATGGGTGGCACTGTCCTTGCCGATCGCTGTCGCCAGCCGCGCCAGCTTGTCCTTGGCAAGCTCGCCGGCAAAGCCGATCGGGTGAAGCTCGACGGGAGCCACCGGCGCATCGGGCTGATCCTTCCAGATGATGTCGATCGGGTTCTTGTCGAGCGGCACCAGCACGGCGCCTGATTTGTCGGCCGAAGCCTGCAGCGCCTTGACCTCGCTGATCGTGTGCAGCCATGGATCGAAGCCGAGCCGTGCGCCCTTGCCAAGATTGTCTTTCAGCCAGACGGCCGGGGGATTGTCGACCAGGCTTTCGATCGAAAAGACGTCGAGATCGACCTCGCTGCGCACCTGCAGCGTGTAGCGCCCGTCGACAAAGACGAAGGCGCGGTCTCGCAGGACGATGGCGACACCGGCCGAGCCGCTGAAGCCGGTCAGCCATTTCAGCCGCGCCGAGCGGTCGGCGACATATTCGCCCTGGTGCTCGTCGGCACGCGGCACGATGAAGCCGTCCAGCCCGTTGGCTTCAAGCCATTGGCGCAGCAGCGCCACGCGCGGTTTGCCGACGGCCGGGTCGCCCGCGGAATCGAAGGTCTGGAACATTGTGGGCCTCCTGATATCGGCGTGACCGTAGCCTATGGACCGGGAAAGCGGAATCGATTTCCCAGTCCGCGCAAACTGTTACAGCATCGCTTGGCTGACAACCGGTGGAACTTGGTCCAAGCTCGGTCGTTGCCGGGGCTCAATGCTTGAGGTGGATCGTCACCCAGCCCTCGCGGTGCAAGGTGCGCACGTGGCGAAAATTCTGGCCGACATAGGCCGAGATGGCGGCGTCGCGCTGACGCTCGAGGATGCCTGACAGCACGATCGAGCCGCCAAGCGCGATGTGACCGGCCATTTGCGGCGCCAGCCGCATCAGCGGCCGCGCCAATATGTTGGCGACGATCAGATCGAAGGGCGCGCGCTTGCCGAAGATCGGGTGGTGAAAGCCTGGCGCGGTTGCTGTTTCCACCAGTGCCTTGACGTGGTTGAGCCGCGAGTTTGCGGCAGCCACCCGCACCGCCACCGGATCGATGTCGGTGGCCAGCACCGGAATGTGCGCCAGCTTGGCGACGGCAATCGCCAGCACCGCACTGCCGGTGCCGAGATCGAGCGCATTGCGCGGGTGTTCGCGCCGCACCACTCTTTCCAGCATCTCCAGGCAGCCGGCGGTGGTGCCGTGATGGCCGGTGCCGAAGGCGAGGCCGGCCTCGATCTCGATGGCGAGTTCGCCGCTGTGGCGTTTCCTGCGGTCATGCGCGCCGTGGACGAAGAAACGTCCGGCACGCACCGGCTTCAGCTCTTCCAGCGAATGCGCTACCCAGTCGATGTCGGGCAGCGCCTCGCGCTCGATCGGCTTCGACAGGGAAAGGCCGGCAAGGATGTCCTTCAGCCGAGTCTCGACCGCATCGACGTCGCCATCGGCATAGAGCGACACTTCGTGGATGTCTTTGTCCTCGTCGACCTCCAGGACGGCGATAGGCAGCCCCTCTTCCTCGAAGGCCGCCTCGAGTGCCGCGAAAATGCTGACGGACTCGATCTTTCCGGTGGTGAAGTAGAGGCGCGTCTGGGTCATGAAATGGTAATCAGCCTTTCGCCGCCAGCCGCTTCAGCTTGGCGATGGCCGTATCGGCGCTTTCGCCGTAGGCGATTGTGCCGGCGAAGTCGCCCTTGGCGTTGAGCAGCAGCACCGAGGCGGTGTGGTCCATCGTGTAGTCGCCGTCGCCGGTATCGACCTTCTTCCAGTAGATGCCGAACGACTTGGCCATGGCATGGACCTTGTCGGGAGCGCCCGTGATGCCGATGATACGGTCGGAGAAATTGCTGACATAGGCGTTCATCACTTCCGGCGTGTCGCGTTCGGGATCGACCGAGACGAAATAGGCATGCAGGTTCTTGCCGTCGTCGCCGAGCGTTTTCAGCCAGCCGGCCAGCTCGAACAGCGTGGTCGGGCAGACCTCGGGGCAATGGGTGAAGCCGAAGAAGACGACGCTGGGCTCGCCCCGGAAAGCGGCTTCGGTGATCGGTGCGCCTTTCTGGTCGACCAGGGTAAAGGCGGCACCGAAGGGCTCGCCGCCATAGTGGCCGCGGTACCAGTCGAAGGTCAGCCAGCCGATGCCGGCCGCCATCAGGACGAGAATACCGACCAGGATAGAACGCATCATCAGAAAAGTCCGTCTGCAGAAATCGCCGCGCCGGCTCAATGCCGCGCCTGTGCGACAGTCTTAGCGGTTCGGCCTCGCACAGGCAAAGTGCCGCGTTGCCGCAACCGCAATGGTGTCGACCTATCTGCTTGCAAAGCCGGGCTGCTCGCCCCACCTGTGACCGGCAACTCGAACCGCAGGAGGCTCTTTTGCCACGACTGATTGGGCACGGATTGATTGGGCGAAAACTGATCGGCGGCGCATTAGCCGCGTGCGTTGTCCTTGGCGCCGGGGCCGCCGTGGCCGATGAAGTCGGCAAGGTCGGTGTCGACTGGCTCGGCAACGATATCATCGTCGAGGCGATCAAGGATCCGAAGGTGGAGGGTGTGACCTGCCACGTTTCCTATTTCGATCGCGGCATCATCGATCGCCTGCACAAGGGCAACTGGTTCGAGGATCCGTCCGATTCCTCGATCTCCTGCCGCCAGACCGGTCCGATCACCATCGGCGACATCGACATGAGCGAGGGCGGCGAGGAAGTGTTTAAGCAAGGCATCAGCCTGATCTGGAAGAAGCAGGTGGTGAACCGCATCTACGACAAGGCCAACGAGACGCTGATCTATCTATCGCATTCGCGCCAGGTGCAGAACGGCTCGGCCAAAATGTCGGTTACCACCGTGCCGCTCTACGGCCAGAACGTGGTGTGGAGCAAAGGCAAGCCGCAATAGGCGCTTCAGTTCCTTCCCGGAACTGGTCAGACGGACAATTGGTCCCGCTTGCGGGACCAATCGCCTGGGGGTAAAGCCGCCGGCATGGACCGTTCCGAAAATCTCGTCCCGAAAGACCCCGAGCCGCGCATCCATCCGACCGCCGAGTTGAAGGCATGCAAGCTCGGCCGCTATGCCTCGATCGGCGAGCGGGTGGTGCTGCGCGAGGTGAATGTCGGCGACTTCTCTTATTTTGAACGCCACTGTGAAGCGATCTACACGACGATCGGCAAATTCTGTTCGATCGCCGCCAACAGCCGCGTCAATGCGCTGGAGCATCCCATAGAGCGGCTGACCCAGCACAAGCTCAGCTACCGGCCGAACGAGTATTTTCGCTGGCTGGGCGTCGATGCCGCCTTCCGCGAGCGGCGGCAGGCGAAAGCCGTGACCATCGGCCATGATGTCTGGATCGGCCACGGCGCGGTGATCATGCCCGGGGTCACCATCGGCAATGGCGCGGTGGTTGGCGCCAACGCAGTGGTGACGCGTGATGTGCCGCCCTACGCGATCGTCGCCGGCGTGCCGGCGAAGACTCTCCGGCCGCGCTTCGCTCCGGATATCGCGGTGCGGATCGAAGCTCTCGCCTGGTGGGACTGGCCGGTCGAAAAGCTCGCCAGAGCGGTTCCCGACATGCAGGCAATGCCGATCGAAGCGTTCCTCGATCGCTGGGAAAACGACGCCGTCTGACCAGCTCAAGACGTCGACGGTAACCAATTTTCTTAACGTAAAATATTAAAGTTAAGAAATGGAAAACGGATTGTATCCGCGAAATTAAACACTCCAAGGTTGCAAGAGTTTCGGCGAAATGCACTACTCAGTTCGGGGGTAAGTCGTAAGAAGTCGAAGAAAACACTACTAGCAACAATGGAGATAAGTCATGAAGAAGTTCGCGCTTGTACTCGCCGCTGCTATGGTTTCGTTCTCGACTGTCGGCGCCTATGCCGGCGGCTGGGGAGGTAGCTCGGGTAGCCTGATCAATGTGTCGCCGTCCATCGGTGTCGGCCAGGTGACCGCGCTCAATGGCATCCTGAGTGGCAACAACATCCTGAGCGGCAATGTCGTCCAGGGCATTCTGAACGGCAACAAGACCAACGTCCTTACCGGCGTTCTCAGCGGTATCGGCGTCAATATCCTTGGCGGCAACAGCTACAAGCTCGGCAGCCGTCACTGAGCAGGAGAGTCACGGGCATCCTATGTCACGTGTCGTGGGCAGGAGGGTCTTCAACACCCTCCTGCCTCCGCTTGTGGGTCTGCCCAGTCAAGCGCGGGAATGAGCTAGATCTTCGCCCGCAGGCCCACAAATGCATCGACCGTGTGTTCGCGCTCGTCGATCACGGTCTTGAAGGTCTCGGAAACGTCGACGCGAACGACAATGGCCATCGATTTGGTCGCGTTGTACGTCGCTTCGGCATAGACGCCTTTGCGGCGCTCCTGGTTCTCGTAGAGCAAATTGTCCTTGAGCTCATAGAAGATGCCGGAAGCGATGCCGAGGTTTTCGCGCACCTTCATGCCCAGTTCCAGTTCCGCGCGCTGCAGCCAAGAAGCTAACGGATCGTCGGTTTCGGACGTTTCGTAGCGGCCGAAATAGGTGCCGCGCAGCTCGAAGCCATGCGGCAGAGGCTTGCCGAAGGTGACTTGCCAGGTCGGACGCCAGCGCTGGTAGATGTTGTCGGCGCCACGCAGGAACTGCGCACCCAGCGCCACGCCGAGCGTCGAACCATCTGATGCTTTGTAGGCCGCCTCGGCGCGCAGCGTATAGGCGTTGAACGACAGGAACAGCGGCGGGTAACCGATTTCCTGGACGCTGGCGAACAGCGCAGACGCGGACGCGCCGAAGGCAAGCTGGCCAACTGTCCGGGTGAGCCGAGCCGCCAACTGGAAGAGATTGCGGTCGGCATGCAGCTTGGCCGGCAGGATGAGATCTTCCTGGAAATGCGTCGCGCCGAGCTTTTCATAGCTGTCGGCGGCCTCGAGGATCAGCGAGGTGGCGTTGCCGAGGTCGATGCCGAGTTGTGTCTGAGCGCCGAAGACCTGCTTGAACTCGCGCGTACCCAGCGTCAGCGGGCCGATATCCAGATTGTCGCCGGTGCTGGAGACGCGATAGCTCAGCGATCCCCTCAGTTCGAGACCCGGGCCGAGGCGGCGGAAGGCCTCGGCCGATAGCGACAATCCGCGGTCGTCCTCGATCGAGGTCTTGTCGAAATGCGTTACCTGGAAGTCCGCGCTGATTTTCGCGTTGGCGTCGTTGTCGCCCCATTGCTGCTGCAGCGAACCGCGCAACAGCGTGTACCAGTCCTTGACCGCATGGTCGCTGTCCAGCGCGTTGTTGGTCCAATGCCGTTCGAGACTGCCGGTAATTGTCGGATCGGTCGCTATTTCGGCAGCCGGTGCCGTTGACGGTTCTGCCCTGGCGGTCACGGCCGCGCAGGCCATCAGCAGGCCTAGGCCGGCGCTGCCAAGCAATCTGCGGGAAAGTGGAGCGACCGTCTGTCTTTCTGCCGGTCGGCGCTTTCGGGAAACCATGCTCCGCGCTCTCCGGACTGAAACCCCTTCCGCCATGCGGGGGTGGCGCAGCGGAAGGGGCTGGAGGTAAACCGCTGTGAAGCGGAAGGAACAGGCACTCTTGCCTGCAGGATTACTGTGGCATTGAACCCATAAGGTGTGTTTTCCGGACTATTCTCTCTATGCGTGTAGTCAATTGTACCCGAGGTATTTGCTTGCATCGGGAACCTGAAACGGTCGCTGGTTGTTTCTCATCGCGCCGCAGCGTCGAGGATTTCGATAGATGGAAAAGCATTTCACCAAGGTCGCCAACTGGGTCGCCCGCATAGCCGGCCTGCCGCCGACATTCGCCGTCTGTTGCCTGATCGTGATCGTCTGGGGGGTGAGCGGTCCGTTCTTTGGTTTTTCGGACACCTGGCAGCTCGTCATCAACACGGGCACGACCATCATCACCTTCCTGATGGTCTTCCTGATCCAGAACACTCAGAACCGCGATGGCGCGGCGATCCAGGCCAAGCTCGACGAACTGATCCGGGTCGGCAAGGGCCACAACCACTTCATCGGCATCGAGCATCTGACCGAATCCGAAGTCGAGGAAATCCGCGCCAAATGCGAGCGTGCGGCAAAGCGGCATGACGAACAGATCGCAGACATGGCGGCGAAGAAGGTTGTGGCGAGGAAGCGCGGGTCGAAAAAGCAGGCGGCCTGAAAATCAGCCCTTCATGAACGCCGCGAAACTGTCCTTGTGGTCCGGATGCCAGCGCGACAGGGCTGGGCGGTTCTCGATGATGTCGCCGATCGCCCAGGCCATGCGCTTTTCATCCAGCGGGCGGGCCGCCTCATTGTCTGGGCACAGGATGTAGAAATCGCCTCTGGTCAGGGATTCCAGCATGAAATCCACAACCTGTTCGCCGGTCCAGGCGCCGACCGGTTTTTCCGTCGCGCCCTCGGTCAGGCCTGTAAAGGTGAAGCCGGGGATCAGCAGATGGGCAGCGACATGGGCACCGGGTTCGTTGCGCAACGCATGCGCCAGGCCTTCGGTGAAGGTTTTCACTCCTGCCTTGGAGACATTGTAGGCAAGATTGCCGGGCGGCGTGGTGATGCCTTGCTTGGAGCCGGTGTTGACGATCAGGCCCGGCCTGGCCGAGGCCAGCATGCGCGGCGCGAAGGCCTCCACGCCGTGCACGACGCCCCAGAAATTGATGTCCAGCAGCCGTTTCCAGGCATCGCGGTTTTCCCATGGCTTTCCGGGGTTGTCGCCGACGCCGGCATTGTTCATCAGCAGCGACACGCCGTCGAAGGCGCCGAACGCCCTCTCGGCGAGGCGATCCACCTCATCCGCCTTCGAAACGTCGGCGGCGACGGCAAGCACGGCATCGCCGCCGGCAATCGCAGAAACGGCGCGCGAGGCGTCGTCCAGCCGCGCGCCGCCAATGTCGGCCAGCACGATCTTCATGCCCATCAGTGCAAGCCGCTTGGCGGCCGCCAGACCGATGCCGCTGGCCGCGCCGGTGATCACGGCGGCATTGCCTGGGGCAAGCGCGGGCAGGGCGGTCTGGATCTCGGCGTCGGTGATCATGGGCGATGGGTTCCTTGTTCGATGGCGCCGAACTTAGTGCCGGAACCGGCCGATGCAAGCCTCTGCCCGCCTTGTCGGGTTGACCAGTCCGGTCGAGGCTGCGCATGTTGCCCTTTGCCTCCGCAAAAGAGATTTTGCCCTGGGGACAAACGGAGATTTCCTGATTGACGGACTGGGTTGCAATTCTGAAGGAACAGACCGCCATTGGCGACCAGATGGGCCGCGAGGTGCCGCAGATGCTGGCCAACCCCGACATCAGCGAAACGCAGGTGAAGACACTCTTTTCCGCCCTGGAGAAACAAGCCGAGTTCGTCGAGAAACTGCGCATGGCGCTGGAAAAGTTCGGCCATGATTTCTCGATCATCAAGGCCGCGGAACGGCTGGAGGAGCGCTATGCCGACCTCGCTGCATCGGTGGCGGAAAAATTGAAAGCGATGCGAAAGTAGGGCAATTCCGGGAAAGCCGTGCAGCGCTTTGCGTGGAAAATGCGTGAGACAGCTACTTTTCGATCACCCGCGCAAAGCGCGTATCCGGTACGAGCCATATCATCGCGACCAGCACATAGAGCGCGACACCGATCCACTGGCTGACGAAGGTCAGCACGACGGCCACGATGTAGACAGCCAGCGAGAGCTTCCCCTTTCGGTCATTACCCAGCGCCTTGGCAAAGGCGGTATCATTGCCGTGCAGGCGATGCAGCGCGGCGGCGAGTATGGTGTAGGCGATGGCGCATAGCGCGAGGTCGGTGCCATAGACCGCGACCGGCACCGGCGCAAAGTGGTTTTCGCCCATGAAGGCCGTCGTCACCGGCATCAGCGACAGCCAGAACAGCAGATTGAGGTTCGCCCACAGCACGCGCCCGTCGACCCGTTGTACGGTGTGGAACATGTTGTGCAAATTGTTCCAGTAGATGCCGACATTGATGAAGGACAGCACGTAGCAGAAGAAGATCGGCCACAAGGGCACCAAGGCGGAGAAATCCTCGCCATGCGGCACTTTCAACTCAAGCACCATGATGGTGATGATGATAGCCACGACGCCATCGGTGAATGCCTCGACCCTGCCTTTGCCCATGGATCCCACCTTTGCCCGCGATGAATTGTCGAAAGAGAGTAAACGCTAGCGGATGTTGAGGAGCCAATAAATGGCAACCGGGAAATTCTTCAACCATGTCCAAGGAAAATCCGGCATCATTCCCGCTGGTCAGGACGGTTACGGCCGCCCACCTGTTGACTTTTCTTGGCTTGGCCGCTCCTCTTGCAGGGCAATCTTGGCCGAAGCAGATGAACGGCCGGGATTCGAATGGAGGGACTGATGAGATTTCGTTTTCTGCTTGTGGTCGCGACCATCCTGACCGCGGTCTTCGGGACGTCCGCCGCGGCCTTCGCCTACAGCGCCCACACCTCGACCAACCTCAACGTCCGCAGCGGGCCGGGAGCCGGATACGCCAGGGTGGGAACGCTGCCCGCCGGCTTCAGGGTCAATGTCACCGGCTGCCAGCCGGGCTGGTGTAGAATCCATGGCGGCGGCGTGAGCGGCTGGGTCAGCGCCGGCTATCTCGAGCGCTCCCAGATCGTTAGCCCGCCGATCATCATCGTGCGTCCGCCGCATCGGCCGCCACACTGGCACCATAGGCCGCATCATCGTCCTCCGCACCATCGCCCGCCGCACAAGCCACGTCCCGGCAAGTGCAAGATCGCGCCCGGCTTCCCCTGCAGGTAAGCCGACCGCCTGAGCGATAGATGACGGATCGGAGCCGTTGGCCCCGATCCGACCTGTTCCGCCGGTGGACATCCCGTTCAAGCAATGTCCACCGTGCTGTCAGGAGCCTGCCTGTCGGCTGGAACGTCGTGGCTGAAACCGCGTTAAATCCTCGATCCCCGAAATCGGTGACGAGGTTGGCCATGGCCATTCGCGATTTTGCGCACACGCACGAAGGGGCAGGTGGCGATGCTCTTGCAATCCCCACCGTCGCCGCGATGATTGCGGTGCTGTTTGCCGGCAGCACGGTGCTGACGCCGCTCTATATCGTGTACAAGCAGCAATTCGGCTTTTCACAAATCACCCTGACGCTGATCTACGCCGTGTATGTCGTCGGCAATCTGGCGGCACTTCTGATGTTGGGCGGCGTCTCCGATGTTGTCGGGCGCCGGCCCGCGAGCCTGGCGGCCATGCTTGTCGCCATCGTCAGTGCGCTTGTCTTCCTGTTTGCCGGAAACGTCGCCTCGCTCGACGTCGGCCGCATCCTGAGCGGGCTTGGCATCGGCGTCGGCGCGGGGACCGGAACCGCGTGGATTGCCGAGCTTCTTCCCGGCGCCGACAAGTCGCGCGCCAGTGTGATTGCCACCAGCACCAATTTCCTCGGCCTCGGCTTCGGCGCACTGATTTCGGGACTGCTGGCTGAATATGAGCCATGGCCGTTGCGGCTGATCTTCATCGTCTATCTGGCAGCACTGGTGGTGGTAACGGTCCTGGTCTGGCGCACTCGCGAAACGGTGGCGAAGCCGGCCGGCCTCGGGCGGATTTCCTGGCGGCCGCAACTCTCCGTGCCCGAGGAAATCCGTGCGCGCTTCGTCGCGCCGGCGGTGACCGGCTTCGGCGCGATGGCGCTGGTCGGGTTCTACGCCGCGTTGGCGCCGAGCATCCTGGCGCAGCAGCTGCATGTGACCAACCACGCCGTCGCCGGCGCGCTGTTCTTCGAGCTGGCGATCGTCACCGCGATCAGCATCGTCGTTCTGATGCATATGAAGAGCAACAAGGCGATGTTGGCTGCGCTGGCATTGATGATCCCAAGCGTCTTGTTGGTGGTGGCGGCGCAGATACTGGCCTCGATGGCACTGATAGTTGCTGCGACGGCCTGTTGCGGCGTTGCGGCGGCGCTTGGGTACCGTGGCGGGCTGCAAGTGGTGAACGAGATCGCGCCGCCGCAACGTCGCGCCGAAGTGGTGTCCAGCTTCTTCATCTGCTGCTTTGTCGGCAACGCCTTGCCCGTCATCGGCATTGGCGTCGTTTCGACCTATGCCAGTCCCATTGCCGCGAGCCTGGCGTTCGCCGGCATGATCGTAGCGTTTGCGTTGGTGGCACTGGCTTTTGGGCTGAAACAACACAAGCGTTGAGCCCTGGAGCGGTCCAGCGGAACCGGGCTGGCTTCAGCCGTTCGGTGTTTCAGGCGAAAGATGCGCGCGTCCGCGCGGCACGCCAAGACCGGTGTCCGGCGGCTCGCCGGCAGCCGGCCTGTTCTCGATCATGTGCGTGGTGCGCCAGCGGCCGAAGCGGTAGTAGGCAGCGGCCAGTACAAGCGAGCTGATCGAGCCGGCCGGGAAGCTCCACCACAGCGCTTCCTCGCCGATCACGCCGCGCATGAAATAGGCAAAGCCGGTGCGCACGATCAGCACCGAAATGATCAGGATGATCAGCGGCGGCATCACGGCACCCGTGGCTCGCACGGTGGCAAACAGCACGATGGTTATGCCGAACAGGATGAATGACCACGAGGCGACATTGTTGATGTGGACGGCGATGTCGATCGCCGCGCTGTCGCGGCTCAGGAACAGGCTCAGCACCGAACGGTCGAAAACCGACAGCACGGCAACCAGTGCGCCGGTCAGGACCAGGTTGAAGCCGACGCCTGAGGCGGCGATGCGGCCGATCCGGTCCCAGCGCCCGGCGCCGACATTCTGCGCCGCCATCGAGGACACCGCGGCGCCGATGGCGAGCGCCGGCATCTGGATGTAGGTCCACAGCTGGGCGGCGATGCCGTAGGCGGCGGCGACCTGTGAGCCGTAGGAATTGACGATGCCCATCACCGTCAGTGCCGCCGCCGAAATGACGATCATCTGCAGGCCCATCGGCACGCCCTTGAAGACGACGATGCGAAGCAAGGTGGGATCGGGCCGCAGCAGAGCGAGGTTGGCGCCGGCCAGCCGCAGCGGATGCTTGCGCACATAGAGCACGATCAGGATGGCGATCACGCTTACCGTCTGGCCGATCAGCGTGGACGTGGCGGAGCCCGCGATGCCGAGTTCGGGAAACGGTCCGATGCCGGCGATGAGCAAGGGGTTGAGCACGATGTCGAGGACGACGGCCAGCGCCATGAAGAAGAATGGCGTGCGTGAATCGCCGGCACCGCGCAGCACGGTCATGACGAAGGACAGAAGGTTCATCATCGGCACAGCGACGAAGATGATGCGCAGATAGGAGCGCGCCAGCGGCAAGGCGTCGGCCGGTGTGCCGAGCGTGTTGAGAATGGCGTCGACCCAGATCCAGCCGCAGACCGCGAAGATAACCGAGACGAGGAAGAAGAACGTCGCGCTGGTGCCGACGATGCGGCGCGCCTCGGGCAGGTCGCGGGCGCCGACCGACTGGGCCACCAGGATGGTGGCCGCCATGCCGATGCCGAACACAGTGCCGAGGATCAGGAACAGGACGAGGTTGGCGTTGGAGGTGGCGGTCAGTGCAGATTCGCCGAGGAAACGGCCGACCCAGACGGCGTTGATTGAACCGTTGAGCGACTGCAGCACGTTGGAACCGAGCACCGGCAGGGCGAACAGCAGAAGCGTGCGCGGGATCGGGCCGCTGGTCAGGTCACTGGCGCGCCGGCGCGCGGGCATTTTTTCGTCCATGGCGGGCAGCTCGGCAGATGGTGATTTGGATCCAGTCCACGATGATATCGCAGGCGGGACCGAGATGCACCCTTGCGAACGCTCCGCACGGTTGAAAGGCCGCTGCCCCGTTCATGCCCAGCCGCGAGCCCCGGCGGACGCGCCAAGCGCGCCCGCCCATGCAGTGCGTTACTTCTTGGCGAGACCCGGCAGCGTGACCTGATAGACCAGGAAGATGGTGTCGACATTGGCGCCGTCTTCCGCCTTGTAGGGTGCGCCGACCTGAAAACCGTCCTGGGCGAGGAAGTCGTTGTCGTTGGCGACGAACAGGAAGTAGTCGTCGGGCAGCTTCGGATCGAGAACGCTGACCACCGACATCGCCTCCCACTTCTCCGACAAGTTGTTCTTGTCGTTCGGCGCACCATTGTGCAGGCCGAAGCGGCCGAGTTCGCCCTTGTCGTTGATGTCGATGAACGGCGTCAGCTTGGCCGGCGTCACAGACGGGTCGAGCACGCCCTTGGGTGCCAGCGGCTTGTCGGCGGCATCGAAGGCGCCGCCGGCGATGTCGGTCGCGGCCGAGACGTCGACGACGAAGATCTGGCGCACCAGCGAGGTGTCGCCCTTCAGCCCCTGGCCGTTGCCGCTGTCGCGCGCCAGCATCAGGAAGGTCTTGTCGGAGAGCGCCACGATCTCGCTCTGCGCGGCGATCTTGGTCTTGCCCTTGGCATCCTTGAAGACCGGCAGCGGCACGACATACTCATGCGCAAGCTTGAGATGAGCGGGGTCGGAGGCGTCATAGACCAGCGCGCGGGTGTTCTGGCGCGTCGCGGGCGAATCGCCGCCATCCTGGCGGGGCGCTGATTGCAGCACCGCGATCAGGAACTTGCCGTCCGGCGTCATCGCCATGCCTTCGAGGCCCTGATTGTTCTGGCGGCCGGTGTCGGGATCCTTCGGATCGGGTTCGGCAGCACCTGGACCCGGATTGTCCGAGGCGAAGTTCGGCGCGCCGTGGCGCATCGGTACGAGGGCGGCCGGTGGCTGGGTCGCCGACAACAGATGTCCGTCGGCGGAAAACCGGTAGATGTTCGGGCCGTATTCGTCGGAGATGAACATCGAACCGTCGGGCAGGCGCACGATCGCCTCGTTGTCGAGCGCCAGCTTGCCGTTGGCTTCGGGCAGGATCGGCATGTCGCCGCTCGCCGCGCGCACGCCGTTGAGCGGATCGAGGCCGGTGGCATCAGCGCCCTTGTCGTCGGTGAGAAGCATGGTGTCGGCAAGCGTCGCCTTGACGCCAGCCTGCTGCTGGCCGGCGGCTGGTGCCGCACCCGGTAGCGTCGGGGCAAACTCGATGCCGATCGTGTTGAGGCGCGGCCGGTAGTCGGTGGTGCCGACGACATTGTAGCCGCGGTCTGGCAGCAGCCAGAGCGAACCCTTGTAGCCGGTCGCATCATGCGTCCAGCCTGCCGTATCGATCGACATGCCGGAGCCCGAGCCAAACGTCTCGCCGAACTTGTCGCGCTGGGCGGCCGGGATGCGGCCGACGCCGACCAGCCCCTTGTTGACGAGGCCGCCGACGGTCGCGGTGCTGTCGGCGAGCGCCGGCGTCAAGGCGGTGAACAATACCAGCGCGACGCCGAGCGACGCGGTTCGGTACAGGTGTTTCATGGATAATCCTCTTTGTGACGGATGTGCCGGAGCGGCCGCGAGATGAAAAACTGAAAGAGGTGCGACATCGATGATGCCGCGCGCGCTTCCCCGAAACGCGGTCTACGGCGCGAACATGATGCTTGCGTGACAGCACGCGGTGCATGCCCGCCGTCTTCTTCAGGCGTCGATAAAAACGTGCGCCTGGCGGAAAGAATTGATCACTCCGTCAGTCTCAGATCGGCAAAAAGCCGCGCGCGCTGGCGCTGGACACTTATGTCCAGTACGTATATGGTCTGGCCTTCGGACTAACCGTGGAGGGGAAGCCTTGAAGTCGCACTACCGCGCAGTCGTCATCGGAGGTGGCGTGGTCGGAGCCTCGGTGCTCTACCATTTGACGCGGTTCGGCTGGAGCGATGTGGCGCTGATCGAGCGCGCCGAACTGACGGCCGGTTCGACCTGGCACGCAGCGGCAGGCTTCCATGCGCTCAACGCCGATCCCAATGTGGCGGCGCTGCAGGACTACACCATCAATCTCTATCGGGAAATCGAGGCCGAATCCGGCCAGAATATCGGCCTGCACATGACGGGTGGCGTGAACATCGCGAGCGATCCCGCGCGCTGGGAGTGGCTGAAATCGGCCTGGGCGGTGTTCCAGTCGGTCGGCATCGAGACCGCTCGGCTGGTCACGCCCGACGAGATCAAGGCGATCTGCCCGATCGTCGACGTCACCGGTGTGCTTGGCGGCCTGCATGATTCCAACGAAGGCCATCTCGACCCGTACGGCACGACGCATGCCTATGCCGGCGCTGCAAAAAAGCGCGGCGCCGATATCATCCTGCGCAACCGGGTCGTCGAGCTGAAGGCGCGCGCCGACGGGCGCTGGGATGTCATCACCGAGCAGGGCACCATCATCGCCGAGCATGTCGTCAATGCCGGCGGGCTGTGGGCAAAGCAGCTCGGCCGCATGGCCGGCGTTGACCTGCCGGTAACGCCGATGGAGCACCACTATTTCGTCACCGAGGACATTCCCGAGATCGCAGCACTTGACAGGGAAATCGGCATCGCCGTCGATCTCGACGGTTTCTCCTACCTGCGGCAGGAGCGCAAGGGCGTGCTGCTGGGCGTCTACGAGCAGAACCCGAAGCACTGGAACATGGATGGCGCGCCTTGGGACTACGGCATCGAGCTGATCCCGGAAGACATCGACCGCATCAGCCCGGAACTCGCCAAGGCGCATGAGCGCTTCCCTTGCCTGGCGACGGCCGGCATCCGCAAATGGGTCAACGGCGCCTTCACCTTCACGCCGGACGGCAATCCGATCGTCGGGCCGGTGCGCGGCCTGAAGAACTACTGGGTCGGCTGCGGCGTCATGGCCGGCTTCAGCCAGGGCGGCGGCGTCGGCAAGTCACTGGCCGAATGGATGATTTTTGGCGAACCGCAGGCCGACATCTTCGGCATGGACATCGCCCGTTACGGCGCTTTCGCCGCCAACCGGGAATATCTCAGGCAGACGACGCGCCAGTTCTATTCGCGCCGCTTCGTCATGACCTTTCCCAATGAACGGCTGCCGGCCGGCCGGCCGCTGAAACGCCCCGGCGCCTATGACGGCATGAGCGCGGCGGGATGCGAATGGACGGCATCGTGGGGGTTGGAAATCCCGGCCTATTTCGCGCCGATGGGGTTTGCCGAGAACACGACGCTGCGCCGATCCAACGCCTTCGACATCGTCGGCGACGAGGCGCTGCAGGTGCGGCGTGCCGCCGGTCTCGTCGATATCTCGGCCTATGCCCGCTATGCGGTGTCCGGGCCTGGCGCTGAAGCGTGGCTCGACCGGCTGCTCGCCTGCAGATTGCCGAAGCCGGGGCGGGCTGGTCTGGCGCCGATGCTCGGCCCTGACGGACGGCTGAAGGGCGACCTCACCGTCTTCAACTGGGGCGGCGGCGACTATTGGCTGATGGGCTCCTACTATCTCCGGGAATTCCACATGCGCTGGTTCGAGAGCCATGCGGCTGAGGGCGTCCCCGTCGCCGACCTCTCCGACACGATGAGCGGTTTCCTGCTGACCGGGCCGAATGCGCGCAAGATACTGGAGCGTACGACGCATCAGGATGTGTCCGGCGCAGCGCTGCCGTTCATGGCCTGCGGCGCATTCGACATCGGCATGGTGCAGGCACGTGTCGCGCGGCTGTCGATATCAGGCGAACTCGGCTTCGAAATCAGTTGCCCCGCCACCATGCACGCCACGTTGCGCGAAACGCTGCTGGCCGCCGGCGAGGATCTCGGCCTTGCCGAAATCGGCTATTACGCGCTCAATGCGCTGCGGCTGGAGAAGAGCTTCGGCATCTGGTCGCGTGAATTCACGCAAGGCTATACGCCGGGTCAGACCGGTCTCGACCGCTTCATCGCTTTCGGCAAGAGCGGCTTCATCGGCCGTGAAGCAGCGTTGAAACAGCGGGAGGCCGGCAGCGGCCAAAGCCTGGTGACGCTGGAAATCGATGCGCTCGACGCCGACGCCAGCGGTTTTGAGCCTGTCTGGCATCAGGGCCGGCGCGTCGGCTTCGTCACCTCGGGCGGCTATGGCTATACGGTTGGCAAGAGCCTGGCGCTGGCTCTCGTCGACCGCGATTTCGCGGGCGAGGGCACCGCGCTCTCGGTGCATGTCGTGGGTGAGGAGCGGCCGGCGCGTGTCGTCGCGGCCTCGCCCTACGATCCCCAGGGCAAGGCAATGCGGCAATGAGGAGGATTTCCGATGGTCGATGACGCGGCACGGGACGGCAGGCGCGAACGCCGGCGTGGACGCACGGGCGAGGCCGGCAGCGAAAGCAGCCGCCATCCCAATTACCATTCGCTGAAGAACCCGTTCCTGCCGCAGCCGATCTTTTCGGACGATCAGGTGGCCGCGATTCACGACACGGCGCTGCGGGTGCTGGAAGAGCTCGGCATCAAGGTCCTGCTGCCGCAGGCGCGTGAGCTTTTCGCCAGTGCCGGCGCCCTGGTCGACCCTGACACCGACATGGTGCGCATCGGTCGCGACATGGTGACGGCAGCACTCGCCTCGGCGCCGAGATCGATCCACGCTCACGCCGGTTCGCGCGCCCGCGATCTGACACTCGAGCTCGGCTCGATGACCTTCCTGGCCGGATGCGGGGCACCGAACGCCACCGATCTCGAGCGCGGCAGGCGGCCGGGAACGCTGGCCGATTTTGAGGATCTCATGCGGCTGGTGCAGCATTTCGACGTGCTGCATATGCTCGGACCCTGCATCGAGCCGCAGGATGTCGACAACCGCTTTCGCCACTATGCCGTCAACCGCGCGCAGCTGACGCTGTCGGACAAGTTTCCGTTCGTCTTCGCGCGCGGCACGCCGCAGGTCGAGGACGGGTTCGAGATGCTGCGGCTGGCTCGCGGCCTGTCGCAGGACGAGTTTCTGGCGAATGCATATTGCTACACCGTCATCAACACCAACTCGCCGCGCCAGCTCGACATTCCGATGGCGCAAGGCATCATCGATTTCGCCCGCGCGGGCCAGGTCTCCGTCATCACGCCGTTCTGCCTGGCGGGCGCCATGGCGCCGATCACGGTCGCCGGCGCACTGACGCTGCAGCACGCCGAAGCGCTGGCCGGGCTGACGCTGGCGCAGATCGTGCGGCCAGGTGCGCCGGTCGTCTACGGCTCTTTCTCCTCCAATGTCGACATGAAATCCGGCGCGCCAGCCTTCGGCACGCCCGAGCATGTCAAGGCGACGCTGGGCGCCGGCCAGCTGGCGCGCTTCACTGGGCTGCCGTGGCGGTCCGGCGGCGGCAGTGCGGCCAACATCTCCGACGCGCAGGCCGCGCACGAGACGCAGTTCGCGCTGTGGGGCTCGGTGCTGGCCGGGGCGACGATGTGCATCCATGCCGCCGGCTGGCTGGAGGGCGGCCTCAGTGTCTCCTTCGAGAAACTGATCACCGACATCGAGGCGCTGCAGACGGTGGCTGAACTCTGTGCCGCGACGCCCGGCGACACCGATACAATCGGTTTCGAAGCGATCGCCGAGGTGCAGCCGGGCGGGCACTTCTTTTCGGCCGGCCACACCATGGCGCGCTACCGCACCGCCTTCTACGAACCACTGGTGGCCGACTGGTCGAATTTCGGCAACTGGACGCAAAGCGGCTCGAAGACCGCAAGCGAGCGCGCCACCGGTGTCTGGAGGCGGGTGCTTGCCGATTTCGCACCACCGGCCTCGGCCGTCGCGACCTCAGGCATGCTGGACGAGTTCATCGCGCGGCGCACGGCAGAGGGCGGAGCGGCGCCGGTATCTTAGGCTGGCTCTCGCCGATCGCCCTGGTTGTGGCGCGATCCGGAACCTACAGCGCCTCCCACGCATTCAAGGTTGCGGCCGGTGCACTGCGCACCGGCGTGCTTTTTGAGGGGAGGACGACATGGGTTTCGACCAATATCACGAACCGCCCGAGGAACTGACGCAGAAGGTGCGGACCTTTGCCCGCATGATCACCTCGCTGATCGAGGAGGCGGAAGCGATCAGCTGGTACGAACAACGCATGTCGGTGGAGAAGGACCCGCAGGCGCGCGCCATCATGAAGAACGCGCAGGGCGAGGAGTTCAAGCACTTCGGCATGGATCTCGAATTTCTGCTGCGCCAGAAGAAGGACTGGCGCGCGGAACTGAAGGAAATCCTGTTCACCACGGGCGACATCGTCAAGGCCGGCGAGCGAGGCGAGAAGAAAGTGGACTAACGCCTTTACCGGCTTCCGACTGTCAATCGCTGTCGCGCGCGACCAGCTCCAGCGGCCAGACTTCGCGGATGATCCGTGGACCCTCGGGGCCGGCGAAGGCCGGGATCGAGGCCAGCAGCATTTCGGCGAGCCGCTGTCCCATCGGCTCCAGCGCTGGGCGGAAGGCAGTCAGAGCCGGGGAAAAATAGCGGCAGAGCGGCGTGTCGACGATGACTGTCACCGCGATGTCCTGGCCCGGCCTGATGCCCATCTCGGCCAGTGCCTTGCAGCCTCCGAGCGCCATCACGTCATTGTTGAAGATGATGGCGGTCGGCGGGTTCTTGGAACGCATGACCCTCGGTGTCACGGCATAGCCGCCGGCCTCGTTGATGAAACCGTCCGCGATCAGTTCCGGGTCGACTTCGATGCTGTGTCTCAACAAGCCCTTGCTATAGCCGTCGAGGAACAGATAGCTGAAATTGAGGTCGAGGGACGGGCGGATGGCGGCGATGCGGCGATGGCCTCGCGCCACAAGCCGGTCGACCGCATCGGCGCCAGCCTTTTCGAAATCGAGGTCGAGGCTGGGATAGGGCCTGGCCCCGGAGCGGCTGCGACCGACCGTGGCGAAGGGGAAACCAGCCTGGGTCAGGTAATCGATGCGATCGTCCTCGCGCCGGGTCCAGGCGAGCACCACGGCATCGGCGCGGCGCGTCTCGACGACACGGCGCAGGCGCTCCTGCTGGTAGTCGCCGGGCGCACCCATGACCACGATCAGGTCGAGCCCGCTTTCGGCGAGTTTGGCCTGTAGCCCGATCAGGAACGGCATGAAGAACGGTTCGCCATATTGCTGGTCGCCCGGATGCGGCTGCAGCATGAAGGCGATCGAATGGGTGGCGCCTTGCCTGAGACTGCGGCCGGACTGGTTCGGCGAATAATTGAGCGCCCTGGCCGCCTCGAGCACGCGCTTGCGTGTGTCGGCATTGACGTCGGCGCGGCCGTTCAGCGCCCGCGACACCGTGCCGATCGAAATGTTCAGGTGACGGGCAAGGTCGTGAATGCTGGATGCCAAGTGACTGTACTCCCCCTTGCTTGGCTAGCACCGGTAGCCGCTCAGGCCAAGGCGACAGGACGATTTTCGCCAAGGGCCAATTGACATTCTACGCCTTCGGGTGTGTTCTCGTAAACGTTTACGGAAAAACGTTTACGGTCTTGCCGTGGATGCCGTGACGATCGGTCTGGAGGGACCGAGCGGAGGAGGAGCGCCGGATGATCAATGCCGTCCTGGTCGGCTGCGGAGCGATGAGCAAGGCCTGGCTCGATGCCATCAGGCAGATCGACGGGCTCGCCATTGTCGGCCTTGTCGACCTCGACGCCGACAGGGCGCGGGCGAGGGCGCAGGAATACGATCTCACCGATTCCGTCATAGGCAGCAATCTCGACGCCGTCCTCGACCAGACCAAACCACAAGCGGTATTCGATGTTGTGGTCCCCGCTGCACGGCGCGAAGTTGCGCTATCCGCCTTTGCGCACAATTGCCATCTGCTGACGGAAAAGCCGCTCGCCGACAGTCGGGAAAATGCGCGCGCCATCGTCGAGGCCGCGCGCCGCGCCGGGCGCATCCATGCCGTCGTGCAGAAC
>NZ_RZQL01000082.1 GCF_003997935.1 Mesorhizobium sp. M7A.F.Ca.US.006.01.1.1
GCGGAGACGAGCGCATGCCGGCCACGGGGATGACCTTGGTCAGTGCTGCATCGCTTTCGATCGAGCCGCGGATGATGTTGAGGAAATCGACTTTGCCGGAGCCCGCCAGCCGCCTGGCGATCTCGATCCCTTCCTGTTTGGACAGGCCTTGCGAAAAGTCTTCGTCGGCGACCATGCGGATGCCGACGACGAATTTGTCACCAACCGCCGCCCGCACGGCATCAAGCACCATGTTGGTGAAGCGCAGGCGGTTGTCCAGCGAGCCGCCGAATTCGTCGTCGCGATGATTGGTGGCGGGTGACCAGAAGCCATCCATCAGATGGCCGTAGGATTCGAACTCGATGCCGTCGAGGCCGGCGGCCTGGCAGCGCTGCGCGGCCGAAGCATAGTCGGCAATGATGCGCTCGATGTCCCAGTCCTCGATGGTCTTGGGGAAAGCGCGGTGCGCCGGCTCACGCACCGGCGAGGCTGAGAGAACCGGCAGCCAGTCGGCCTTGTTCCAGCCGGTGCGGCGGCCGAGATGGGTGATCTGGATCATCACCTTGCAGTCGTGCTCGTGACAAGCATCGGCGAGTTCGGCCAGCCACGGCACGATCCTGTCGTCATAGACATGCAGATTGCCAAAAGCGGCCGGGCTGTCGCGCGAGACGATCGCCGAGCCGGCGGTCATGGTCAGCGCCATGCCTCCCCTAGCCTTCTCGGCGTGGTAGAGCCGGTAGCGCTGTTTCGGCATGCCGTCCTCGGAATAGGCCGGCTCATGGCTGGTCGACATGACCCGGTTCTTCAGCGTCAGGTGTTTGAGCTGGTAGGGCTGGAGAAGCGGATCGTTGCTGGTCATCGTCTTCCTGCGGTTTCAAATTGTGCTAATGAGCGGCAAAATTCGTTTTCAAGCATGTCGTCCCGCACGCACTCCGGGCGCATGCGAAAAGGATTACGCCCATGATCGACACCAAAACCCTCACCCAGCTCGGCGCGCACGTTGAGACGCCACAAAGCCCCGCAGCAGCGGTCCTGGAGACCGTACCGTTTTCGCGCGGTGACGGACCGCCGGCGATCGTGCGCTTCACCTGCCCGGAATTCACCTCGCTGTGCCCGGTCACCGGCCAGCCGGACTTCGCCCATATCGTCATCGACTACGCACCCGATGCGGCTCTGGTGGAATCGAAGTCGCTCAAGCTGTTCATGACCTCGTTTCGCAACCATGGCGCCTTCCATGAAGACTGCACCGTCATGATCGGCCGCCGCATCGTGGCGGCAACCAAGCCACTGTGGTTGCGCATAGGCGGCTATTGGTATCCACGCGGCGGCATTCCGATCGATGTGTTCTGGCAAACCGGCGCGCCGCCCGAAGGCGCCTGGCTGCCCGACACCGGGGTAGCGCCCTATCGCGGGCGGGGTTGAGCTCGCCCATCATTCGCACTGATACTGGCTGAGTGCCCATTCGCCGGTCACCGACAGCAGGTCCGATATCTTCCAGTCGCCGTCGACCCTCTTGAATTTCCATTCCAGCCGGTGCGGGTTGCCCGATATGACGAAGGCGACGATGACCTTGGCCTGGTCGCCGTTGATCGCCTCGAGCGTCTTCAGGCTCTTGTCGATCTCGGCCTTGTCATAATCGGCATTGTCGAGCGCCATGTTGGGGTCGAGGCACTCGCCCTGCCCGGATTTGCGCAAGGCGTCGCTCTTGTCGAGAACGGTTTTGGCCGGATCGATGAAATGGCTTCGCTCGGCTGGATCGATTTCCAGCCCGACCTGATCATAAAACGGCCGCACCACAGCGGTCGGCGAGCCCGGCTGGATCGGTGCGGCCGGCGCGGCTTCGGCGGGCGACCATCCAACCGGCGGCGTTGCCGGTTCCACCCCGGTTCCCGGTGCATTTGCGGGCGGTGCCCCGCTGTCGCCCGGCGCGGCGTCAGCCGGGGCGTTTGCCGGCGGCGCACCCAACAAGCCTTGCGCGGCGGCGCCGCTCAGAGCCCCCAGCAGGCACACACCCGACAGTGCCAGGAACCGGCGATGGGCCATCGCTTCACTCCGGCGTCTGGCCGGCCATGCATTCCAGCGCGCTGAGCGTCCAGTCGCTGGTCTTGGAAGCGATGTCCGATATCTTCCACTTGCCGTCGATCTTCCTGAGCGACCAGAGCATTTCACGTCTGGAATCATCGCCCTCGGAGAACAGGCTGAAGGATGCCGTGACTTGTGCGTTGTCGCCATCCAGCTTCTCAGACAGTTTCAGCGTTTTCGAGACGATTTTCTGATCGAAATCCTGGGCGTCGAGACCAGGATCGAAATCGATGCAGGCGACCTGGTCCGGGTTCCTTTTCGTTGCCTGGTCGTTCAGTTCGAACAGTTTCGTTACCGGTTCGGTGAACCGGTCCCGATATTGTTCGTCGGCCTCGAACTTGACCGCCGGGACATAGAAGAACTTCACCGCGTCGGACGCCGGTCCGGCGACGGCGGCGACCGGCAGGGCTATCGAAAGGGCGGCAACGAGCACTGTCAGTCTCATGCAGAATCTCCGGCTTTTGACGGCTTGAGCCTATCAACACCACGCATCCTGCATATCGGCTTTTTTGCGGCTCATGAAGTCCTGCAGCGCCTTGTTTCAGCCGTCCAGCCAGACGTTCTGAAGGTCCATCTCGAATGTCTGGTGGACACCATAGTTCTTCACCTTCTTGTTCATGTGGCTGTAGAGCTTCTGCCAGAACGGCTGAATAATGACGCCCGAATCCTGCAGGATCTGCTCGACATCCTTCATGACCTCGCGTCGTTTCTCCACGTCGATGAGCGATAGCGCCTGCTTGAGCTTGGCGTCGAAATCGGGGTTGGAATACGCCGATTCATTCCAGGCCTCGCCGGTGCGATAGCCGAGTGCCAGCACCTGGACGCCAAGCGGGCGCATGTACCAGATCGTCATCGAATAGGGATATTTCGTCCAGTCATTCCAGAAGGTCGAACCCGGCAGCACCGTGCGCTTCACCTTGATCCCCGCATCGCGCAGCTGGCCGGCAATGGCGTCGCCGGTATTCTTCTGCCAATCATCCTCGATGGTGATCAGCTCATGCTCGAAGTCAGCCTGTCCGGCTTCCGCCATCAGCTTCTTGGCGCCGGCGGCGTCGCGTGTCTTCTTGGGCAGCGGATAGTATTCCGGATGGATCGGGGCAACGTGGTGGTTTTCGCCAGGGGTGCCTCGCCCGGCATAGCCAAGTTGGAGGACCGCATTGTTGTCGACTGCCATTTGCAGGGCGTTGCGCACCCGCTTGTCGTCATAGGGCTTGTGGGTGATGTTGGTGCGGGCAACCAGCGTCGTCGCCGTCGCCACCTCCGATTTCACCAGATCCATCTTGTCGAGAATGTCGATGAAGTCGGCGGGCGACTCGAAATTGAGGTCGATCTCACCGGATTCGAACGCGTTCACGGTGGCGTTGAAATCGGTGCCGTAGTCGACGAACTCGACGCTGTCGAGCGGCGCTTCACCACCCCACCATTTGCCATTCTCACGACGCTTGACGACCGCCTTCTGGCCGACATCGTAGGAGACCAGTTCGAACGGTCCCGTGCCGATCGGCTTCTTGACCGGATCGGCACCGTCGGCATCGAAGCTGCGATGGACGACGAGCGCCGGATAGTCGGTGAAATTCGGGATCAGTGAAATGTCTGGTTCGCTCAGCTTCAGCTTGACCGTGTTGTCGTCGACCTTGGTGATCGCGCCATCCCTGGCCTTGCCGGTCTTTGCGTCGATCAGCGCGCCGACCCGGGCGGCCATGGAATTGCCGGCGACATTCTTCTCACACCAGCGCGTCAGATTGTGGGCGACGTCATCGGCGTTGAAGGCATCGCCATTGTTCCATGTGATGCCCTTGCGCACATGCAGCACGTATTCGGTGGCGTCGTCATTGATATCCCAGCTTTCGAGCAGGACCGGCTCGAAGGTGAACTGCCTGGTGTAGCGGACAAGCGGCTCCAGCCAGCAGCGCGAAATGTTCGCCAGTTCCACCCAGTCGTAGGTGCGCGGATCCTTCTGTCCCTTCACCGACATCGAGACGCGCAGCGTTCCGCCTTTCTTCGGCTCTTCGGCCAAGGCCCGATCCGGCACGGCAAGGCCGATCATGCCATAGGCAAGCGCCGTCGATGCGCCGAAGGCGCTTGCCAGCGCCAGGAACTCGCGCCGGTCGACACGACCCGCGCGTGCTTCGACCGCCATTGCCTCGATAGCGCTCGGCACGCGATCGCCATTGCTTCTGAAGAATGCCATTTTTTTCCTCCCGTCTGGTTCCCTTTGATCTTGGGTCTTCGCCTCAACTGACGCTGTCCGGCAGCCTCTCCTCGCGCCGCGCGATGAAATCCATCAGGCCATCGGCGATGCCTTCGTCGAGCTTCGGCTCCTCGTAATCCGCCAGCATGTTGCGCGCCTTCTCGCGGCCGCGCGTGTCGTGGTCCTTCGCCCCTTCTGCCTTCCACTGTTCGAACGAATTGAAGTCCATGATCGAGGGCATGAAGAAGGCGGATTCGAAATGTTCGAGCGTATGCTGGGTGCCTAGGAAATGGCCCTGCGGTCCCACCTCGCGGATTGCCGCCATGGCTTCCTTGAAATCGTCGAACGGCAGACCGCCGGCATATTTGTACCAGCCGATGAGCTGTTCGCAGTCGGTGGCGAATTTCGAATAGCCGCAGGTCAGGCCGGCCTCGAGCCACCCCGCGGAGTGCCAGATGTAGTTGGCGCCGGCGAGGATGGCAGCATGCATCAGCATGTTCGCCTCGTAACCCGCCTGGGCGTCGTTGAGCTTCGACCCGACATGGAAGCCCGAGGTGCGCCACGGCAGCCGGTATTTCCGCGCCAGCGCCCCCATCAGATACATCATCTGCGCCGCCTCGGGCGTACCGCCCATCGGAGCGCCGGTCTTCATGTCTACAGTGACCATGAACTGTCCGTAGATCTGCGGCGACCCCGGGCGCAGCAATTGCGTGAAGGCGACGCCAGCCAGCGCTTCAGCATTTACCTGCGCGACCGCCCCGACGGCCGACGCCGAAGTCGAGGCGCCGCACAGTGCGAAGGGTGCGAGGATCAGCGGCTGGTTGCTTCGCGCATAGACCTTCATCGCATCCAGCATGGTGGCGTCCCACACCAGCGGCGAATTGCAGTTGGTGATCGACACCAGGACCGGATTGTCACGGACATAATCCTCGCCGAACACGATGCCTGCCATCGCCATCGTGTCTTCCGCCCGCTCCTTGGACGTGACGATGCCCATGAACGGCTTGTCGGAATGCTTAAGCGCGGAGTGGATTATGTGGAGGTGACGTTTCGGTACCGCGATTTCCATCGGCTCGCAAATGACCGAACTCGATGAATGCAGCGCCGGCGCCATGTAGGCGAGCTTGTGGAAATTGTTGAGGTCGGCGAGCGTGCCGTAGCGCCTGTTGTTGTCGAGATCGCGAACATAAGGCGCGCCATACATCGGCACGAAGATGGTATTGTTGCCGCCCACCCGCACCGTGCGCTGCGGATTCCTCGCATTGAGCGTGAACTCCGAAGGGACCTTCGATACCAGTTCCATCAGGAGGGCCCGGTCGATCCGCACACGAGTTTCCGAGACATCCGCGCCCGCCGCCTTCCACAGTGCGATAGCCTCGTCGTCGCGGAACTCGCATCCCACCTCTTCAAGGATCAAGAGCGACTCCTCGTGGATCAGTTCGACCGCCTCATCGGGAACCATCTGGTAGACGGGGATCTGGCGGACCAGGGTCGGGAACGACGTTACGGGAGCTCCGCGCAGCGCCTTGCGCCCCAGGCGGCCGCCACTGCGGCGGTTGGCATGTTCGGTCACTTCGGGGGCCGGTGCGTTCATGGCAACTCCATTCCACTCATGAAGGAGCCTAGCGCGACAAAATGGTGATGTGACGCTGGAAAATCCTGATCTCTTGTATAAGCTCAGCTTATGCGAAGCCTGCGCCACCTCCTGCCCTCGGCCGGCAGCCTGATCGTCTTCGAGGCGGCCGGGCGGCTGTCGAGCTTCACCGCCGCCGGGCGCGAGCTCGGCATGACGCAGGCCGCCGTCTCCTATGCCGTGCGCGGGCTGGAAGAACAGCTCGGCGCCAAGCTGTTCCAGCGCCGCCACCGCCAGGTTCTCCTGACCGAGGCCGGCGAGCGCTTCCATGCCGACGTTTCGCTGGGGCTTTCGCACATCCGCAAATCGGCGGAGGATCTGCGCCTGCAGGCGACCGGCGGTCATGTCACGCTGGCCGCCTCGACCGCGTTCGGTTCGTTCTGGATGATGCCACGCCTGCAGCAGTTCCGTGACGAGCTGCCGGGCATCGACCTGCGTATCCAGACTGCCGACCGCGACCTCGACATCATCGCCGAAGGCATCCCGCTCGGCGTGCGCGGCGGCGCGCCGCGGGACTGGCCGGACTATCATTCGTTGCCGCTGGCGGACGAGGAGATATTTCCCGTTGCCGGCACCAGCTATGCGGCAAAGTTCGGCCTGCCCAAATCCGCTGCCGAACTGGCCACGCACCGCCTCATCCATCTGGAGGAGCCGTATCGCGAGGCGGCCAGCTGGGACGAATGGTTCCAGTCGGCGGGCGTCAATCTCAGCGATACCGCACGCGGCCTGCGCATCAACGACTACGGCCTGGTGATCCAGGGCGTCATGGAAGGCCAAGGCATCGCGCTCGGCTGGCGGCATCTCGCCGAGCGGCTGCTGGCGTCGGGCTTGCTGGTGCCGGTGACGGATCATGTGCTGAAGACCGGCAAGGCGTTCTATGTCGTCTGGCCGAAGAACCGGGAACTCAGCGACAACGCCCGCAAGGTGCGCGACTGGCTGGCGGCGCAGGCATAGGCCGTTTTCAACTGATCCACCGGTAGCGCAATTCTGCCCCTCCCGCGCGACGCGAATCCGCCTATAGTGCCGCCATGCCCATCCGCCAGCTTTCCGAAACGATGATCAACCAGATCGCCGCCGGCGAAGTCATCGAGCGTCCGGCGAGCGTGGTCAAGGAACTGGTCGAGAATGCGCTCGATGCCGGTGCTTCGCGCGTCGAGATCGTCACAGCCGGCGGCGGGCTGAACCTGATCCGCGTCACCGATGACGGCTCCGGCATTCCCGAACGGGAGCTGGCGCTGGCGATCGCACGTCACTGCACCTCCAAGCTCACCGAGGATATCAACGACATCCGCTCGCTGGGCTTCCGCGGCGAAGCGCTGCCGTCGATCGGCTCGGTGTCGCGACTGTCGATCCGCTCGCGCACGGCAGCAAGTGACAGTGCCTCCGAGATCGGCATCGAGGGTGGCCGCGTCCTGCCTGTCAGGCCGGCGGCGGCCAATCGCGGCACCACGGTCGAGGTGCGCGACCTGTTCTTCGCAACGCCGGCCCGATTGAAGTTCATGAAGGGCGAGCGCGCCGAAAGCTCGGCCACCAGCGATGTGGTCAAGCGCATCGCCATCGCCTTCCCCGCCGTGCGCTTCACGTTGGCCGGCTCGGACCGCTCGACGCTGGAATTGCCGGCAGCGGACGACAGCGCGGCAGGCAGCCTGCGCCGTGTCGCCCAGGTGATGGGCGCCGACTTTCCGGCCAATTCCATTGCCCTCGACGCGATGCGCGATGGCGTGCATCTGACCGGCCACGTGTCGATCCCGTCCTTCACCCGCGCCAACGCGCTGCAGCAATATGCCTATGTGAACGGCCGCCCAGTGCGCGACAAGCTGATCGCCGGCGCCATACGCGGCGCCTATGCCGACGTCCTGCCGCGCGACCGCCACGCGGTGACGGTGCTGTTCCTGACGCTCGACCCGGCCATGGTCGACGTCAATGTCCATCCGGCCAAGGCCGATGTGCGCTTCCGCGATCCCGGCCTTGTGCGCGGACTGATCGTCGGCGCAATCCGACAAGCACTGGCCGATGCCGGCGTCCGCGCCGCCACCACGGGTGCCGCCGGCATGATGGCGGCGTTCTGGCCAGGGGCCGCATCCTACTACGGTCACGGCGGACCGGCAAACGGCCACCGCAGCTACGACGCGGCCTACCGCGCGTCGGGTCCGTCCGGCTTCGATCCCGCCCGGTCGTCGCAACGGCCGCTCGATATGGGTTTCGAGGGTGCGGACTTCGAGCAGCGCGGCTTGCGTGAAAACGAGCAAGCGGCTTTCGATGCCGGTCCGCTCGCCAGCGCCGATGCACGCGCAGGGCAGGATGAAGCGGCCGAGACCCTGCTCGGCGCGGCGCTGGGCGCGGCGCGCGCCCAGGTGCATGAGAACTATATCGTCGCCCAGACCAGGGATTCGCTCATCATCGTCGACCAGCATGCGGCGCATGAACGGCTGGTCTACGAGGCGCTGAAGAATGCGCTGCACTCGCGCCCGGTGCCCTCGCAGATGCTGCTTCTGCCCGAGATCATCGACCTGCCGGAGGAGGATGCCGAGCGGCTTGCGCTGCATTCGGAAACGCTGGCCCGCTTCGGTCTCGGCATCGAGCGCTTCGGCCCCGGCGCCGTCGCGGTGCGCGAGACGCCGTCGATGCTGGGCGAGACCAATGTCCAGCAATTGGTGCGCGACCTTGCCGACGAGATCGCCGATAACGATACGGTCGACACGCTGAAGGAGCGGCTGGACAGAATAGCCGCGACCATGGCCTGCCACGGCTCTGTGCGTTCCGGCCGCCTGCTCAAGGCCGAGGAGATGAATGCATTGTTGCGGCAGATGGAGGCGACGCCCGGCTCGGGCACCTGCAACCACGGGCGCCCGACCTATATCGAGCTCAAGCTGGCGGATATCGAAAGGCTGTTCGGGCGGCGTTGAGGTCTTGCTATCGGCGTCCCGCTTCATTTCCTCAGGCGGTACTTTTTGGTCTTGCGGTCAAAGGCGTAATCCATCGTGTAGCCGGCGCCGCCACCGCGAAAATTCACCGAAATGATGTCCTTGCCTCGCTCGGCCCACTTCTGAACGTTCGCATAGATGGACGTCATCAGCATGCCGGCGTCGCAGCCATCATCATCGAAGGCGATTTCCTGAACGACCTTCCTGCTGCTCTTTTTGATGACCTGCATTTTCGCCATGCAAGTGCCTGAGTCGGTGGTGGTATAAACACCGGAAAATCTGTGGGCGGCGGTTTCGGCCCAGAAGGGAATCTCGACGGTCCCGTCGATCTTTGGGTCGCTGGTATCATCCAGGCTCCCGACCTTCTTGAGCGTGATGGGATATGTATCTGCCCCCTTGCTCCAGGTGCCGGTCGCGCCGCTTTCAGCCATGTCGAGGGAAAACGGGCATCCGGTGGTGTCGACGGGGATCTTCGATCCAACCACCAATATCCGGTCGAACTCCTTGTCGTTCGAGATCTCGCAGAGCATGAGCCTGGTGCCGTTGAGCTTGCCGAACACCGCAATAGGGCTTTGTTTCGCGTCGTAGAAGTAACTTCCCTCGACGGTTATGCCGCTGCCGAAGCTGTCATATGTCTGAAGCGAGACATGAATGGGCTGGGAGCCGATGTTCCCTTCGTAATTCTCCACGTGATACCAACCCGCAGCGGCCTTCCCGCTCAGCAGCAGCACACAAAAAATTACGGATATGAACCCTCTTCCCATCCCGACCCCGCTGCGTTCCCCAAAAGCAGCTCACCATAGCCGCTCGCCTGGCGCATGTCTGCATCACAGCGGGTTCGGCTCGGGATTTGAGTCCGGAGACGGCTCCAGCCTTTTGTTTTACCTCTTCAAATTCACCACGATGACACCGCCCAGCGCCAGCGCGCCGCCGATTATGCCGAGCAGCGTGGGGACTTCGCCCAGCCAGAAGAAGCCGATCAGCGCGGACATCGGCGAGACCAGATAGAGGAAGTTGGAGGCACGTGCCGCCGGCAGACGCGACAGCGCGGTCGCCCAGGCGGCATAGGCGATCAGGCTGGGCACGACACCGAGGAAGATGACGGCGCCGAGGCCTGCTGTGTCGGCAACCGCCGCCTGCGAAAAGGCCGACGGCAGGAAGGGCGACAGGCAGAGCGCACCGAGCACCATGTTCGAAGCGGAGATGGTCAATGGATGATGGCGGGCAAACAGCGGCTTCTGGACGATGGTGTTGACGGCCGAGCACAAGGCCGAGCCAAGCACCAGAAGAGCACCCGTGTTGAATGACAGGCCATGCCCGTCGGCCATGGCGATGACGCCAATGCCGGCGAAGGAAATCACCGTACCGGCCCAGGCCATGCCCGAAAAGCGCTCGCCCAGCAGGACCATCGCCATGATGGCGGTGAAGATCGGGCTGACATTGATGATGAAGCCGGCGGCACCGGCAGAGACGGTCAGTTCGCCGAAATTGAGCATGACGGTGTAGAGCGCGACGAAGATGGCGCCGCCAAAGACCAGGCGCCACACTTCGTCGAGCCTTGGCAGCGCCGGGCGCTTGACGGCCAGGAAGATCGCCGCCGGCACCGCGGCGATGGCAAAGCGCAACGCACCGAGTTCCAGCGGTCCGAAGGCGGCGAGACCGGCTCGGATGGCGGGAAAGGCGGAGGCCCAACCAACCACCGTCAGCGCCACCGCGATGGCTGCCGTGGTGTCCATCCGCTGTGTCGAATTCAACGTGCCCGTCATCGCGCTCATCTCACTGCCCTCGTATTCTTCGGTCCTGAGAGGGAGAAAACGCCTTTTCGCGCCGGTTGACAAACGACCAAATCGAGGATCACCTGTGACTATGGATCACAGCTCGGACACAATGGTACCGCTCGAAACGCTGCGCGCCTTCGATGCGGCGGCGCGGACAGGTAGCTTTTCGGCGGCCGCCGAAAAGCTCAATATCACCCATGGCGCCGTCAGCCGGCAGATCGCCAAGCTCGAGGACTGGCTGGGATTGAAAGTCTTCGACCGTGGTGCGCGCGGCGTCTCGCTGACGATCGAGGGCAACCGGCTGCATCTGCGCACGGCGGAAGCCTTTGCGCTGATATCGACCCATTCCGACCGCTGGGTCGAGCCGCGCGGCACCGCCGTGGTGCGGCTGACCTCGATCCCCTCGGTCAGCGGGCTGTGGCTGATGCCGCGCATGGCGGCTCTGGAAAACAATCCCTCCAAGCTGCGCATCGTGCTCGATGTCGACATCCGCCAGGCCGATCTTGCCGATGAGGGCATCGATCTCTCGATCCGCTGTGGACGCGGCGGCATTCCGGGCCGCGTCTCGGTGCAGCTTTTCGAGGAACATGTCTTTCCCGTCGCCTCGCCCGGGCTTGCCTGCGAGATCGGCCGCGGCGACCCTGCCCGGCTGCTCAAATACCCGCTGATCAACGATTCCGACGCGTCTGCCTGGCGCGCCTGGTTTGCCGCGCAAGGCATGGACTACCGCCCGCGCCCGCAGGACCGGCGCTTCGAGGACTACAATCTCGTGCTCGACGCCGCTGCCTATGGACTCGGCATCGCGCTGGCGCGCCCGCCCCTGACTGGGCATCAATTGCGATCGGGCCGCATCACCCCCGTCGATGAGCGCACAGCGCTCAATCCGGTGTCCTACTGGCTCGACCGGCCGATGGGGCGGCCGCGTGCCGCCGCCGCCGACCTCGCTCGCCGCATCGCGGCAGAGGCCGGGCTGGCGCCGGAAAAGATCGAGGCGTTTATCGAAGCCGAGCGATAGGCCTTCCGGACATATATGGAGAACCAGCCGATTCGAGGCTCAGCGAAGCAACAACAGAACGAACCCAAGGATCATGGTTCCCAGCAAACCGGCCATTATCGAAACAAAGCCAATTTTCACCAGCAACTGCTCAGGGTTCGGCACCGCACCACGGGATTGATTGGCCGGCCTGTGCCTGCCCGCCGGTGTATCCAGGGCGGCAGCGTTGCGCGGGACTGGAGCCTGCGGCGGGATAAGCGACAGCAATGACAGCCCCGCAACCCTGGCGGGGGCATTGTCATTGGCGGTTGTCGAAGGCGGCAAGAAGGCTCGCAGCGTTTCGGCTTCGGGTTTTGCCTTTCTCGCCGCGACCGTTGCCAACGCCGCCTCTTCGCCCGTCTCAAGCTGGGCAAGATAGGCATCGACGATGCCAGCCGATGCGATCTGCTGCGATTTGATGGCCATCGGCGCCGCCGGCAAAATCAACAGCGCCGGCGCTGTCTGCTGCGCGAGCAGAGACGGCGCCGGCGGTTGGACCAGCGCCTTGACCAGTGCCGTCATGACTGGATCAGCCTGCCCCGAGGGCACGGCTTGCGGCGTCATCACTTCCCTGAGCAGGGCGGGAAGACGAGTGGAGGAAACGTCCATTGCGGCCCACCAACAACATTTTTCCGCTTCACAATAAGCGTTCAGCATTGTCTCAGGCTTGTCTCATGCTTGACCTCGCCGGGAATTTATGGCGATGAAATCCTCATGAACCCTGGCGTCCCCGCATGATGAACCGTTTCGAAGGCCCCGGCGGCAAGGAAGCCCGCATCCGCTATCTGGATGGCGACTTCCAGGTTACCAGTCCCGGCGCGTTCGTGCGCTGCGCGGTGACAGGCGAAAGCATTCCGCTCGACGAGTTGAAATACTGGAGCGTCGCAAGGCAAGAGCCCTATATCAGCGCCACCGCCTCGCTGCGCCGTGAAATCGAGATGCATCCGGAGCTGCGTAAGCGCAGTTAACCCTTCAGCTTGCGCTGGCGCCAGGCATCGAGCGTCTCGTCGATGATGCGCTCGGGAACGTGATCGAGTTCGAAGACCGTGTCGATCTCCAGCACCTCGAGCCGGTCGAGAAAGCCCTGTGAGGCGCCGTGGCGCAGCCGGGCGGCGTCCTTGGCGGTGGTGATGAGCACCAGCCCCTCAGTGCGTGCGGTCGCCGCCAGCTCGGCAAGTTCGTCCTCCGCATAGAAATGATGGTCCGGAAACGGCCGCGTCAATGCCAGTTCGCCGCCGGCTTCGCGCACCGTGTCGAAGAATTTCTCGGGATGGCCGATACCGGCGAAGGCGAGGAACCGCTTGCCGGCAAGCCCTGCCTTGCCGCTTGGCTCTGTATGGGCCTCGAAGATCGCCCGGCCGGCCCGTGCCGCCTGGCGGACCACGCTGTCGGCAGCAGTGCCCTCGCCCATTTTCAACAACCCGCTGGTGAAAACCAGCTGGTCGACGATTTTGGCCCTGAGCGGCCCCCCCGGAATGACGCGGCCGTTGCCGATCCCGTAGCGCGCATCGACCACGACCAGCGCATAGTCGATGTGGATGCGGGCGCTCTGGAAGCCGTCGTCCATGATCAGGAAATCGCAGCCATTCCGTTCCAGCAGCAGCCGGGCGCCGGCGGCGCGGTTCGGCGTCACCGCCACCGGCGCGTGTTCGGCGAGCAGCAGCGGTTCGTCACCGACATGCCGGGCACTGTCATGGTCGATATCGACCACATGCGGCTCGGCGAAGGAGCCGCCATGGCCGCGCGACAGGAACCCTGGTTTCAGATGCAGGCGCTTGGCCTGCTTGGCGAGCGCGATGGCTACCGGTGTCTTGCCGGTGCCGCCAACCGTGAAATTGCCGATGCACAGAACAGGTGCTTCGATCTTCTCACGCTTGGCCCGCCGCATGCCGCGGCCGGCGGCAGCCGCATAGATGGCCGACAGCGGCGACAGTGCCAGGACCCGCCAGTCCGGCTCTTCCCACCAGAATGGTGGTGCTTCCGAGGCCACGCTAGCGCCCGTTCGCGCCCTTCAGGCGCGACTTGACGACCAGCGGCTGGATGTAGGGCTCAAGCGATTTCAGCGTACGCGCCAGCGCACCGCGCATCTCATCGACGGTCGCAATGCCTGCAGCCATCATCTCGTGGCGCGCCACTTCGTTGGTCAGGAGGAAGTTGACGGCACCGGCCAGCATGTCGCGATCGCGCACCAGCTTGGCGCCGCCGCTGTCGAGGAGACGCTGGTAGGCCTCGCGAAAATTCTGCACATTGCGCCCGGCGAGAACCGCCGTGTCGAGCATGGCCGGCTCCAGCGGGTTCTGGCCACCCTCGGAGGTCAGCGAGCGGCCGACGAAGGCTATTTCCGTCAGCCGGAGATAGAGCCCCATCTCGCCGATCGTGTCGCCAAGCAATATGTCGGTGTCGGCCGTGATCCTGTCGCCCTTGCTGCGCCGCGCGACCTTCAGGCCCATGCCGGAAATCTGCGCCGCAAGCGCCTCGGCGCGATCGGGATGACGCGGAACGACGATCGTCAGGAGACCATGATGGCGCTTGTGCAGCGTCGCGTGGACTTCAGCCGCGACCACTTCCTCGCCGTCATGGGTCGAGATCGCCGCCCAGGTCGGGCGCGTGCCTATCTGCCGCCGCAGCGTCGCCAGCGCCCGTTCGTCGACGGGCGGCGGCGAGGTATCGACCTTGAGATTGCCCGACACGGTGACCGGCCGGGCGCCGAGCGCCAGAAACCGCTCGCCATCGACATCCGACTGCGCCACGACGTGAGCCAGGTTCTCGAACAACGCCTCGGCGATGTTGGCGCGTTTCTTCCACGACTTGAACGAGCGGTCGGACAGCCTGCCATTGACCAGCACCTGCGGCACACGGCGCGCGCCAAGCTCGAGGATGGTCATCGGCCAGATCTCGGATTCGGCGATGATCGCCAGATCCGGCTGCCAGTGATCGAGGAACCGGCTGACCGCCGGCTTGAGATCGAGCGGTACATATTGGTGGATGATCCGGTCACCGAGACGCTCGTCGGCGACCTGCGCCGAGGTGACCGTGCCGGTCGTCAGCACGATGTTGACGCCATAGTCGAGAATGCTTTCAACCAGCGGCACGACGGCGATGGTCTCGCCGACGCTCGCCGCGTGGATCCAGATCACCGGCCCGTCGGGGCGCGCGCGACCGGCGACGCCATAGCGCTCGCGGCGGCGGTAGCGGTCTTCCTTGCCCTGCGAGGTGCGCCAGGCAACATAGGGTCCGACCAGCGGATAGGCTGCCGCGCCCGCGAAACGGTATGCCGACAGCATGGCTCGCGCCCAGCGACCGCTCATCGCGGGGCATCCACGAGACGGTAGGCCTCGGCGGTCGCGGCATTGAGCGCGGTCGTCACTTCCTGGCGCTTGCGCTCCATTTCGGCGTCATCGGCGCCGGCCGCAACGAAGATCGGCTGGCCGATGACGATCGAAGAGCGGCCGAACGGCAGGTTGATGGTGGTCTTGTCCCAGCTCTTCTCCAGCACCTTGCGGCGGCTGGTGGTGATGGCGACGGGCACAAGCGGCCGACCCGACAGGCGAGCCAGGAGAACGATGCCAAGCCCTGCGTCTCGCGGCGTGCCGTGCGGAATATCTGCGATCATGGCGACGTTCTTGCCGACGGCGAGCGACTTTTTCAGGGCGATAAGCGCTTTTGCCCCACCCTTGTCGAGGTGCCTGGCATTTTCCCGCCCGCCCGAGCCGCGCACCGCCTCGATGCCGAATTTTTCCAGCATCAAGGCGTTGAGCTCGGCATCGGCGCTGCGCGAAACCATGGCGACCAGCGGCTTGCGCTTGGGGTAATAGGCTGGCGTCAGCAGATGCTGGCCATGCCACAAGGCGATGATGCCAGGCTCGAATTCGGTATAGGCACCGCCCGAAAACCGTGCCGATCCCTCGACGACGCGATTGGTGAGGCGCACGAAGCGGACGAACTGGGCGAACAGGCTGGCAATGGCGTTCTTGACGAATCGCGACTGCGCCAGCGGTTGGCGAATCTTGCGCCAGAAGGCCTTGGTCGTGCGGCTGCGTCCCCTGCCCGTGGGCGCGGCATCGCTTGCTGGCCCTTTCGCCAGGTCATGCTCCATCGAAGTCAACCGGCAACCTTGTTGTCGGGGTCCAGCAGCCGGTGCAGATGAACGACGAAATAACGCATGTGGGCGTTGTCCACGCTGGCTTGCGCCTTGGCTTTCCACGCCGTGTGCGCGGATTGATAGTCGGGATAGATGCCGACGATATCGAGCCCCTCGAGATCGCGGAATTCGGTGCCGCCAAGCTTCTTCAGTTCGCCACCGAACACCAGATGCAAAAGCTGTTTCTTTCCGTCTTCCGCGGCCATGTCGGTCCTTCACATATCGTGAGTTTGTCACAGGTCTAGACCAAAGCCGCCGACTTTGGAACCTTTAGGGCGAGATGAATTCATCTCGCCGGGGAAAACGCCTTCACGTGTCCAGACCGGCGATGACGCCGGCGAGCACGGCCAGCAATTCACCGCTGCCGGCGGCAAGGGCGCCGTGACGAGTCACCTCGCCGGCATAAAGTGGAGCGCGGCCATGCTGGTCGAGCAACCGGCCGCCAGCCTCGCGCAGGATGAGGTCGGCCGCCGCAATATCCCAGTCATGCGCGTTCGGCTTGACGAAAGTAGCGTCCAGCGCGCCATTGGCGATCATGGCCAGCCGATAGGCGAGCGAGGGGCTGTAAGGCGCCCGCTTCAGCCGCGCCTGCCATTCGGCCGGCATCAGGTCGGTCAACTGCTTCAGCCCGGAAATCTCGGCCGTGTCCGCCAGCTTGCGAACCGCAATGCGCTTGCCGTTGCGGAAGGCGCCCTGGCCGGGCAGCGCCCAATAGGTCTCCTCCATCGCCGGGCATTCCAGCACGCCGGCCAGCGTGCGGCCATGCTCGACGACGGCGACGCTGACGCACCAGGTGCGCTGGCCTTCCAGGAAGCCGCGCGTGCCGTCGATCGGGTCGACGACGAAGGTGCGGCGTGCCGAAAGCCGGACCGGATCGTCGACCGTTTCTTCCGACAGCCAGCCATAATCCGGCCGCGCCGCCAGCAGCGTTTCGCGCAGATAGGCGTCGGCGGCATGGTCGGCCTCGCTCACGGGCGATGTGCCGCCCTTCATCCAGACTTGCGGGCTGTTGCCGAAGTACCGCATGGCGATGACCCCCGCCTCGCGGGCGGCATCGCGCAGCAGCGGCAAGTCCCCAGAGGCGCCGGAGATGGCCCCGGCTATGGTCAGGTCATGCTCCGGCAAGGGTCATGCCTTCGATCAGGAGCGTCGGCGCCGCGGTGCCGAAATTGCGGTCGAGATCATCGGCCGGCACCATGTTGAGGAACATGGTCTTCAGGTTCGAGGCGATGGTGACCTCGGCGACCGGATAGGCCAGTTCGCCATTCTCGATCCAGAAGCCGGAAGCGCCACGGCTGTATTCGCCGGTGACCATGTCGACGCCTTGGCCGAACACCTCGGTGACGTAGAAGCCGGTCCTGAGCGATCTGATCAGCTCTTCCGGCGACCGCTCGCCCGGCTCGATGGCGAGATTGGTGGAGGATGGCGTCACAGAAGAGCCGCCGCGGGCGCCGCGTCCGTTGGTGACGAGGCCCAGTTCCCTTGCGGCCGAGGTCGACAGGAACCAGTGGTTGAGCACGCCCTTCTCGACCATCAACAGCTTTTCGCCCTCGACGCCCTCGCCGTCGAACGGCCGCGAGGCCTGGCCACGCAGCCGGAGCGGCTCGTCGGTGACGGTGATGGCGGATGCGGCCACCTGCTTGCCCATCATGTCGCGCAGGAACGAAGTCTTGCGCGCCACCGAGGCACCGTTGATGGCGCCGGCAAGATGGCCGGCGATGCCGCGCGCGACGCGCGGGTCGAACACCACGTTGACCGGCCCGGTCGCCGCCTTGCGCGCGCCGATGCGGCGCACCGCGCGTTCGCCGGCCTTGCGGCCGATGTCTTCGGGCGCATCGAGATCGGCGAAATGCTGGCGCGAGGAGAATTCATAGTCGCGCTCCATGCCGGTGCCCTCGCCGGCGATGACGCTGGCCGAGCGCGAGAAACGCGAGCCGACATAGTGGCCGAGGAAGCCGTGCGAGGTGGCCAGCACCAGGCCGCCAAGGCCGGCACCGGCGCTGGCGCCGGCCGAATTGGTCACGCCCTTGACGGCAAGCGCTGCCGCTTCCGCCGCCAATGCGGCTTCCTTCAACTGGTCTGCCGACACTTCGGTGGCGTCGAAAAGATCGAGATCGCGCGTCTGTTTGGCGAGCAATGCCGGGTCAGCCAGCCCCTGATAAGGATCCTGCGGCGACACTTTCGCCATCGCCACGGCGCGCTCGGCCAGTGTTTTCGGGTCGGACGCCGCCGTCGCGGAGACACTCGCCACGCGGCCACCGACGAAAACGCGCAGCGCCACATCCTCGCTTTCGGAGGCCTCGGTAGCCTCGACCTTGCCGAGACGCACCGACACCCCGGTCGAGCGGCCGCGCACGGCCACCGCGTCGGCGGCATCGGCGCCGGCCTTCTTGGCAGCCTCGACCAGAGCCGCGACGCGGTCGGTCAATTTTGCTGCGTCTGATATATCGGTCATGCCTGAAATCCTGCTGGTGCGGCCGGTGTGCGACCGTTGCCCACCCATCTATTGTTCCGGTCCGGCTTGTGCAATGGCATAGGCTTCAATCAAAATGCAGGGCTGACGGTTCAAATCGCGAACCCTGTGACGCAAAATCGGTCCGCAGCCTGCACGGAGCATTTCGATGACGCCTTTCCATCTTGCCTTTCCGGTCCGTGATCTCGATGAAACCCGCGTTTTCTATGGCGAGGTGCTGGGCTGCGCCATCGGCCGTTCATCGGCGACCTGGGTGGATTTCGACCTTTACGGCCACCAGATGTCGGCGCATCTGCGTCCGCAGGCCGCACAGGCCCCCAGTGACGGCAGGGTCGACGGCATTGTCGTGCCAATCCCGCATTTCGGCGCCGTGCTCTTGATGGACGACTGGCAGCGCCTAGCGACGCGGCTGGAGGCGCGCGACGACATCGACTGGCTGGAACGGCCGATGGTGCGTTTCAAGGGCGAACCCGGCGAACAGGCAACGCTGTTCATCCGCGATCCCTCGGGCAATGCCTTGGAATTCAAAGGCTTTCGCTCGCTGGAGCAGGTTTTCGCGCATTGAGACGGCCAGGACGGCCCTAGATTAATTCAAGACGCCGCGACAGGCGTCCAGATCACGTCCTCGATTTTTTGCGCGCCGGTCGCCAGCATCGCCAGCCGGTCGAAGCCGAGTGCGATGCCGCTGGCCGGCGGCATGATGGCAAGGGCTGAGAGAAAATCCTCGTCCAGCGGATAGCGCTCGCCATAGATGCGCTGCTTCTCGTCCATCTCGATAACAAAGCGCCGGCGCTGCTCGTCGGCGTCGGTCAGTTCGCCAAAGCCGTTGGCGAGTTCGACGCCGCAGCAATAGAGCTCGAAACGCTCGGCGACGCGCGGGTCGCGCTGGCTCGGCCGCGCCAGTGCCGCCTCGGCGACGGGATATTCGCACAGGATGGTCGCGCGCCCCTGCCCGAGGAATGGCTCGACCTTTTCCACCATCACCCGGCTGAACAGATCGGCCCAGCTGTCGTCGGGCGCGGTGCGCAGGCCGGCATGGGTCAAGGCGGCGTGCAGCGCGTCGCGGTCGGTGCTGCCGTCGGCGGCGACCGTGGCCAGCAGGTCGATGCCGGAACAGCGGGTGAAAGCGTCCGCCACCGTCAGTCGTTCCGGCTCGGCAAACGGATCGCAGTCGCGGCCCCGGAAAGAGAAAAGAGTCGCCCCTGTCCTTGTCGCGGCCAGCGCCAGAAAGGCCGCACAATCCAGCATCAGGCTCTCATAGGCCTCGCCCACCCTGTACCATTCGAGCATGGTGAATTCGGGATGATGCAAGGGGCCGCGCTCGCGGTTGCGATAGACCGGACCGAAGCTGAAAATCCTGGTTTCACCGGCGGCGAGCAGCTTCTTGCAGGCGAATTCCGGCGAGGTGTGGAGATAGAGTGGCGCCCTTGCACCGTCCGGCCCGACCGCTTCCGTGGCGAAAGCCGCCAGATGCGCCTCGTTGCCGGGCGAGACCTGCAGGGCCGCCGTTTGCACCTCGACGAAATCATGGGCGGCGAACCAGTCGCGCAGGCCGGCGGCGATGCCATTGCGCAGCATCAGCCGCGGGCGGCGGTCGGCGTGAACGTCAGGCGTCCACCAGGGCGAAGCTTCGGTCATGCGGCTCGGAACATGGTGGAAGGGGGCTGGCGGCGGCGGCCAAGATGCGGTAGGCCCCCATCCAGCGCCGCACTAGCCGGCAAACGCCAGTCAACTCTTCTCGCAGGATTTAAAACCGTGGTGAAAGTCATCGCCAGTTCGCTCCGCAAAGGCAATGTCGTCGACAAGGACGGCAAGCTTTATGTGATCCTCTTTGCCGAAAACATCCACCCAGGCAAGGGCACGCCGGTAACGCAGCTCGACATGCGCCGCATCGGCGACGGGGTGAAAGTTTCGGAACGCTACCGCACCACCGAGCAGGTCGAGCGCGCCTATGTCGAAGAGCGCGAGCACACCTTCCTCTACCGCGACGGCGAAGGCTTTCACTTCATGAACCCGGAAACCTACGACCAGGTGGCGGTGTCGGAAGCCGTGGTCGGCGACATGGCACCTTACCTGCTGGAAGGCATGGCCGTGCAGGTGTCGCAGTTCAACGGCATTGCCATTTCCCTGGTGCTGCCGCAGCGCGCCACCTTCGAAGTGGTGGAAACCGAGCCGACGACCAAGGGCCAGACGGCCTCGTCGTCCTACAAGCCCGCCGTACTTTCCAACGGCGTGCGCACCCTGGTGCCGCCCCACATCGCGCCGGGCACCCGCGTGGTGGTGATGACGGCCGATGGAGCTTATGTGGAGCGGGCAAAGGACTGAGGGGGCTTTCCCGCCCAAACGACCAAAGGCCTGCAAGCTTCCCATAGACAGGGCAGCCTCGGGGACACCGCTTATTGCTTGAAACAGTGCTCGCGGTGCCATTGCAAGAAATGAGGATGCGGGCGTTCAAGCTGTCGGCGCGGCGGTAGCGCGCGACGCGTCTTGTTTATAAAGCCCTGCACACTGTCTAAGTCATTGACCTGTCTGGAGATCAGGATTTCCAAATCGTCCGACAGGCTGATCAGTCCACGGTCGAACATCCAATGCGCAGTACCGGACAGTGCGATCCCATTGTTGACGACATCAGGCCCGTTCGCCTCGACCGGTCGAATATGTGCGGCAGCAACCTCTGCCCGGCCTCCGCCATTTATCAGCTTGAGACCTGTGATCGCGCAGCGCTCGTCATAGGCACGTAAGACGACGCGACGGAAAATGCGGTCCCGCACGATTCGCGATCCGATATAGCTTACGCGATCACGACTCTGCTCGAATTCGAATGGCGCCTGCTCATCCTGAAAGCCGGCAGATATGCCGACCTCATCAACGCGCGGCAGCAACAACTCGTTCGTATCCAGGCCCAGATCGATGATCCGGTTGAAGTCACTTGGGCTGAGTGCGCGGACGGCAGATTGGGCGCGGCCAGAAATCCGTCCCTCATCATTGAGCAGGCCTCGTTCGACGAGACCATCAGATCCGCTAAATGGAACAGGATTGACGAAATCGAGGTAGCTTCCGGGCTCAATCAGCGCGAGATACATGTCAGGCGTTACCGGATCGGGGATGATCTGCTGGACTTTCGCTACAGCGTAATAGCCCCGTGTATCGTTTACCTTGCTGGGCTCGTAGTAGATAATCCACTTGCCGACGCACGCTTCAACGCGGCGCAGATACGGGCGAGGAAACTGGTATTGCTCTGCGGGGCGATCGTTATATCGCGAATCCGAGCGATGAATGAAAACCCCGAATCCCATGGATCTTCCTGCAATGCGTTCTTGGGAATAACTACTTCAGATGTGGCATCAAAATCCGAACTTTGGGGTTTAGTCCATGCCGGTCGCACTTCCCCATGGCATCGGTCTTTCGCAGCCTCGCGCTGAAAGCGCCACACTACAACGAAGCGCAGCAATATATTTCAGGAAGCGTGTCGCAAACGCCCCGCGCGGCTCGTCCTTTGAGCGAAAAAGGAGAGCGCCATGCGAAAACTTATCGTCACCGAATTCATCAGCATCGATGGCATTGCTGAGGTCGAGAAGCTGCCCGGCGTGACCTGGAACGACGAGATGAACAGGTTCAAGGACGACGAGCTTGCCGATAGCGGCGCCATGCTTTTGGGGCGCACGACCTATGAGATCTTTGCCGGCTCCTGGCCTACGGAGACCGGAGATTTTGCCGACCGGTTCAACGCGCTGCCGAAATATGTCGCCTCAAACAGCCTGAAGGCGCTCGACTGGAAGCCGGCCGAATTGCTGAAGGGACCGCTGCCGGAAGCGGTCAAGACGCTGAAGCAAGGCAGCGGCGGCAATATCTATGTGCATGGCAGCCTCAGCGTAGCGCAGGAATTGCTGCGCCACGGCTTGGTCGATCGCGTCAGGCTGCTCAGCTATCCGGGCGCGGTTGGCCAAGGCAAGCCGCTGTTCCCAGGCGGCGTGGCGGTGTCGCTCGAACTGATTTCGGCCACGCCGTTCAGCAACGATGTTGTGGCACTGGAGTATGCGCCGGTAACGGCGAAGTCGTAAATCGGTTGGAGCCTTTCAGATCGAATGGGAAAGGTGCATCCTCACCCGACCTGCTTCCCCCGTCTCCCCTTGATGGCGGCGCTATTCTTCGCCTCCAGCACCCTCTCCACCTGCCGCTTCAGCTCGTCCTTGATATCCACCGTCTCGTTCATCAAGGCGTCGATCTTCAGGAAATCGAGGACGCGGTATCTCGACACTGCCGGGCGGACCAGGATGTCGGGGCGGCATTGCTTCAGCTTGTTGGCGATGATCGACTGCATCATCAGCTGGGTGGCGCCGAACATCAGGTCGACGGAGGTCGGCTGTTTGCGGTCGGCCTCTTCCGGCGCGCCGACGACGTCGACGCCGATGATGATGTCGGCATCGTTCTCGATCAGGTCGAACGGCACAGGGTTGTAGATGCCGCCGTCGATCAGCAGCCTGCCGTCGCGCATCACCGGCCGGAACACCGCTGGAATAGCCGCTGACGCTGCCAGCGCCGAATGCAGGTCGCCATCCTCGAAGACGGCCAGCTTGTGGCCGAAATAGTCGGTCGCCGTGACCTTCAGCGGAATTTTCAGCTCGGCGAAGGTTTCGGGGATGGCCTCGGGCAAAAAGGCCTTCAGGATCCGCTCGACATTGAACTGGCTGACGCGGATGCCGTTCTGCATGGCTTCGGCGATGGTGCCCGGCCGCGCCCGCCACATGCGGCTCGCGACTTCGGCGCGGCGGCCGAGGATCGAGCGAGCATAGTCGTGGATGTCCTTGCCGGCCATGCCCGATGCCATGCCGGCGCCCATGATCGCGCCGATCGACGAGCCGGCGATCGCCACCGGCTTGATGCCCAACTCGTCCAGCGCCTCGATGACATGGATATGCGCCAGCCCGCGCGCGCCGCCGCCGCCGAAGGCGATGCCGAAGGTGGGGCTCATCCCTTGCCGGCTCCGGCCAGTTTCGGGCCGATGACCATGATGGTCGGCTCGGTGGTCAGCAGCTTCTTCGCCGCCGCCTTGACCTGATCGAGCGTCACGGCGTTGATGTAGCCGGCGCGGCGCTGCATGTAGTCGATGCCGAGGTCGTCGAGCTGCAGTTCGACCAGTGTCGCGGCAATGGCGCTGGAGGAGTCCAGATTGTTGATGGCGTAGGCGCCGATCATGTATTTCTTGGTCGCCGCCAGTTCGGCTTCGGTCGGGCCTTGCTCGGCCAATTGCTTGACCACATCGCGGACGATGCCAAGCGTCTCGGCCGCGCGGTCGGAGCGGGTGCCGGTGCTGACGATCAGCGCGCTGGCGTGGTCCTGGTTGATGAGCGAGGAGTTGACGCTGTAGGCCAGCCCGCGCTTCTCGCGCACCTCCTGGAACAGGCGCGAGGTGAAGGTGCCGCCGCCGAGGATCTCGTTCATCAGCACGGCGGGGAAGAAATCCGCCGCCTTGCGTTTCACGCCGGGAAAGGCGAGTTGCAGCGAGGTCTGCGGCAGGTCGTAATCGACCTCGATATGCTGCGCCAGCTTGGGGTCGATATCGGCCACCGGCCTCAGCGCCTGGTTTTGCGGCAGGTCGCCGAACACCATGTCGAGCTTCTTCTTCAGCGTCTCCGCGTCGATGGCGCCGACGACGGCGACACGCAGGCCGCCGCGGGCGAACACCGCTTTGTGCAAGGCTTTCAGATCGTCCGGCGTGATGGTGGCGATGCTTTCCTTGGTGCCCTGATCGGAGCGGGAATAGGGATGATCGCCATAAAGCGCCCGCGCCCATTTGTTCTGCGCCACCGTGTCGGGATCATTCTCGCCGGCGATGATGCCGGACAGTATCTGGGAGCGGATGCGGTCGATCGGCAGCTGGTCGAAGCGCGGCTCGTTGACCGCCAGCCGCAACAGGTCGAAGGCCTGGTCGCGCTGCTCGGCCAGCATGCGCATGGAGCCGTAGATGCCGTCGCGGCTCTCGTCGAAGCTCATTTCGGCGCCGGCATCGTCGAGCTTGATCTGGAAGTCTTCACTGTCGAGCGGGCCGGCGCCTTCGTCGAAAAGGCCGGTCATCAGATTGGCCAGTCCCTCTTTGCCGACGGGATCCTGCGTCGAGCCGCCGCCGAAGACGAAGCGGATGGCGACGACCGGCACGGAATAATCCTCGACCAGCCAGGCGGTGATGCCTTTTTGCGAGGTGACGGACTGGATGTCCATGGCCCGCGCGGTGAGTGCCGGCAGGATGAGGAAGAGGACGGAGAGGAAGAGGGTGGTGAGTGCACGCCATGCGGCAATCGTCGGCAGCGACCAATCGCGGAAGCCGGCGCTCCCCCTCATCCAGCCTCCGCTTCGCTCAGCTGACCTCTCCCCGACGGGGAGAGGAGCTTGCAAGCGCTGGCGCCAGCCTCTTCTCCCCAGCGGGGAGAAGGTGGCCGCGAAGCGGCCGGATGAGGGGGCGGCCTCGCTCATGGGCATCGAATTCATCATCAATTCCCCGCCTGTTGCTGCGGCAAGAGATAGCCTGTGGTCGACCGGGCGAGCACGAGATAGCGCGCGGCGACGGCCTTGACCTCGTCTGCCGTGACCTTGCGGATGCGGTCCGTCCATTGCTGGACGTCCTGCACAATGCCGCCGGTGGCCAGCGTCGAACCGTAGATGTTGGCCATGGAATCCTGCTTGTCGCGGGCAAAGATCATCGACCTGACATAGCGGTCCTTGGCCTTTTCCAGTTCCGATGGCGTGACGCCATCCCGGACGATGCGTGCCACCTCGGCATCGACCGCCGCTTCGACGTCGGAAATCTTGGCATCCCCGCGCGGCGCGCCGTAGACGGTGAAATTGGTGTCGTCGAGCATGGTGCCCTGGAAAAAGGCCCCGGCGCTGGATGCGATACCTTGCTGGACGACGAGCGCCTGGTAGAGCCGGCTGCGATTGCCGCCGCCAAGGATCTCCGCCAGGAGGTCGAGCGCTTCCGCCTCGCCCGGCTTGCCTGTGTGATAGGACGGCACCACCCATTGCGTGGAAAAGCTCGGCACGCTGACGCGCGCGTCGGAGAGCGTGACCGTGCGCTTGGTGTTCTGCTCCGGCTCGACCGGGCGGATGCGAGGCGGCAGGTCGGGGCCGCGCGCCACCTTGCCATAGGTCTTTTCGGCCAGCGCCCGCACCGTGTCCGGCTCGACATCGCCGGCGACGATCAGCACGGCGTTGTTGGGCCGGTAGTATTTGTCGTAGAAGGCGGCCGCGTCGACGCGGTTCAGCTGCTGCATCTCCTGCATCCAGCCGATGACCGGAATGCGATAGGGCTGGTTCTGCCACAGCGTCGCATCGACCTCCTCGTCCAGCACGGCCTCGGGGCTGTTGTCGATGCGAGAGCGGCGCTCCTCGAGGATGACATCACGTTCGGTCTTGATGACATCGTCGGTGAGGATGAGATTGCGCATGCGATCAGCCTCGAAGCTCATCATCAGCTCGAGCGCCGATGGCGCCACCGTCTCGTGGAAGGCGGTGTAGTCGTAGGAGGTGAAGGCGTTGTTGGAGCCGCCGATATCGGAGACGGCGCGGTCGAACTCGCCGGCCGCATGATTGGTCGTCGCCTTGAACATCAGATGTTCGAAGAAATGCGCGATGCCGGATTTGCCGGGCGGCTCGTCGGCGCTGCCGATCTTGTACCAGACCATGTGGGTGA
>NZ_RZQL01000083.1 GCF_003997935.1 Mesorhizobium sp. M7A.F.Ca.US.006.01.1.1
AAGCATGTCGGTCGGAATCCGCCACGACGATTTGCGCCGCCGCAACCGCGCGATGGTGATCGCGGCGGTGCGCCGCGCCGGACAGCCGTCGCGCACCGAGATCGCCGCGACCACAAGCCTCAGTCATTCGACCATCTCCGCGATCTCATCCGACCTGATCGTCGAAGGCATCCTGACCGAAAGCAAGCCGAACGAGGCCGGCTCGCTCAAACGCGGCCGGCCGCAGGTCGGCCTCAGCCTCAATCCGGAAGCGGCCGCGGTCATGACCGTGGTGCTGTCGCTGAACTTCCTCTCCGTCGCCGTCATCGACTATGCCGGCCAGGTAATATCCGAGGAACAGCGCCGGCTGGACACGCTGACGATGTCGCGCGAATCGCTGATCGGCGAATGCACGGCAATCGTGCGGCGCCGCCTGGAAGATCCCGACCTGGACGTGCGCAGCATCGCCCGTATCGCGCTGGCCATCCAGGGCATCACCGACACCCGTGCCCGCGCCATGCTGTGGTCGCCGATCACGCCGCACACCGACATCGCCTTCGCCGACATATTCGAAGACGAGTTCGGCATCCCAGCCATTATGGAGAATGACTGCAACATGATGGCGGTGGCGCTGCGCTGGCGCGACCCTGATCGTTACCGCGACGATTTCATCGCCATCCTTTTGTCGCACGGCATCGGCATGGGGCTGGTGCTGAAGGGCGAATTGTTCACCGGCACCCATTCCTCGGGCGGCGAATTCGGCCACATGATCCATCGGCCGAACGGCGCGCTATGTCGCTGCGGACGGCGCGGCTGCGTCGAAGCCTATGCCGGCAATTATGCCATCTGGCGCAACGCCCGGCAGATGGGCGAGGATGCAGAACCCGTCGCCGATGTCAGCGACGCCGACATGCGCGCCCTGGCTGCCGCCGCCCGCGAAAGGGACGGACCCGAACGGGAGGCCTATCGCAAGGCCGGCGAAGCGCTCGGCTACGGCCTCGGCAGCCTGTTCGCGCTGATCGATCCGGCACCGGTCGCCATGGTCGGCGTCAGCGCCGCCGCCTTCGACCTGATCGAGCCGGCATTGCGGCAAGCGATTGCCCAGACCGCCGGCGGCCAGCATTCCAAATCGATTTCCTTCGACACCGAGCCGAACGAACTGCCGCTGATCCGCGAAGGCTGCGCCATGCGGGCGTTGATCTTCGTCGATCAGGAGATTTTTGCGCCGGGCGTGCAGGCGAGATCCGGTCTCGGACGCAAGAACGTCGCCTGACGACCAACTCTCGGCCAACACTGCAATGCAGATGCATGCGAACGTCCTGGCCTTCCGGGGAAAACATCACCGGACACCATGACCGTACGTCCCAACCGCTTGACCGAGCATCCCAAGCTGTTGACTACTTCGACAATCATAGACCTCATGCGACCGGTGCAATGCAGAGGGCAGCGGGGGTTCAGGATGCGCAGGCCCGACAGCACGTTCGACATGGCAGCCGCACAGCGCGTTGAATGGCCGTTTCCGCCAGGCGGAGAATGTTTCGCTGCATGGAAAAGTGCGCTTTCTCTCCTGGTCGACTGTTCCATCCCCGAGAACGCCGACCTCTCGCTTTTTGATTTTCATGGTTGCAGTTGGCAACTCTCGGGCGCGTTTGTGCATGTCAACGGCGGGTCAGCAATGGCGATGTCGAGGACGCAACAGGTCATCGACGATCGGCCGACCCAGCACATGGTGCTGTACATGGTCTTGGAAGGGCGGGTCACGAGCAACTACGACGGATTGATCCAAGACCATGTTCCCGGTGACATCGTCGCCGTCGACTATTCACTGCCCTATGAGAGCCGCACCTCGGGTTATGAGGGGATCGCGCTGACTTTCGACAAGGCCAGTGTACCGGCCGGGCTGCAGAACAACGCCCACGGGCTTGTGCTGACGGCGAGCGAAGACGCCGGTGCCATGCTGGGGACCCAGATCAGGGCACTCGTGAAGCATATCGAGGGCATCAGCGTTCACCAGAGTCAGGTGGCAGTCGACGGCATCCTGCGCTTTGCCGCCGCCGCCTTTGGCGCTCCCACAACGCGACAGCGGCGTGACAAGCGTTTTCTTTTCCAACGTGCATCGTCGACCGCACGACAAAAACTGTCCGATCCCGACTTCGGCCCGAATGAGCTGGCGGCGGAGGTTGGAGTTTCCCGATCCAACCTGTTCCGTTTGTTCGAGCCACATGGTGGCGTACAACGCTGGATGCTGGCTGAACGGCTAAGGGTGAGCTTGCAGAGCATTCTACGATCGACGCCGGATCACAAGATAGCCGCCATCGCCCGTAGCCACGGGTTTCGCAGCGAGGCGCACTTCAGCCGCGCCTTCCAGAAGCGATATCAGATCAGCCCGAGTTCTGTCCGCACTCTCGCCAGGGATTCAATGCGGATGGCAACCTATGAGACCTTGCTCAAACAGGGCAACGGAAACGGAGGAGCGATCGTGGAAGGCTGGCTCGCCTCCGTCCGCGCCTGAGTCCGTTGTGCCGGATCTCCGTCCCGTCCGCTGACATCAGGAGGTGTCCCGCGCCTTGATTTTGCGTCTCATCTTCATGACTGAGGATCCCAATACGCCCGCCAGCCTCGCTCGGGACAGTGACAGCACAATCAACTTCGCCGACAGATATTTTACGGTTGAGCCTAAGCGCTCCGGCCAGCCGCACACCGGGGGGTCCACATGTCAGGCGAAGCAATTCAGATGCAGCATATCGGTGAAGCGGAGCAACCCGCTCTCCCACAGTCGTCCTATTGGGGACGGGCAATAAACAGGGCTTGGACGCATTTCACGTTAACCGGCTTACGATCGCATCAGGACCCGCAGTCAGACGGCCTGGAAGCATTCGACATGCTCGGCGGCTGGCAGGGCTCGGATGCCGGGAAGCGGAGGTAGTGGGGCGCGTCACGGATCGGCTTTGCCGACTCAGAACCTTGACCGACCGTTCGCTAGTCGGCCGAGAGGTATTTTACATGCGCATATTTGCAATCTCGGCGGGCCTGGTGCTGGCAGCGGGGTTCTCGCCCGCCCATGCAGCCTCTCCAGATATACCGATGGCTCCTCCGATCGGTTTCGACTGGACAGGCGGATATGGTGGCGTCCAGGCGGGATATATCTGGGGAGACGGCCACTTCACCGGAAATGACGATTATGCCAATCCGGGACCGGAGGGTCTCACGGGAGGTCTTTATGTCGGTGCGAACTACCAATTCGGCAACAACGTCGTCTTGGGCATCGATGCCGACATCGCCTGGAGCGGAGCCGACGACGATGCGCTCGTATACAATTCGGCGGGGGTTCCCTGGCCCGCTGACTACCCGGTAGTCCAAGAGATAGGTCGGGCTGGTGCGATCCGAGCGCGCCTCGGATACGCTGTGGACCGGTGGCTGCCCTATGTTGCCGGTGGTGTAGCCTTCGCCGACGTAAATCAAAGGCTCGTCGGAGCCGATGATGATTTCAACACGACCTATACCGGCTGGACGCTCGGCGTCGGCACGGAATACGCCTTCACCGACAACATGATCCTCCGGGCCGAGTACCGCCATACCGATTTTGGATCCAAGACATTCGACGTGCAGGATGCACCGCCATTGAACATCGATCTCAAGACCCATGACGTTCGCATCGGCATCGCCTACAAATTCTGATCGGTACCTGTCCAGAATTGCGTCGGGCTTACGGCCATCGCGAGATCCGACCGTGAGCTGCGCCCGGAGTAATTCCAGGAAAGCTTGAACCGGTTTTCCGTCCGAAATTGTATGTCGGGACGGAATTGGCGCTAATCCTCGCGGATGGCGTAACCCGCCCCACGGATCGTGCGGATGACATCAGGCATGCGGCCATTGTTGACCGCCTTGCGCAGCCGACCGACATGCACATCGACCGTGCGCTCGTCGATGTAGATCGTCTCGCCCCAGACATTGTCGAGCAGCTGGCTGCGCGAGAACACGCGGCCGGGATGGCGCATCATGAATTCAAGCAGGCGGAATTCCGTCGGCCCAAGCCGGATCTCGCTCTTCTTGCGATAGACACGGTGCGACTCGCGATCGAGCACGATGTCGCCGACCTTGAGCACGCTGGACAGCACTTCCGGCTTGGCCCGGCGCAGCAGCGCCTTGACCCGGGCCATGAACTCCGGCGTCGAGAAAGGCTTGACCAGATAATCGTCGGCACCGGTCGACAGGCCGCGCACGCGGTCGCTTTCCTCGCCTCGTGCGGTCAGCATGATGATCGGCAGCCGCTCGGTCTCGGGACGCATCCGCAGGCGCCGGCAGAGCTCGATACCGGAAACCGCAGGCACCATCCAGTCGAGCACCAGAAGGTCGGGAACATTCTCCTGCAGCCGGATTTCGGCCTCGTCGCCGCGCGTCACCACCTCGACCTGGTAACCTTCGGATTCAAGATTGTAGCGGAGCAGCACGCCTAGCGGCTCCTCATCCTCCACCACCATGATGCGTGGGGCGATCATCGGCTGGTCACCCCTGTTATGCCGCTGGCGCGGACATTGCCGTCTCGTCCTGCTTGGGACGATTGGCTGGCAACTGCGTGCCCGTCAAAACATAGTAAGCATTTTCGGCGATGTTGGTCACGTGATCGCCGATCCGCTCGAGGTTCTTGGCGCAGAACAACAGGTGCGTGCACGCCGTGATGTTGCGGGGATCTTCCATCATGTAGGTCAGCAGTTCGCGGAACACCGAGGTGTATTTGACGTCGATGCGTTCGTCATTGTTTCTGAGCGTGGCAAGCGCTGCCGGGTCAGCGGCGGCATACTCGTCGACGACCCCCTGCACCTGGATCAGCACCAGTTGCGCCATCGCGTCGATCGAATGCGAAAGGTCGTGCGGCGTGACGCTCAGCCCGACAGTGCCGACGCGCTTGGCGATGTTCTTGGCAAGGTCGCCGATACGCTCGAGGTCGCCGGCCATGCGGATCGAACCGACCACCGCACGCAGATCGTTGGCCATTGGCTGGCGCTTGGCGATCAGCGTGATAGCGCGATCGTCCAGCTCGCGCTGACGTGCATCCATGATAGCGTCGTCGGAAACCACCCGCTGCGCCAGCGCATTGTCCGAATTGAGCAAAGCCCTGGTCGAGCCACTGACCATCGAGCGGGCGAGATCGCCCATGTCGCGGATCAGCTGGCTGATCTGCTCCAGATCTTCATCGAAAGATGCGACGGTATGTTCACCCATGATCTTCGTCCCTCATATGCCTGAGCTCAGCCGAACCGGCCGGTGATGTAGTCCTGGGTGCGTTTGTCGTCGGGGGTGGTGAACATCTTGTCGGTGGCGCCCTCCTCGACCAGATAGCCTAGATGGAACATCGCGGTGCGCTGCGACACCCGCGCTGCCTGCTGCATCGAATGGGTGACGATGACGATCGTATAGTTCTGACGCAGTTCGTCGATCAGTTCCTCGACGCGAGCGGTAGCGATCGGGTCGAGCGCCGAACACGGTTCGTCCATCAGGATCACCTCGGGTGACACGGCGATGGCGCGTGCAATGCACAGACGCTGCTGCTGGCCACCGGAAAGACCCGTGCCAGGTTCCTGCAAACGGTCCTTGACCTCGTTCCAGATTGCCGCCTTCTTCAGGCTCGACTCGACGATCTGATCCATGTCGGCCTTGCGCTTGGCCAATCCGTGGATGCGCGGCCCATAGGCGACGTTCTCGTAGATCGATTTGGGGAACGGATTGGGTTTCTGAAACACCATGCCCACGCGCGCCCTGAGTTCGACGACATCGATGTTCTTGTCGTAGATGTCCTCTTCGTCGAGCGTTATCTTGCCGGTTACCCGTGCTGAATCGATGGTGTCGTTCATGCGGTTGAGGCAGCGCAGGAAGGTGGACTTGCCGCAGCCGGAGGGGCCGATCAGCGCCGTCACCTGGTTCAGGCGGACGTCGAGATCGACGTCGAACAGCGCCTGCTTCTCGCCGTAGAACACGCCGACCTTGTCGCCGCGCATTTTGATCACTTCGTTCGACTTCATCTTGTCGCCCACTGCGTTTTCAAGGGACTGTTCGGTCATGATGTTCATACCAAAATGCCTTTTTTCTACCAGCGCCGCTCGAACCGACGCCGAAGCACGATCGCGGTGATGTTCATGGCCATGAGGAAGACGAGCAGGATAATGATGGCGCCCGACATACGCTCGACGAAGGCGCGTTCGGCCTCGTTCGCCCACATATAGATCTGCACCGGCAGCGCGGTGGCCGGATCGAAAGGCGTCGTCGGTGGATCGGCGACGAAGGCGACCATGCCGATCAGCAGCAGAGGCGCGGTTTCGCCGAGCGCACGTGCAAGACCGATGATGGTGCCGGTGAGGATGCCGGGCGCCGCAAGCGGCAGGATGTGGTGGAACACCATCTGCATCTTGGAGGCGCCAAGACCGAGAGCTGCCGAGCGGATCGACGGCGGCACCGCGGCAAGCGCGGCGCGCGTCGCGATGATGATCGTCGGCAGCGTCATCAGCGTCAGCACCAGGCCGCCGGCGAAAGCGGCGGAGCGTGGCATGCCCAGGAAATTGATAAACACCGCGAGGCCGAGCAAACCGAAGACGATTGACGGCACCGCGGCCAGATTGTTGATGTTGACCTCGATAAGGTCGGTGAAACGGTTCTTCTTGGCGAACTCCTCCAGATAGATGGAGGCGGCGACGCCGATCGGCAGCGCCAGCAGCAACACGATCACCATCATGTAAAACGAGCCGATGATCGCCACGCCCATGCCCGAGGTTTCCGGGCGGCTGGAGGCGCCGTAGGTGAACAGGCCGCTGTTGAAGTGCTCGGCCATCGCGCCCTCGGCCTTGAGTTTGTTCATCCAGGTGATCTGCTGGTCCGAGACCTTGCGTCGCGCTTCCTCGACACTGAGGTCGATCTGGCCCTTGAAAGCCGAGTCGAGATTGGCGGCGGCGAGGATGTTGACGTCGCGTGTCGTGCCGATCACGGAGGGATCGGCGGCAACGATATCGCGCAACTGGACGCGGGCGCCTTCCGACAGGAAACCCTTGAGCTGCTTGATCGCCGGCTTGTCATCGGGATTGATGCCGAGCTTGGCGACCAGCGCGTTTTCGGCGAGCTTGGGGTAGTTCGCCTTGATCAGAACGCTCGGATCGGTTGCGCGCTTGCCGGAAGGATCGATCACCTTCTCGTCGAACGTGATCGGCAGTGACACCGTCGTCTGCCAGAAGGCGGTGTAGCCTTTCGAGACGATGGTGATCAGCATGATTGCCAGGAACGCCAGGCCTACGGAAATCGCCACGACGCCATAGATGCGGAAACGGCGTTCGGCGGCATAACGGGCCTTCAGGCCGATGTCGCGGCGCGGATGGGCCGCCGCCCTGACCATCGTATCCATGGGAATGTCGGTCATTCGTACTGCTCCCGATATTTGCGCACGATGTAGAGCGCGACGATATTCATCACCAGCGTCAGCGCGAACAGCGTCAGGCCGAGCGCGAAGGCGACCAGCGTCTGCGGCGAATTGAACTCGAGGTCGCCGGTGAGCTGGTTGACGATCTTGACGGTGATGGTCGTCATCGCCTCGAACGGGTTGATGGTCAGGTTGGCGGCGACGCCCGCCGCCAGCACGACAATCATCGTTTCGCCGATGGCGCGCGAGGCAGTCAGCAGGATGGCGCCGACGATGCCGGGCAGTGCAGCCGGCAGGATCACCCGCTTGATCGTCTCGGAGCGGGTCGCGCCAAGGCCGAGCGACCCGTCGCGCATGGCGCGTGGCACCGCGGTTATGATGTCGTCTGAGAGAGAGGACACGACCGGGATCAGCATGACGCCCATGACCAGGCCGGCGGTGAAGATGCTCTGGCCCTGGATGAACGGCGAGCCGCCGGTCAGTGCCGCGGACAGGTCGCGCAGGAACGGCCCAAGCGTGACGACGGCGAAGATGCCGTAGACGATGGTCGGTATGCCGGCCAGCAGTTCCAGCGCCGGCTTGACCACCGAGCGCACCCTGGGCGTTGCGTATTCGGCCATGTAGACAGCCGACATCAGCCCGACCGGCACCGCGACCAGCAGTGCGACGGCGGCGATGTAGAGCGTGCCGGAAAGAAGCGGGATCAGGCCGAACTGGCCCTGGCTGCCGCCAGAACCGGCAGCGGCAAAACGCGGATCCCAGACCGTGCCGAAGAAGAAACTCATCGGCGAGACGCTCTCGAAGAAGGTGATCGTCTGGAACAGCATCGAAAGCACGATGCCGACGGTGGTCAGGATGGCGATGGTGGAGGCGGCAAGCAGCCCCCACAGCATCAGCCGCTCGACATTGTTGCGCGCCCTGGCGCGCGGCGCGATCTGCCTGAGCGCATAGAAGGCGCCGGCGATCGAGGAAGCGAGAATGACAATGGCGCCGAACAGGCCGAGCCGGTCCTGGACCTTGTTCGCCTCGACGGCGATCGGGATCATGTAATCCTGTGTGTCGCTCGCCAGTGCCACGCCCTTGGCGGCGAGCAGCGGCTGCAACTCGGCAAAGCTGGCAGGCATTGCGGCCAATGTGCCAGCATCTAGTTTGCGCAGGCCCCTGGCGAGGCTCTTTACCAGGCTGACATCCAGTGCCTCGCTGGCAACCTTGCTGTCGACTGTGCGCTCGGGCAAGGCAGCATGGATGTGTCGGTCAAGATAGACCGAAGAACCGACGGCCCAGACGGCAAGCAGCAAAAGTGCAGGCAGGACGGCGAGCAGGAAGGCCCACCAGCCATGATAGTGGGCGCGCGAATGCGGCTTGACCTTGCCATTGTCCTGGGCCGCGGCACGCTGCCGGCCGATGAAAAAGGCAACCAGGCCGACGGCAACGACGATGGCCAGTACGAGCAAGGACGACATGGACCCACCCCAAGAGAAATTCTAACGCAGCCGCCATTGCGGCCTGCGGTGAAACCGGGGCGCGGATTTGGCCCGCACCCCGGTTCGGCAACTTGATTACATCGACTTTCCGGTGGCGAAAGCGTCACGCTGGGCCTGACGCTCGGCATCGGGAGCAGCAACGAGGCCGTATTCCGCGAGCGGGCTTTCCGGGCCAACCATCTGGTCGTCAAGGAAGAACTCGACATATTCCTTGAGGCCGGGAACGACGCCCAGATGCGCCTTCTTGACGTAGAAGAACAGCGGGCGCGAGACGGGATACTTGCCGCTGGCGATCGTCTCGGTCGAAGGCACGATGCCTTCCACGGTAGCGACCTTCAGCTTGTCGGCATTGTTCTCATAGAAGGCGAGACCGAACACGCCGACGCCGGTCTTGTTGGAGTCGATGCGGGCGAGAGTCTCGGTATAGTCGCCATCGATGTCGACGGCCTTGCCGTCCTTGCGGATGGCGATGCAGGTTTTGCCGATTTCCTTGTCGTCGGCAATGCCGGCGGCCTTGAGAGCAGCCTTGTCACAGCCGGCATCGAGGAGCTTGGTCTCGAACACTTCGCGCGTGCCGTGCTTTTCGCCCGGAATGTAGGCGGCGATGTCCCAGTCGGGCAGCTTCGGATTGACCTGGCTCCACTTGGTGTTCGGATTGTCGACCAGCTTGCCGTCGACGACCAGCTTGGCCGCGAGCGCCTTGTAGATGTCGGCGGGTACCAGCGCCCAGTCCGGGCCCTTGATGTCGGAGGCGAAGACGATGCCGTCATAGCCGATCCGGACTTCCTGGACTTCCTTCACGCCGGCGGCGGCGCAGGACTTGAGTTCGTCCGCCTTGATCGGACGCGACGAGTTGGCGATGTCGATCGTGTCTTCGCCGACGCCCTTGCAGAATTCCTTGATGCCGGCGCCGCTGCCGCCGGATTCGACGACCGGAGTCTTGAAGTTGGTGAATGTTTCGCCGAACTGCTCGGCAACGATCTTGGCATAAGGTAGCACGGTCGATGACCCGGCGACCTGGATCTGGTCGCGCGCGGCGGCGAAGCCGGACGACGCGGCGAGCGCAAGCGCAGCGGCCGACGCCGTATAGAGGAATTTCTTCATGTGGCCTGCTCCTGTTCGGAAGATGGTCTCTCGGCGCTCGTCAGTCGGCGCCCGCTGAGGCCAATAGCCTTCGATTATAACAGTCGCATGACAGTTTGATGTCACCCCGGTAACGCGTTATCGGGATGAGCAGAATGCCACCTGGCCGGCACTCACGACGCAGCCCGGCTTTGTCACCGGAATCAGGGACTTGCTCTATTCGGCCGAGGCTGGCCGGAGATTTGGGGATCAGCCGGCCTCTATGAAGAAAAGCCGGACGGGAGCGCGTTGCTCTCAGCCAGACGGTGTCGTGGCCGGGCCATCGCCAAAAACAGGTCCGTTGGGGTAGGTTGACGCTGTCTCATGCTGGCGGTCGCTGCTCCCGCCCGTAACTGGGAAGAGCGGAATTCGAATGTGGCCATTGTCCCGGCTGGATGCCGCCTTTGATATGGTGCGATCGCGCCATAGTCTTGGCGCTGGCAGGGGTGCGAATCTTCGCCGTATTCTCGGCACTCGGGCAGAGCCGGCCTACCCGGCGTTGCGCTGAGCCTGCCGGCTGGCGCCGACCCAGCGCTCGACCTTCTCGAGCAACGCCCGGGGACTGATCGGCTTGGGCAGATAGTCGTCCATGCCTGCCTCCAGGCAGCGCTCGCGGTCGCCCTTCAGCGCATGCGCGGTGACGCCGACGATCGGCACATGCGTGCCGGTTTCCTCCTCCAGCCGGCGAATGGCGGCGGTCGCTTCGAGACCGTTCATCTCCGGCATGGAGACATCCATCAGGATCATGCACGGGTTGAGCCGGCCGAAGGCGTCGAGCGCTTTGCGGCCATTGCCGACGATCTCGAAACCATAACCGGTCTCGCCGAGGATCTGGGTGAACACCATCTGGTTCACCTCATTGTCCTCGGCCACCAGGATGTCCAGTCTGTCGCCACCGCCCGTCGCGGCGGGCCGGGGGCGAATCGAAGGCGGCTGCAGCAGTGCCCGCTGTTCGGACGGTGCCGAGGGCTGTGGCCGTGCAACATTGCCTGGAGCGGGGTCGGCCGCGAGCGGCTGCGCATCGCTGCCGCCAGTGTTGTGGCGATGCCGCTGGATGGTGGCGACCAGCGTTTCCAGCAGCACCGAAGAGCGCGCTGGCTTGATCAACTGGGCATCGATGCCGAGATCGCGATAGCTGGTGTTGGCGAGCGACTGGTCGACCGAGGTCAGCATGATGATCGGCGTGCCGGCAAGGCCGGCGGTGTTGCGCACGATCCGCGCCATTTCGGCGCCGCTCATTTCAGGCATCTGGTAGTCGAGCACGACGCAGTCGACCGGCACGCCATAGGCGGCGGCGGCGATCAGCACCTTGAGGCCTTCGGCGCCGCTTTCGGCCGCGCAGGAATCGAACGTCCACGACGTCATCTGCTCGGTCAGGATCGCCCTGTTGACGGCATTGTCGTCGACGATCAGCACGCGCGCGCCGGTCACGTCGATGGGCATGATGCGTTGCCCATTCTGCTGTCCGGCCCTCGGCAACGTAACCGAGAACCAGAACGTCGAACCCTTCCCTTCAGCGCTTTCGACCCCGATGTCGCCGCCCATCAGCTCGACGAGCCGCGAGGTGATGGCGAGGCCGAGGCCAGTTCCCTCGTGCCGCCGCGTCGACGAGGTGTCGACCTGGCTGAATTTCTCGAACACGAGTTTCAGTTTCTCCTCGGGGATACCGATGCCGGTATCGGTGACCGAGATGGTGAGCTTCGTTCCGGTTGGAACCCTCTCGCCGGTGACGTCGACCAGCACATGGCCCTCATCGGTGAATTTCACCGCGTTGCCGAGCAGGTTGGTGACGATCTGCCTGATGCGGCCGACATCGCCTATGAACAGGCTCTCGAGACGAGGCTCGACGCGCACGATGAGCTCGAGGTCCTTCTCCTTGGCGCGTGTCGACACCAGCGTCGCCACATCCTCGATCGCCTCGGCGAGATTGAACGGCGCCGGATCCAGCACCAGCTGACCGGCATCGATCTTTGAGAAGTCCAGTATGTCGTTGATGATGGTGAGCAGCGCATTGCCCGACTTCACGATGATGTCGGTAAATGTCTTCTGCTTCGGGTCGAGGTCCGATTTGGCCAGCAGTTCGGCCATGCCGAGCACGCCGTTCATCGGCGTGCGTATCTCATGGCTCATATTGGCGAGGAATTCCGACTTGGCGCGGTCGGCGAGCACGGCGCGCTGACGCGCCTCGCGCAGCTCGGCCTCTCGCATCTTCAGCTCGGTGATGTCGGTGGTCGAGCCAATCAGGTAGAGCGAACCGTCGGAGGCGATCATCGCGCCCTTGCGGGCGAATTGATGCCTGACGCTGCCGTCGGCCAGCGTCACCGTCTCTTCGACCTCCTGGGTTTCGCCGGTGCGCAGCACGGCGAGATCGCCATTGACGAAGGCCTCGCCATCCGGCCCGAAAATCTCGATGTCGGTCTTGCCGATAGCCTCTTCCTTGCTGAAGCCCGTGAGATCGCACCAGCCCTTGTTGACATAGAACTGCCTGAGATCGGAGCGCTTGGCGTAGATCGATACCGGCACGTTGTCGATCAGGCTGCGGAACACCTCGTTCTCGCGCATGCTTTCTTCCAGCGCACGCTCGCGCGCCTTGACGTCGGTGATGTCGGTGCTCGAACCGACCAGATGCACCGACCCGTCCAGCGCGACCAGGCGGCTCTTGCGCGTCATCAACTGCCGAACCGTACCGTCGCGATGGGTGACGGGTTCCTCGACCTCCTTGACGACCCCCGTCACGGCGACTTGCGTGTCGTCATGACTGTAGCCATCGGCGTCCTGCGCGCCGAACAACTGCCGGTCGGTGCGGCCGATGACATCCTCCTTGGCCAAGCCGGTGATCGCGCACCAGGCCTTGTTGACGAATTCGATGCTCAGGTCCTGCGCCTTGATGAAGGCGGCCACCGGCAACTCGTCCATCACGTGCCGGAACAGGTCGATCTGGCGCATGGAATCGCGCAATGCCGCCTCGCGGCTCTTGATCTCGGAGATGTCGACGCGAACACCGATGAAGGTGCCGTCGTCGGTCCGCATGTCGTAGACCTGATACCAGCGGCCGTCGGGGTTATGACGCTCGTAGCAGGAATTGGGCAAGCGGTAGCGGGCGAGGATCGCGTCCAGCCAGCGGTCATGGTCGCTGTCGTAGAGCTGGTCGACTTGCGGATCGCCGCTGTTGCGGAAATAGCCGTTCGCATGACCCAGCACGAGTGCTTCGCGGAATGTGCAGCCGGGCTGCCATGCCGGCTTCAAGGCCGGCAGCGTATCCTGGATCTTGCGGTTGGCGAACACGAACCTGTCGTCGCGATCGTAGATGATCACGGCGGCCGGCAAGGATTCCAGCACGCTGGCGAGATGCTTGCGCGCGTCCTGCGCCTCCGTTTCGCGGCGTTTCATCTCGGAAATGTCGAACAGGAAGCCGGCAACGTAGTTGCGGCCGCTGGCCATGCCGACGCGGCTCTTCCTGACGATGCGCGATCGGCTGGCGCCATCGGCCTCGAAATTTTCTTCCACTTCGTAAGCGCGTCCGGTGGCAAGCACCTCCCGTTCGCTCTGCTCGAAGAGCGCGACAGCGTTCGTCGAGAGGAAATCGCCGCCGGGCTTGCCGAGCATGGCTTGCGGCGTCTGGCCAAACAGAGCGGCGAACGCCTCGTTGACGAAGACGAAGCGCAGATGGTCGTCCTTGACGAAGATCGGATCCTTGACGGCGTTGATCACCGCTTCCGCCAGCCGCGCCTTCTCCAGCGCGTCGGCAAGTTCGGCCTCCCGGTCCTTCATGTCGGTGACGTCGACATAGGAGATCAGCCGCTTGCCGCCGGCCAGCGGCGCCATCGACGATATCAGCGTGCGGCCGTCATTGCGCGGGAACTGCCGCGCCGCGGCGATCCCGGCCCTGATTTCCGCCTCGCGCTCGGCGACATGCCGCTGCCATGACGCATCGTCGGCACCAAACGGATCGATATCGCGGCTGGCGTCCATCAGATCGCGGAAGCTGCAGCCGATCTCGGCGCGCCGGGCGTCGATCTGCCAGAAATCATAGAAAGCACGGTTGATGATCTCGGCGCGCATATCGGCATCGAGGACGAGGACGCCGATCGGCATCTGGTCGACCATGGTGCAGAGACTGACGAAGGTCTCTGCGATTTTGGCGTTGGCGTTCTCGATCTCGGCATCGCGCTGCTTGATCTCGGTGACCTCATAATAGGTCAGCAGCCGCCTGCCCCCGGACAACGCCGTCACCGAGAACATCATCGTCCTGCCGTTGGCATGGACAAATTCGCGCGGCGCGACGGATCCGGCGCGAATCTCGTCGAGGCGAGTGGCGAGGTAGCGCTGCCATTGCTGTTCGTCGATGTCGCCATAGATGCCGCTGCGGCGGTTGAGCTCCATCAACAAGCTGAACGGAGCGCCGACGGCAACAGTGCCATCCGGAATCCTCGAGAGGTCGCGATAGGCCTTGTTGACGATCAGCGTGTCGAGCCTGGCATCGAGAAGCACGACGCCCATATGCATGGCGTCCATCGTCCGCTCGAGGTCGGCCAGATGCTGGTCGGGCTCGCCGTCGGCCGATGGTTCCGGCCCCGGACCTTTGAAGGCGCCGGCCAATGCCGTGACGTTGCGGCCGATGCCGCGATAACCTGCAAATCTTCCCTCGTCGTCGAACTTCGGAAAGCCTGACGTCAAGACCCAGCGGCAGTCGGCGTTGCCGCCCTTGAGCTCGTAGACGAAGTCGCGAAAAGGCCGGTGCGCCTGCAGATCCTCCAGATGCGCGGCGCCACTGCGATCGCCGTTCAGGACCTGGTTGAGGAAGTCGAAGCGGAACCGGCCAAGCACGTTTGCCGGATCGATGCCGGTGGCGGCCTGGTAATTTTGCGAAAGCCAGGAGAAGCGCAGTTCGGCGTCGGTCTCCCAGACCCAGTCGGAACCGGTTTCGACGAGTTGGCGAAGCGCATCGTTCGAATCCATGCAAGAGGCGGGCGATGATGCATCGTCGCCATGCGCTGTGGATCTGCGAGGCCCGCGCTTGCCGCGCGCGCCGATTGTTTCGTCCGCTTCCGCCATGCCGTCCCCACCCCGAAAACCAAGGCCGAACCCTCCTCCGCGGTTCGTCGGCGGAATGTGCCCGAGAAGCATTAAGGATCCGCTAACCTTAACGGCCGGTTAGACAGGATTGCCTGGCACGGTCTGCTTCATTCCGCCCGGTTGTCGGCGGGGTCGAACCCGCTATATAAGCAACGGCAGGGGTATTGCTGATGCTTGGACGGATTGTGCCTTTTTTCATGGGGCTGGCGCTGCTTTTCGGCGGCGGTTGCTCGCGCAGTTATGACGGCACGGTCGTCATCCCGAGACCGCTCGATGTCCGGCGCATCTGGGATCGGCCGCCACCGAATGTCGACTACGGCCAATCCGAGGTCGAAAACGGCGCTTTTCCGGTAGCGCCGCAGCCACCCCGGCGTTTTTCCGAGCGCAAGGTCAGCCATGCAGCACCGAGACGGCACCAGACGAGGTTGCCTGCGTCTGCGTCCCTGTCGGCGCCGGCGAACCCGCTGACCTGCAGGAACGTCAGTGAGCCTGGCAAGAGAGCTCGCATGGTCTGCGATTAGATTGGAGCGGGTCTCTAAAAGCGGGACCCGGTTTCGGATGGATGCGATCAAGACGCGGATCCGCGGATAGCTCGGCGAACCGGCCATCACAGTGAAGCTGCGCCCTTTTTCGGCTCCTTCGCACCGAGCTTGTCGAGTGCCAGACGAACCTGACGCAGATCTTCCTGCCAGCCGTCATCATCGTCCATCGGACCCTCCGAGGCAGCCCGCTGCAGCCCACGCGCCTCGGATTCGATCTCACGCAGTTCGGCGATTTTCTGTTCGGTGGTCAGCGAGTCGTCTTCGACGATCTCTAGCACCCGCATTTCCCTGAACGTGACCACGGCGTTTCTCCCGGCTGATGTCGATCACAACGCCGTGAGCGCCTCTCTGTTCCAGACGGATCACGCAACGGCACCGCAGCAGGCACGCCGCAACCGGTGATCGCCAATCGAGCAAGGCCGGTGATCATTCTGCCGGGAAAAACGCCGGGCCGACCACACGCACCGACCGCTCGCCGGCCTCGATCGAAAGGTGCTGGGCGGCACCTGGGGCTTCGACATCGATCCCAGGAACAGCCGCAACCGTACCGAGATCCGGCTTTGCCGTCGGCAGCGGAATAATGGCATTGCGCATGTTGGCGGGCGTCACAGTCCTGGCTCGCAGTTCGGTGACCCGCTGGTAGTAGCGCTTGACGTCGCATGCCTTGAAATTCGCATCATCGCGATATCTGAAGGCTGCCGGCAGCTCGGTATAGGGTTTGCGCGTGTCGAGCGCGATCATCTGGTCGGTTTCGAGGCTGGCGTCGCTCAACGTGTAGAGGTCGACACTGGGGTCATCGCAGATATAACGGCATTGATCGGCCGTCTCCTTCAGATCGCCGCTGGCGGCGAATTGCGATCTTGGCGCCGGGAAGAAATACCCGTCCGACAGACGCACGCAAAACAGCATCGCATTGCCGACGAACGTGGTGCTCGCCGATTGGGTGCCGGGCGCGGCGCGCGCAGGCCGTTGCTTTGCCGAAGGCGCGCAGCCAAGCGCCACGAAGCGCGCCTGCAGACCCGCTGTGTCGCGACCTGAATTCCCGGCGGCAGCGATCCGGCGCTGCACATCCGAGCGGCTCCTGGCGAGATCGGCGCAAGCGTTGAAGAGACCACCAAGCGGACTTTTCGCCGTGCACTGGCGCTGTCTCTCGATAGTCTGAATGGCTGCAAGTTGCCGGCGCAGTTGAACGAGCTCCGCGCTCGCCCCGTTGCTGCGGCCAGCCGAAAGCAATTGGCTTCTGATGGCGCCGCAGCTGTCCGCGTAGGACGAAAGCGTACCGAACAAAACTGCAGCCAGCGAAATCAATGCGACCATCATGGAAGGCCAGAAACGGATCATCGGGACAACTCTGCTCTTTTTGCGGAGAACCTGGAACCACAGTCCATCAATTCAACAAGCTTCATCTACATGAGTAAATTCTAATGATCTCGTCATCCTCAGGCTGAATAACCTTTTGTCTATTGTATTATGTCACTTCATGTAAATTCGATATTACATTTTTATTTCAAGATTGAGACGAACCTCGAAGGAAGCGCAAGCCCGACCATCGCCGAGGACCTGCAACGCAACGGACCGGGATCAATGCGCCATTATCGCCAGGCGTTCGAAACCTTTGCCCGGCCTTCCGCGTTGAAGGACCAAAGGGAGAACGCAGATGTCGATCCACATCACCGTCTCGGACCTGACAAGAAACCTGTTTCACTCGCTGGGGCTGGACCAGCGCGCGCCAAGGCCTCTCAATCCCGAGCAAAGCCTGTTGCTGGAATGCTATCTTGCCGGCCAGGTTCCGGAATCAGCCTGGAGCGATTACGTCTTCGAGACACCCGATCTTGCCCGGCATGCCGAGGCCAGGCGCAGTCACCACTGACAATGAGGCTTACTTTGGAGAGGCGAATTGCAACGTGAACACGTTGCCGGCGATCCCTTGCGCCAGCTTCGCTGAGAAGGTCAGGGGCAGACAATTCTGCAAGGCGGTTGTTGCGGCGTCGACAAACGATTTCTTCGCCTTGGCATCGCCTTCCACCTTGATGGCCGTCGGCCTCGGTGGCCCGATCAGCGTGCCGTCCCGCTTGAAGCTGAAGCTCAAGGTGACGCTGGCGGTTCCGGCATCCGCCGGCGGTGTCCAGCATGCCTGGATGGCGGTCCCGACATCGTTCATAGTGTTCAGTTCAGCCGCATTTGAAGGATGAACGGCGCCCGCCATCATCACACCCACAACTGCAACCCGCCTCGCAACGCTTTTCATCGCCAGCCCTCATCTCGCGCCTGACCGACAATCCATGCCGGACTGTTGAATGGATGGTAGGGCCAACGCCGGCGATGACAATATCTCTCGACAAAAGTTGACGCCAAAAAAGCGACACTGGACGAGGCCTGCGTGCCAGATCGCGCTTGGCGACGGCGTGCGAAAAGCAAAAAGGCCGGCATTGCGCCGACCTTTCCTATCGCTACGACGTTCTGCGCCAGTACATCCGTGGTCGCGGGCCGAAAGCGAATTGCCCTGAGTAGACAGGGCTTTGGTTAACGAATCCTTACCCTCAGGCCTTGGCCTGCGACTTCACATGGGCGATGTAGCCGCGCACGTCGCCGGCCGGCTCGCTATAGGCCTTGCCGAGCTTCTTCTCGATCGCCGCCACATAGTCCTTCGCCCATTTGGGCAAGGCATAGTCGACGACGGCCAGGAATTCGAGCGTCGCCGCCAGCCGGATATCGGCGATCGACGGGTTCTTGCCGCCGATGAACGGCTTGCCGTCCCTGAAGAAGCTATGGAAGACCTCAAGAGGCTCAGCGATCGCCGCCATCGCCGCCTTCTGGGCCTCGGATTTCTTGTCGGGGTGCGCGTCGCTGTGGCCGACCTCGCCGGCATAGTGCGGGAAGCCGAGCGCCGGATAGGTGGCGCGCGCCACATAGGGGTAGAGCGTGCCGATCAGGTAGAACATGGCACTGTCGACCATCGCCCGCTTGGCCGGCGCCTTCGGATAGAACTTCTCCAGCCCGTGCTTGTTGGCGAGATACTGCATGATGGCGCAACTTTCCCACAACACGCCTCTGGGAAGGCCCTTGTCCTCAATCATCGGTGTCAAATGGGCGGGATTTCGCGCCATGAATTCCGGCGAACGTGTGTGGCCCCAGGCATCGGTCTCGGCATGGTCGAAACCGGCCGCGCGCGCAAACACCCGCACGGTCATGTTGTTGACGCTGGGCTTCAGCATGCTGAGCTTCAGCGCCGGCTTCTTGGCCGGCTTGGCCTTGACCCTGGGCGCGGCTTTTGCCGTCGCCTTCACCGCAGGCCTGGCGGCCGCCTTGGCTTTCGGCTTTGCCGCAGCTTTCGCCGCCGGCTTGGCGGCAGCTTTGGCCGCGGATTTCCCGGCAGTCTTCGTCGCTGTCTTGGCCATATTAGTCCTCCCTCTGGTCTGTTCAATATGGGTTCTTCGGCGCCCGATCGTCCGACAAGGTGGCGCGGGAACGCTCGACGAGCGCCTGGATCGCATCGGCGAGATGCACTTCGGCGATGTTGTAGTCGCCGCGCGCGACCCGCAGCCTGTGCGCTTCCATCAGCACATCGGCATGGGTGAAGCCCGCCGGCGGTTCGAAGCGGTAGGACGCCAACTCGATCAGCAGGCCGAGCGGATCCTCGAAATAGATCGAATCCATGAAACCGCGATCCTTCACGCCGCTGTGCTTGATGCCGCGCTCGTCAAGCCGGGAGACCGCCTGCAGGAAGGTGACGCGCGACACCGAAAAGGCGATGTGGTGAACACAGCCAGGGTCGGTCGGCGTGCGCCGCTTCTCCGGTGTGCGGCTCTCGTCGGTGAAGATGGTGATCAGCCGGCCGTCGCCGGGATCGAAATAGAGGTGGCTTTCCCTCGGCTTGTCGAGATTGGGCTGTTCGAAGATGAACGGCATGCCGAGCACGCCTTCCCAGAAATCGATAGAGGTCTGGCGCCCGGCGCCGACCAGCGTGATGTGATGGACGCCCTGCGATTGCAGCTTCTGCATTGGCCTTCCTCCCCCACGGCATCAAAACTGGCCGTCCGGACAGCGCGGCGTTCTGCGCGCCGCTGGAGCCGTACCTCAGGATCCGTGACGTGATGCTAATGCAAACAGCCCCACGACGCCAGAAGCGACGAACGCGGCGACGCAACGACTGATTGAGAGTGCGCCGTTCGCACTTCCAATGCCCGGCATCGGAAGCACGTACGCGCTACGCTCTTGGAGGCTGAGATCGACGAAAATCCGGCCGATAGCCGACCGAATTGATGTACCGACTTACGAGCCGCTGCTGTTGACCGTAGTGCCGACGTTCGTGAAGATCCCGTTGAGCGAATTGCCAACCGCCCCGGCGCCGGTGATGATCGCCAGCGCGATAAGAGCCGCGATCAAGCCATACTCGATCGCGGTCGCGCCAGACTCGTCCCAAGCGAAACGACAAGCTATTTTCTGCATTTCAACCTCCTGCAGCTACTAAAGCGACAACTAATATATCGCCGTGAGTTGCGGGGACGTTAAGGTTCTCGGTTTCGGGTCCGTTAACATTTGCCAGACGAATGAAATGAAGGCCGGAGTGTTGGTGCCACTGGGATTTTTCAAGGCTGCGGCTACCTGTGCAGAGCGGGTTTCCCGAACGCCGCAGTATCGAGGGTCGTCGACTTCAGAAAAGAAATCGACGGCATCCTGCAAATTTGTCGAAAAACTTGGTACGCCCAAGGGGAATCGAACCCCTGTTCCCGCCGTGAGAGGGCGGTGTCCTGACCGCTAGACGATGGGCGCGTTCAAGAACCGGCGATATAGGCTGAGCGCCGGGAAAAAGCAACTGGGGTTAGGCCGCTTTCCCTTGCCGAGGAAAAGCCGGCCGTCAGCCTATCGTTTCGGTTCGATCAGATCCCAGAGATTGCCATGCAGATCGGCGAAAACCGCCACCGTGCCATAGGGCTCGAAGCGCGGTGCTTCGTGGAATTCGACGCCCTTCTCCAGCATCGCCGCGTGGTCGCGGGCAAAGTCGTCGGTTTCCAGGAACAGGAAGACACGCCCGCCGGTCTGGTTGCCGATGCTTTTGCTCTGTGCCTCGTCGGAAGCCTCGGCCAGAAGCAGCCTGGCGCCCTGCCCGTTGGCCGGCGCCACTGTGACCCAGCGCTTGCCGCCGCCGAGATCGACATCCTCGACGAGCAGGAAGCCCAACTGCTCGACATACCAGGCAATCGCCTCGTCATAGTTGGCGACGACCAGGGCGACCGTGGCGACGCGACGATGTTCGGCGAACCCGCTCATGCCTGTGGCCAACTCATTGGTTGCTACCGCTCATTTGTTGCGGATCGCAAAACGGCCGATCAGGCGGCGCTCGGTGATATCGTAGACGAAGATCGTGCGGCTGCCGTCGGCAAGCTCCGCGTCGATCGAGACACGATTGCCGGACAGCGACTGGCTGACCACCTTGGCCCCGACCGGCAGCACGATGTCGCCGTTGACCGGTTCGCCGGCGGGTGCCTGGATATCGCCGGCCAGCGGCGGGTTCGCCGGCGGTGCATTGCGCGCTTTGTAGACAAGGGCGCCAATCACCACCATAAGGGCGAGGAACAGCAGGCCGAGATTGATCCCGACGAAGCGGACGAGTTTCCTGCGCACCTTTTCGACCTCCGGGTCGAGCGGCTTATCCTGGTCTTCTTCGGTGATCGGGCTGGCCATGGCGAAACAGTTCCGGAACGGTTTTTCAATGAGCGCTCATAGCGAACAGGCCCCTGAATTGATAGAGGCGGAACCGACCGTGCTGGTGGCAGGCGCGGATGCGGCCGGCCTGCGCCTCGACCAGTGGCTGGCGGCCAGCCTCGGTCCGGACATGTCGCGCAGCCGCGTGCAGATGCTGATCAGGCAGGGCGCGGTCTCGGTCGACGGCAAGCCTGTCGACGAGACCAAGCGCAAGATGGCGCCGGGCGAAAGCGTGTCGGTTACCATGCCGGAGCCGGAGCCGGCGGCGCCGCAGGGCGAGAACATCGCGCTTGATGTGCTCTATGAGGACGACGAGCTGATCGTCATCAACAAGCCGGCCGGGCTTGTCGTGCACCCCGGAGCGGGCAACTGGACCGGCACGCTGGTCAACGCGCTGATCCATCATTGCGGCGACAGTCTTTCCGGCATCGGCGGCGTGCGCCGGCCGGGCATCGTCCACCGCCTCGACAAGGAGACCAGCGGCGTGATGGTGGTCGCCAAGACGGACCGCGCCCACAAGTCGCTCTCGGAAGCCTTCGCCGATCACGGCCTGACCGGCGACTTGGAGCGCGCCTATCTGGCGCTGGTCTGGGGCATACCGCAGAGGCCGACCGGAAGGGTCGACGCGCCGCTCGGCCGCGCCGCCGACCGCGTGCGCCGTGCCGTGGTCCCGGAAGGACGCGACGACGCCCGCCATGCAGTCACCCACTTTGCCGTGCAGGAGCGCTTCGGCGTCGATCAGCAGGAGTTCGCCACCGCCAGCCTGGTCGAATGCCGGCTGGAGACCGGCCGCACCCACCAGATCCGTGTCCACATGGCGCATATCGGCCATCCGGTGATCGGCGACCCCGATTATGGCCAGGCTTTCCGCACCAAGGGCAACCGGCTGCCGGAACCGCTGAAAAGCCAGGTCAAGGCATTTCCCCGGCAAGCTTTGCATGCCTGGCTCCTTGCATTTCGTCACCCCACTACCCATCTAACGATGAGGTTCGAAGCGCCTATACCGGGGGACATGGAGGAACTCGTAGGCGGTTTCCGCAAGCTCTGAACCTGCCATCGAAAACCTGAGCGGCATTGTTCACTTCAGCGTGACACACTGTTTCGTGTTGAACAAATGCCTGTCTTTTCTGGTTTTGTTCCTGTATAAGATCTGATGTCGCGGGTGAGCCTTTTGGTGCTCGCGTCACATGCCCGCCGCGTTTCGGGGGCATCACTCCAATAGAGAGGGGGCGCTATCATGGCCCAGTCACTACCCAGTATCGTTTCCGGCGAAGGCGGCCTCAGCCGCTACCTGGAAGAAATCCGCCGCTTTCCTATGCTGCAGCCGCAGGAAGAGTACATGCTCGCCAAGCGTTACGCCGAGCATGAAGACACATCCGCTGCGCACAAGCTCGTCACCAGCCACCTCAGGCTCGTCGCCAAGATCGCCATGGGCTATCGCGGCTATGGCCTGCCGATCGGCGAAGTGATCTCGGAAGGCAATGTCGGCCTGATGCAGGCCGTCAAGAAATTCGAACCCGAGCGCGGCTTCCGCCTCGCGACTTACGCCATGTGGTGGATCAAGGCCTCGATCCAGGAGTACATCCTGCGCTCGTGGAGCCTGGTCAAGATGGGCACGACCGCCAACCAGAAGCGTCTGTTCTTCAACCTGCGAAAGGTGAAGGGCAAGATCCAGGCGCTGGACGACGGCGACTTGAAGCCCGACCAGATAGCCGAGATCGCCACCAGGCTGAACGTTTCCGAAGCCGAAGTGGTGTCGATGAACCGCCGCCTGTCGGGCGACGCCTCGCTCAATGCCCCGATCCGGGCGAGCGAAGGTGAGTCCGGCGAGTGGCAGGACTGGCTGGTCGACGACCACGAAAGCCAGGAAGAGATGCTGATCGAGCAGGACGAGCTGGAAAACCGGCGCGGCATGCTGTCGGGCGCTCTTGCCGTGCTCAACGAGCGCGAGCGGCGCATCTTCGAGGCCCGTCGCCTCGCCGAGGAGCCGCTGACGCTGGAAGAGCTTTCGTCCGAGTTCGACATCAGCCGCGAACGCGTGCGCCAGATCGAGGTGCGCGCCTTCGAGAAGGTGCAGGATGCGGTCAAGGCCGCCGCCAAGCGCCAGACCCAGGCGCTGCGCACGATTGAGGCGCAGCCCGCGGCTTAAAGCCGGCTAAGGCAATGAACAAAAAGGCGGCGCCAGGGAACTGGCGCCGCCTTTTTTGTGTTTAACGTCTTTGCTGGTGGTTGGCGAAAACGCGGACAACATCCGATCTCCCCCCTTGCGGGGGAGATGTCCGGCAGGACAGAGGGGGGTGTGACGGATCGATGCTTTTCGGCGTCACTCACCCAACCGAAAGACTGAAGGCACAGCCACAATTAGCTGACAGATCGGAGGGGCAGCACCCCCCTCTGCCCTGCCGGGCATCTCCCCCCCAGGTGGGGAGATTCGCAGTTTCACTCCGGCCGCGCCCGCCACAAAAAATACCCCTCAAAGCCCGTCCAGCGGAAATTTCAGGTACCGCCGGCCATTCGCTTCGGGTTCGGGCAGCCTCCCGCCATTCATGTTGACCTGCAGCGCGTGCAGGATCAGCCGCGGCATCGGCAGCGTCCTGTCGCGCGTCTCGCGCAGGGCGACGAACTCGGCCTCGCTGCGCGCAGCGGCAAGATGGGTGTTGGTCGCCTTCTGCTCAGCGACCGTGCTTTCCCACAAAGGTTCGCGGCCGCCGGCCTGATAGTCATGGCCGACGAAGACGCGTGTCTCGTCCGGTAACGCCAGAATGTCCTGGATCGAGCGCCAAAGCCGCGCGGCACTGCCACCGGGAAAGTCCGTCCGCGCCGTGCCGCTGTCGGGCATGAACAACGTGTCGTGGACGAAGGCGGCATCGCCGATCAAATAGGTGATCGAGGCCAGCGTATGGCCGGGCGAGAACAGCACCTTGACCGGAAGCGTGCCGACCTTGAAGGTTTCGCCTTCACCAAACAGCCTGTCCCACTGTGAACCGTCGGCGGGGAAATCCGGCCAGTTGTAGATCGCCTTCCACAAATTCTGGACGTCGACGACCCTGTCGCCGATCGCTGTCGGCGCTCCGGTCTTCTCTCTCAGATAATGCGCCGCCGAGAAATGATCGGCGTGCGGATGGGTGTCGAGTATCCATTCGACGCTCAGCCCCTGCTCGCTGACGAAGTCGAGCAGGACATCGGCATTAGTGTTTGCCGTAGCACCGGATTTCTCGTCGAAATCGAGGATCGGATCGATGATGGCGCAGCGTTTCGTCGCCTGGTCGGCAACGACATACTGGATGGCCCCGGTCGGCTTGTCATAGAAGCCGCTGACCTGCGGCCTGGCCAAAGCTACGTCCAATTCCGGCTTCCCCAACTCTCGGTCGCCAGGAATGATTTTCTCTGGCGACACCCGAGAGGAGCATGGTTGTCCGCTCGGGTGGGCCAGTCAAGTATCATTTCGCTGGCGGCGACGGGAAAGCCAAAAAACTGTTCCGAGGAGCGGTCAGGCGGATGGCTGCTTGGTCTTCCGCAGATAGGGCAGGATGGTCTCATAGGCGCCGAAGCGCTTGATCGCGTCCTCGTTGGAGACGGCAGCCGTGATGATGACGTCCTCGCCCTGCTTCCAGTTCGCCGGCGTCGCCACCTGATGCTTGGCGGTCAGCTGCATGGAATCAACCGCACGCAGGATCTCATCGAAGTTGCGGCCCGTGGTCATCGGGTAGGTCAGCACCAGCTTTATCTTCTTGTCCGGTCCGATGACGTAGACCGAGCGCACCGTGGCATTATCGGCCGGCGTGCGGCCTTCCGACGTCTCGCCGGCACCGCCCGGCAGCATGTCGTAGAGCTTGGCGACCTTGAGGTCCTTGTCGCCGATCAGCGGGTAGTTTACCGAATGACCGGTCGCCGTCTTCATGTCGTCCTGCCACTTGCCGTGGCTTTCGACCGGATCGACCGAAATGCCGATGATCTTGACGTTGCGCTTCTTGAACTCGCCTTCGAGCCCGGCCATCGTGCCAAGCTCGGTCGTGCAGACCGGCGTGAAATTCTTCGGGTGACTGAACAGGATCGCCCATCCGTCACCGATCCAGTCGTGGAATTTGATCGTCCCTTGCGTGGTCTCGGCGGTAAAATCCGGCGCAATGTCGTTGATACGAAGGCTCATGGTACATC
>NZ_RZQL01000084.1 GCF_003997935.1 Mesorhizobium sp. M7A.F.Ca.US.006.01.1.1
GCCCGGGGTGGATTGCAGCGGCCGCGTGGCGAGCCAAAGCCGCCGTCACAATCGCCTAAGCGACTCTTTTCGTGGACAGAAGTGCGCTCATGGGCAGCCGAAGCGGCCTGAAAGGATGTCGGCAGCAAGCAATATGTCGGAATTAAGCCTATGATATTGTTTGCGAAAATTCACCCAACGTGATTTGCGGAGGGAGCGCTTTCCGTTCCAGTTTCAGGCCGTCCGGTGCTGTCGTTTCCCAAGGCGGCGGTCCGGAAAAGTGAAACAGCACGGAGTGCTTACCAATGAAGAAGACCCTCGCAACCACCGCTGCTCTGCTCGCCTTCCTCGGCACCGCCTATGCCGCGACCGTTCAGGGCACCATCCAGGCCGTCGACCCGACGACCAAGTCGATCACCCTCGACGACGGCAAGATCTACCAGCTGTCGCCGGAGGCGACGATCGGGAAACTGAAGGTCGGCGCCAAGGTAGCGGTGACCGTCGATGACAAGACCGGCATCGTGACGTCGATCAAGAAGGCTTCGTAAGGCGAGGGCATCGTGCGTCGGCAGACCTGCTGACGCAATTTCAGACCCTGTTCCATTCTGGCCGGTCCCCCGGGGACCGGCCATTTTCGTGCCCTTCACCGCCAGGCAAAACGCCGTCCCGACGGCGCCGCTATGGTTTTTGCCAAAGAGCCGCGCTATCCCTTGGCCAGCGGGGGATAGTCATGGCCGACGAGCAAAAAGGGTTTCGCCTGTCGCGGCGATTGCTGCTGGGTGCGGCTGTCGTCGGCGGCGCGGTGCTGTGGGGCGGCAACACGGTGGCGCGGCTGGCGCGCGGACCTTCGGGACCGAAGAACGCAGGACGGATAGCCGATATAGACGGCTTCGCGCTGCCTCTGAAGCCGCTGGACAATGCGCCGGCCTTCGATGCGTCGCTGCCCTGGTCGGCAAAAGGCGGTGACATCAACGATGCCAGCGGCCTGTCGAGGACGCCGGTCTACGGCGTGGTCGAGGTCAGCGAGGACGAGCACATCGCCAAGGCCCTGGCCTTCGCGCGTGCCAACGGCCTGAAAGTCTCGCTGGCAGCCATCCGCCATTCGATGGGCGGGCATGCCTTCGACGACAACGCGCTGGTGCTCGACCTCAGAAAGTTCAACAAGGTCACCGTCGATGCGGCGGCCAAGACCATGACCTTGCAGCCGGGCGCGTGCTGGCACGACATCCAGAACCTTCTGCATCCGCACTTTGCGGTAAAGGCGATGCAGTCGACCGACATCTTCTCGGTCGGCGGTTCGCTGTCGGTCAATGCGCACGGCATGGACCACCAGGCGGGTTCGGTGGCGGGCTCGATCCGCTCGATGCGGGTGATGCTGGCCGACGGTTCGGTGACCACCTGCTCGCCCACCGAGAACATCGATCTGTTCCGCCACGTGGTCGGCGGCTACGGCCTGTTCGGCGTGGTGCTGGAGGCGACGCTCGATATCGTCGACAACGCCGTCTACCGCACCTCGCGCGAAATCATCAAATCGGACGATTTTCCGAAATTCTTCGCCGAGGTGCTGGAGCCGAACAAGGAGATCGGCCTGTTCTACGGCCATCTGTCGACGGCGCCCGGCAATTTCCTCGAGGACATGATCGTCTACCGTTACGACAAGGTGGCCGAGCAGCCGCCGTTGGATCAGCCTGAGATCGGCGAGCCGGGATCGGTCGGGCTGAAGCGGGTGATCATCAACCTGGCAAAATGGGGCAGCCTGTTCCAGGAACTGAAATGGTTCACCGAAAAGACGCTGGAGCCGAAATTCGAAAGCTGCACGGTGGCGCGCACCTCGGCTCTTGCCCAGGGCGAGGCCTGTCTCGTCACCCGCAACAACCCGATGCACGATTCGGTGCCCTATCTCTTCAACGATCAGATGGAAGAGACCGACATCCTGCACGAATATTTTATTCCACGTGCCGCCTATGTCGAATTCATCGCGGAAGCGCGCGAGATCCTGCGCAACCAGACGCTGCCGGTGCTCAATGCTTCGGTGCGCATCGTCCACAAGGAGGATGTGGCGCTGACCTACGCGCCGGAGCCGGCCTATTCGCTGGTGCTCTACATCAACCAGCCGACCGATGCCGACGGCAATGCCAGGATGCGGGCGCTGACGCGGGCGCTGATCGACGTGACGATCAAGCATGGCGGGCGCTTCTTCCTGCCTTACCAGCTGCATTATACGGCCAGGGAATTGCTGGCCTCCTATCCCGAACTGCCGGCCTTCCTGGCGGCGAAGCGGCAGTATGACCCTACGGAACTGTTTTCCTCGACCTTCTACCGTGCCATCAAGGCGCTGAGCGGGGTGGCATAGACGTTAGGAGACTTCATGCGCAAGGTATCAGCCGCGGCACTCATCCTCATCGCGCTGTGCGCTGGCCCTGCCGGAGCCGAGGATCTCAAGGCCTTCAAGCTGACCATCGACGGTGTGACGGTCGATATCGATCCCGGCGAGAGCGCTGATGTGACGTTGCCCGGCGGCAAGCGGAGCAAGGTGGCGCTCGAGCGCAACGATTTCGCCACTTTTTCCGGCAGCGACTTTTCCTTCGTCCATCCCAGCGGCATTTCGGTGACCAAGACCGATCTCGGCGAGAATATCACGCAGTATCTGATGGCGTCGGCTCTCGGCACGATCGTCGTCGTGCAGGAATATGGCAAGATGAATCCGGTGTCGCTCAACCAGCTGATGCTGCAGGAGATGACCAGGGAATCGGTGCAGGCCGGCGCCAAGCTGACGCAGGAGCCGACGACGCGCAAACTTGCCGACGGCAAGGAATTGACCGGGATCCGCGCCGAGGTGAAGACACGCACCGACACCGCCGATTTCGAGATCGTCGGCTTCGGCCTGGCCGATCAGGGGCTGCTGTTCATCACCCGAATTGCCGGCGAGGATGCAGCGGCCGAAAAGCCGCTTGTCGACAAGTTCTGGCAGAGCCTGAAAGTCAAGTTGCAGCGGGACTAGGGCCGTGTCTCAGTTTGGATTGGGAATCCATACTTTTGCGTAACGGCGGCCCCAGTTATTCTGAAGGCGCTGGGGTTGGAGATCTTACAGCATGGCGAAGCTCATTTTCAGAATGAACCAGTCGCTCGACGGCTATGTCGACCACCAGAAAATGCCGTCGGGCCCGACGATCTTTCGTCACTGGATAGAGCAAGTGCGCAATTTGAGCGGCAGTGTGTACGGTCGCGGCATGTACGAGGTCATGCGTTATTGGGACGAAGACCATCCTGAGTGGAGCGCGGAGGCGCACGAATTCGCGGCGGCGTGGCGGAGCCAACCGAAGTGGGTTGTGTCGCGCTCTCTGAAGTCGGTCGGTCCCAACGCCACACTTGTCGGGGACGACGTTGAGGCGGTGATCCGTGGGTTGAAGGCCGAGCTCGTCGGGGAGATTTCAGTTTCTGGACCAGGCCTGGCACGAAGCCTGACCGACCTTGGTCTTGTCGATGCGTACCAACTTTACCTCCATCCGTTCGTGCTTGGTCATGGCAAGCCATTCTTCGCCGGCCCCCGGCCGCCGCTTCGCTTTGTGGCCAGCGATTTGATTGGCGACGACGTGATCAGGTTGACCTATGTGCCTGCCTGATCACGCGGTCGTCAAACCGAGACGCCAGCGGGCCTACAGCCCTTTCGGCATCAATCCGGCCAGCCAGTTCACGGAGCGTTTCGCGGCGTCGGCGGTCGCCGAGGCGGCGCGGCCGAGATCGGTCTTGACCACGGCGTAGCCGTTCCTGGTGCGATAGAGCACACCGGTTCCGCCATCGACCACCTGTTCATAGGCGACGGGCCGGGCGGCGTCGGCTTCCATGGCCGTCGTCGGCGAACCGACCGAGACGCTCGGCCGGTGGCTCAGTTCCGGCGGCAATGGGCTTTCGGTTCTGACGACCCGGCTGGCGGGCTTCAGTTCCGGGCGCGACGCAGTCGCGGCCAGTTGCGAGGAGGACGACGAACCCTTTGCGCGGCAGATGCCGGAGACGAGCGGATAGTTGAAATTGCGCTCGTGCAGCATCTGGCTCTTCATCGCGGCTTCGCACTCGGCCACGGTCGACCATTTGGCCGGCGTCTCGCCGATATATTCGCAAAGCTTGGCGTCGCAGTCACAGCCGACAATGGTCATGGCGACAAGGGCGGTCTTGATCACGGTCTTGTCCCTTCGAGATGCCCCCCGGCAGCCCATTCATTTCTTCCCATTCCTTCGCGCGCGAAGAAGGCGGGATTTGGCCGCGATTGTGGAATGGGCGTGGCGGAGCGCTCGAAATGCATAATCCTGGCCGGGCGTGGCCGAAAGGCCTCAGTAATCGTAGACGTGTTCAAGCCGGGCGCCGGCCTTGATCAGCGCCGGCAGCACGAGATGCAGCTTGCGCACGGCAACAGTCAACCCGGTGCGGCGCGTCGACGGGTTGGCCGGCAGCGGATAGCTGAACAGGATGCGCATGCCTTCGGGAACGGCGATCGTATCGGTGGAGAGCACGGTGACCATGATCTCGTCATTGCCGCCGATCTCGACGAAGGAGACGCCCTTGTCGATCAGGCGCGGGATCATTTCGGTGAAGACCTGATAGCGCCTGGTGACGAAGATGGTGCCATCGGTTCCTAGGTCGCGCTCCAGCAAGGTGTCGGGTTCGTTGCGGGTGGCTTCGCCGACGGGTCCCTTGGCCCAGACATGGATGTCGAGCAAGGCGGGGTCCGTCGTAGCCGCGAGTGCCTTTTTGATCAGGTCGGCATAGCCCTGCTTGATGGTGTCGGCGAGGCCGAAAGCGAGCTTGCGTTCGCTGGTGCGGATGGAGCTGTCGCCCGGCGCCGGCTGCACGGCAAACAGGCCGGCGCGCTTGTCGGCATAGGGGAACTGATACCACGGCACCTGGTCGAGGAAAGCGGCATAGTCGGCCGCCACGTTGGCCTGATAGATGTCGGCGGCTGTGCGCTTGGCCGTCGTCGCCTCGGTGATGCGGCCGACCGTGTTCTCATAGGCCCACTGCAGGATGTGCTCGATCGAGTGGCTGGTGCCGATGATGACCAGCATCTGGTGGTTGGCGTAGTTGAATTTGTAGGGAGAGCTGGCGCGGATCACCATCGCGTAGTCCTGCCAGAAACGGCCGACATAGGACCAGTAGGGGAAGCCGCTCGGTTGGTCCTTGTCGACGAAGCCGGCATATTCGCGCGCGGCGTAGACGATCGCCCATTCCGGATAGGTCAGGAACGTCGATTCTTCCGGCCGCTGGTAGCCTGGAATCTCGGCGCGAACCTTGTCGGCCAGCGCCTTGGGCGGTGCACCGTCGGCAATGCCGGGCAACGGCGTCTTGTCGAGTGACGGCGTCGTCAGGAAGCCGTAGGCCAGCCCGACGATCGGGATCAGGATGACGATGACGACCAGCCAAAGGATCGTCTTGATGATGCGCTTCAGCCAGCGGAACAGGAACATGGCCGGTCAGGCCGTGGCGAAGTGGTCGTAAATGCGCTTCGACAGCCAGAAGCCGACATAGACGGCGAAGCCGCCAATGACGAGGTGCGGCAGGTTTGCGAAGAAGCGGGCGGGGAATTCGATGTCGTTGAGGGAGCGGAAACCGTTGATGAAGATGCCGGCATCGAGGCAGCCGGAGCCGGTGATCAGCCCGAGCGCGCCGTCGAACAGGTAGACCGAACCGAACAGCTTGAAATAGAACACCGCCTGGCGATGCGAGATGAAGGCGGCGGCCAGCGCCCAGACGCCGGAGAAGGCGTGCAGCAGGTCGTCGTACCATTGCAGCGAGAACAGCCCGAACAGATTGCCGTTGGCGTCGTTGAAGGCCGGTATGTAGCCGATGGCGACGACGCCGAAGAACAGGAAAGCATAGGCAACGGCAAGCTTTTGGATCAGCGTCATGAAGTATCCCCCTTCTACGAGTCCGCTTTGCAACAGACTCTGACGACGCAGCGATACTAACCGATTTTAGCGCGTGGAGAAGCAGCGCTCGCAAGATCGCCGCCAAAGGGCATCGGGGGGCCAAAAAGACAGTCGGCGCCGGGATTTCTCCCAGCGCCTCCCTGTCAGATCAGGACACGGTCGCGGCAGCAACTTCCGTAAAGTCGTCGCGCCTTGCCAGCCTTGATTTTGACGGTCCTGCCAGTCCGCCGCCCGAGAGCAGCGTCCGTTCGGGACCACGCCGGTCTCCACCCTTGCGAGCTTTGCCCTGCGCACCATCGAAGGTTTTTGCCGTCCTTCATGGCAGCATCGGTCCGCCGTTGGCGTTGGCACGCTTTCCGCGGCCCCGTAGGTCTCGGCTCCGTCCCTCGAAACAGGCAAGCCTGCTCTCGCTTCGGGCCGTACGGGCCTCAGGAAATCCGCCTTTCACTTCGCCTTTCGGCTTGATGATCGGTAGCCGCCTGAGATGGGTTTAATGTACGCCGGGTAAGGGTCCTGGGGAATGGCCGCTGCCCTGTGGATAGCGGGATTACCGGGGATCGTTAGCCACAAATCGGGGAATTCGAGCGCCGCCTGCTTTAGACAGCCCGCCCGCTTTTTTGCGTACGAGCCGACAGCGCCCCTTGCTCCGCCGGTGGTCGCGGGCTTCAATGCCGGCAAAGGATCGGACCTGCATGTCCGGCGCCGGGGAGGCGGGTATTTTGAAAGTCGGAGTGGTTCTCAACCCGATTGCCGGTGGCGGCCGGCTGAAACGGCATTGGCCTGATGTCGCCGTGTCGCTGAAAAAGCACTTCGGCGAATTCGAGCTGCGCGAAACGCAGGCCGAAGGCGACGCCGAAAGGCTGGCAATCGATCTCGCAATGATTGGCTTCGATCTGGTGATTGCGGCCGGCGGTGACGGCACCGCCAGCGAAGTGGCCGACGGGCTGTTGCAGGCGACCCAGGAGAGCGGCCGGATCACCGAGCTCGGCCTGTTGCCGTGCGGCACCGGCATCGATTTCGCGCGCGGGCTCGGCCTGCCGAAAGAGGTGGACGCCGTGCTGAAGCGGCTGGCCGAAGCCAAGGGTCGCAAGGTCGATGCCGGGCGCATCTGCTACATCGACGATCATGGCGCGCTGGCCAGCCGGCACTTCATCAACATCGCCAGCCTCGGCCTCTCCGGCGCCACCGACCGCGCCGTCAATGCCGACAAGCGCAAGGGCAGGATGTCGGCCAAGGCGCTGTTCCTGTGGCGCACCGTGGTCGAGTTCATCCGCTACCGCTTTCAGGACGTCAGGATCACGGTCGACGACGGCGCGCCCGTCGAAGCGCGCATGGCGCTGGTGGCGGTGGCCAATGGAAAGTTCTTCGGCGGCGGCATGATGATCGCGCCGGACGCCGACCTGACCGACGGGCAGTTCGACATCGTCATCCTGCGCGCGGCCGGTAAGCTGAAGCTGATCTGGGACATCCGGCTGCTCTATGGCGGCCGGCATCGCAATCATCCTGCGATCACCATCCTGCGCGGCCGGAAAGTGGTGGTCGAACCGCTCGGCGATTTAGAGAAAAACGGCGCGCTGGTCGACATAGACGGCGAGTCGCCGGGACGCATACCCGCGACCTTCGAGATCCTGCCGGGTGCGTTGACGCTCAGATATTGAATCAAGGCGTTGCCCGGTGCGGTTGGGTTGGAGCATCCCACAACTTCGTCATCCACGGGCGGAGCAGGAGCGAAGCTCCGTCGCGGAGACCCGAGGATCCATGCCGTGGCCTTAGTCGAAGAATGAAGCGGAGCAGAATTCCGCACCGCTGCTGCGCTTTGAAGTCGCGGCATGGATCCTGGGGTCTGCGCTGCGTCGCTGCGCTCCTTGCTCCGCCCCAGGATGACGACGGAACCTGTTAAGGCAAGTGACTCGACATGTTGCAGTTCTGATTCAGGTTATTGCCGACATCCCTGAGAATACTTCCTCAGTGCGTTGATTCAAAATGATAATTCGTACCTGGTCAAAGCTCCAGCCTGGCCGGAAAGCCAGGCGCGCGCAGGTCGGTGCCGACGGCATCTTCCAACAGTTTGACGATCTGGGTCGACCAGGCGCCGCCGCCATAGTTGGCCTTGCCTTGCTCGAAAATCGCGTTGACGCGCGATGCCAGCTCAAGCGGCACGCCGGACTGTTCGCCCATGGCGAGCGCGAAGCCGAGGTCCTTCAGCGCCAGGTCCATGGTGAAGCCGATGTCGTAGGAGCCGTTGAGAATGAGCTGGCTTTCGGTCTCGTGGACGAAGCTGTTGCCGGAGGAGGCTGATATGGCGTGGTAGGATTGGGCGAGGTCGAGCCCGCCCTGCTTGGCCAGCATCAGCGCTTCGCCGGCAGCGACGAGATGGATGAAAGCCAGCATGTTGGTGATCACCTTGATCACCGCCGCCGAGCCGACCGGCCCCATCAAGAACGATTTCGCGCACATCGCTTCAATCGCCGGGCGGTGACGTTCATAGAGTGCGGCGTCGCCACCGACCAGCGCGGTGATTTTCCCGGCCGCCGCCAGATGCACGCCACCTGTGACCGGGCATTCCAGCGTCTCGACGCCCCTGGCCGAGGCGAGGGCGGCGAGGCGGAGAATCTCGTCGCGGCCGTTGGTCGACATCTCGATCCAGGTGCCGCCTGCGGGCAGGCCCTCCAGCAGACCATCGGCGCCCGCCAGCACCGCTTCGCTGACCTTCGGAGAGGGCAGGCAGGAGATGGCGTTGCCGGCCCGGGCTGCGGCCTCGGCGGGGCTGCTCGCCGCGGTGGCGCCGAGCGCCACCAGTCGTTCGACGGCGGCGGGATCGCTGTCGAAGACGGTGACGGCAAAGCCGTTACGGACCAGGCTGGCGGCAAGGTTGCCGCCGAGATGGCCAAGGCCGATGAAGGCGTAGCTTTGCCGGTCGCTCATGACGTGTCCTCGGCTAATGTGCGGTCCGGCAAGTGCGCGCCAAAGGCCCCCCATCCGACCGCTTCGCGGCCACCTTCTCCCTGCTGGGGAGAAGAGGCAAGCTCGGCGCCGATAGTCTCCTCTCCCCTCGGGGGTCCGAAGGACGGGCGAGACACGCGGCTCGCCCCGGGCCGGTCAGCCGAGCAAAGCGGAGGCTGGGTGAGGGGGCTTCTGCGGGCAGTATTGCCAAGAAGTCTTCACGCCTCACGGCATCAGCGGCGTCTGCATCATCTGCAAATGCAGCTCCTTGCCCGTATAGGGGTGCGCGTCGCAGACGGCTTCGTTGAGCTCGACGCCGAGGCCGGGCTCCTTTGAGGGGATGACTTTGCCGTCCTGCCACTCGATCTTCTTCTTCAAGAGCGTTGCGTGGAAACCGTCCCACTGCTTCAGCGATTCCAGGATGAGGAAGTTGGGCAGCGTCACCGCGAGCTGGATGTTGGCGGCGCCGACGATCGGGCCACAATAGCAGTGCGGCGCGATCTGGATGTGGTAGGCCTCGGCCATGGCGGCGATCTTCTTGGTCTCGAGGATGCCGCCGGAGCGGCCGAGGTCCGGCTGCAGGATGGTCGCGGCGCGGTTCTCGATGACGCGGGCGAACTCGAACTTGGTCGTCAGCCGTTCGCCGGTGGCGATCGGGATCGAGGTCGCGCGGGCCACTTGCGCCATCACCTCCGGCATGTCGGGCGGCACCGGCTCCTCGAACCACAAGGGATCATAGGGTTCGATGGCGCGCGCCATGCGCAGCGCGCCGGACGCTGTGAACTGGCCGTGCGTGCCGAACAGGATGTCGGCGCGGGTGCCGACCGCCTCGCGGATTGCCTTGATCATGCGGGTGGACAGGTCGATATCGGCAAGGCGCGGCTGATGGCCGTCGAAGGCGGTGTAGGGGCCGGCCGGGTCGAGCTTGACGGCATTGAAACCCTGCTCGACATATTCGAGCGCGCAGGCAGCGGCGAGATCGGGGTTGTTGTAGACGTTCTTGCCGTGCGCATCCTCGGAATGGACGCTGCCGGTGTGCGGGTAGAGATAGGTGTAGGAGCGCAGCGTCTCGTGCACCTGGCCGCCGAGCAATTTGTAGACCGGCTTGTCGGCTTCCTTGCCGATAATGTCCCAGCAGGCCATTTCCAGCGCCGAGAAGCAGCCCATGCCGGACACATCGGGGCGCTGGGTGAAGCCGGACGAATAGGCGCGGCGGAAGAAGTTCTCGATGTCGTGCGGATCGCGGCCGACGAGATAGCGCTCGGCCATGTCCTCGACCATCCTGGCGGTAACATGGGCGGAGAAGGTGGCGTTGTAGGCCTCGCCATAGCCGACGACGCCGCCATCGGTGGTCAGCTTGACGAAGATGAAATACTTGCCGCCGATGCCGGGCGGCGGATTGCCGACAACCCAGGTCTTGACGTCGGTGATCTTCATTTTTGGTCCTCCAGAACCAGTTCGGCGCCCTTCCAACCGGTCATGATCGAGGCGGCGTTGGTGTTGCCGGTGATGTTGTCGGGAAAGATCGAGGCATCGATGACGCGCAAACCTTCGAGACCATGCACCCTGAGACGCGGATCGACGACGGCGCGCGCGGGATCGGGGCCCATGCGGCAGGTCGAGACCGGGTGATAGACGGTGCCCGAGCGCTTCCTGAAATCCTGAATCAGGTCTGCATCGGAAGTGATTGACGGGCCTGGCAAAACCTCTTCGGCGATGATCTCGGCCATGGCAGGCATCGAGGCGATCTTGCGCACGAATTTCACCGCCGCCAGCATCTCCTCGACATCGGCATTGGTGGAGTAGGCATTGGCCGTTATCTTGGGGTAGTCGCGTGGGTTGGCCGAGCGGATCATGATCTCTCCACGGCTCGACGGCCGGCAATTGGACAGGCCGATGGAAAAGCCCGGCCATGGATCCGGCGTCAGGATCGGGCGCTCGCCGCTCTTTGGAATGACGGTCGAGAATGCCTGGAAATAGAGCTGCATGTTGGGCCGCGTCGCCGCCGGGTCGGTGCGGAAGAAGCCGCCGGCATTGTTCATCGACAGCGACAGCGGGCCGGAGCGGGTCAGGATATACCGCATGCCGACCAGCAGCTTGCCCCACCAGGGACGCAGCGTCTGGTTGAGCGTCGGCAGCTTGCCCTTGAAGGTATAGTTGATGCCGACATGGTCCTGCAGATGCGCGCCGACATTTTCGTTGGCGTGGACGACGGGAATGCCAAGCCCCTGGAGCAGCGACGAAGGACCGACGCCCGACAGCTGCAGCAATTGCGGCGAGTTGACCGAACCGCCTGACAGGATGACTTCGCGGGCGGCGCGCGCCGTCTTCGTCTCGCCGTTCTGCTGGTATTCGACGCCGATGGCGCGCTTGCCCTCGAACAGCACCCTGGTCGCCAGCGCCTTCATTTCGACGCGGACATTTGCACGCTTCATCGCCGGGCGCAGGAAGGCGCGCGCGGCCGACATGCGGCGGCCGTTGCGGGTCGAGATCTGGTAGACGCCGACGCCTTCCTGCGCAGCGCCGTTGAAATCCGGGTTAAGCGGCAGGCCGGCCTGCTGGCCGGCGGCCAGATAGCGCCTGGTCAGCGGATGGACGGCGTTTGAACAGTCCGTGACGTGCAACGGGCCGCCCGTGCCGCGCCATTGGTCTGCGCCGGCCTGGTTGTCCTCGAGCGCCTTGAAGGCGGGCAACAGGTCGTCATAGCCCCAGCCGGGATTGCCGGCGGCTGCCCAGGCATCGAAATCCTCGCGCGCGCCCCTGATCCAGACCATGGCGTTGATCGAACTCGAACCGCCGAGCAGCTTGCCGCGCGGCCAGTGATCGGAATTGCCGGCGAGGCCCGGGTCCGGCTCGGCCTTGTAGTTCCAGTTGACGTCGGGATCGAAGAAGGTCTTGCCGTAGCCGAGCGGCATCTGCACGTAGAAGCGGCGGTCGCTGCCGCCGGCTTCCAGCACCAGCACCGAGAAGCGTCCCGAGGCCGAGAGTTTTTCGGCCAGGACCGAGCCGGCCGAGCCGGAGCCGACGATGATGAAATCATAGGTCTGCATGATGATGCGGGCGGCTCCGGAAAATTGGCTGCAGCCTAGACGCGACGGCATTCCGAAGTCGCCGCGCCATCCGGCATCAGTTGTGAAAAAAGCGACCGCCGAACTGGCCGGGTTTGCGGGGATACCCGACAATCGCGCTTGATATCTACCTTCTCGACAGCCTATGCGATGGCATTATCTTGGCGCATGATTTTCTCCGAAAAGTCTGCAACTTTTCGGGATCATGCTCTGGCCACTCTGCGGAAGGCAGGAAATCATATGCGAACCCTCCCTGACGCGTTCATTCCCGAACTGCCGGGCCACTACAGCGGCAAGGTCCGCGAAAACTACGATCTGGCGGATGGCAGGCGCATCATCATCGCCACCGACCGGCTCAGTGCCTTCGACACCATCCTGACCTCGATCCCGTTCAAGGGCGAGATCCTGACGCAGACGGCGCGCTACTGGTTCGAGGAGACCGCCGACATCTGCCCGAACCATGTTCTCGAATACCCCGACCCGAACGTCGTCGTCGGCACAAGGCTCGACATCCTGCCGGTCGAGATTGTCGTGCGCGGCTATTTGGCGGGCACCACCAGCACCTCGGTCCTGACGCGCTACAAGCGCGGTGACCGCGACATGTACGGCATCCGCCTGGCGGATGGCCTGCGCGACAATGAAAGACTGGCGGAGCCGATCATCACACCGACCAGCAAGGCCGCGCATGGCGGCCATGACGAGCCTCTGTCCAAAGCCGAGATCCTCGAACAGGGCCTGCTTACGCCAGCGCAGTGGGACACCGTATCGGACTATGCGCTGCGGCTGTTCGCCCGCGGCCAGCAGCGCGCCGCTGAACGCGGCCTCATCCTCGCCGACACGAAGTACGAATTCGGTACCGACAAGGATGGGACCATCATTCTTGCCGATGAAATCCACACCCCGGACAGCAGCCGGTACTGGATCGCATCGAGTTACGAACAGGCGCTCGCCAGCGGCAGCCGGCCGGAGAGTTTCGACAAGGATTTCATCCGCTCATGGGTCTCGGCGCGGTGCGATCCCTATAGCGACCCGATTCCAGAGATACCCGACGAGATCGTCGAACAGGCCTCGCGGGTTTACGCGCAGGCTTATGAGGCGATCACGGGTAAAGCGTTTATGCCCGACCTATCCGGTCGCACGGTGCTGGACCGCATCCGAGCTAACCTCGCAGGTTATTTTTGAGAGGTGCGCCTCTCAGCCAACGCCTTGTCTTACGCCGCGCAGTCGACCCCCACTCCGTCGAGCTTCGCTCGCCACCTCTCCCCCGTTCGACGGGGTAGAGGAAGGGCGCGAGCTTGGCCGGGCTGGTGCCTTCCTCTCCCTCCGGAGGGGTGAGAGGTGGCGCTGCGAAGCAGCGACGGAGTGGGGGAAGCCCCCTCCAAAACCCGAAGCCGCTGAAAATCAGGCACAACCGGGGAATGCCAGGGTTAGCCTATGGCCCATGGAGGCCAGGAAACAGCAGCTGCGGCGCGTTGACCTGGTTCTGCAGCGGCGATACGGATCGACGATCGTCACCTCACAAGGATTTCTCGCATGGTGCACTACGCTGAAGGACGGCCGCTTGGCGATCTGACTCTGCGCACCCTGGCCATGCCTTCGGATGCCAATGCGGCCGGCGACATTTTCGGCGGCTGGGTGATGGCGCAGATGGATCTGGCCTGCGGCATCCGCGCCGCCGAGCGCGCGAAGGGCCGCGTGGTGACGGCGGCGGTGAAAGAGATGTCCTTCGCCAAGCCGATGAAGATCGGCGACACGCTGTGCATCTACACCCATGTCGAGCGCGTCGGCCGCACTTCGATGACGCTCAAGGTCGAGGCGTGGGCGCAGCGCTACCTCTCCGACCTGATGGAGAAGGTCACCCATGCCGATTTCGTCATGGTGGCGCTGGATGGCGAGGGCAAGCCGAAAGCGGTTCCCGCCGAAGGCTGACGCAAGCCGTTTCTCCCAGGCTTGGTCATTTGTAACAGGGCCCGTGCGGGAGGCGCTTTTCGCGACATCCAACGGTTGCCTCCATGCCCGATCCTGCTGCAATCGGAGGAGTGACAATGCGTCAACATCTGCTGAACGGTTGGCTGGTGGCAGCCCTGGTCGCGACGACCTGCCTGCTCGGCGTGACCGCTTACGCGGAGGTGAAGGAAGATATCTCGCGCAGTGCCTGCACGCATGGGGAACAGGCTCCCGGCGAGCGGGGCGCACGGTGTGATACCTGTGCCGCCGCGCGATGCGATAGCAGCACATCAGGAGTCTGAGCGGCGGCCGTCAGCGGACGGCATGAGCGGCAATCCGCCAGCCAAACGGCGCGTGCATCCGGGCAACGATCCGCGCAGCCGAGATAGAATTTTCCGATCAGGCAAGCCGGATGTTGCGTGCGGGTCTGAATCCCTTGCAGCGCAAGGGTTTCAGACGCGGGCGTCGTCGAATTTTTCGCGCGCCGCCTTGACGCGCATGGTGTTCGCGCGCGCCCATTCGCTCAATGCGCTGACGGGGATTAGCAGCTCGTGGCCGAGCTCGGTCAGCTCATAATCGACGCGCGGCGGAATGGTTGGAAACACGGTGCGGGTGACGAAGCCGTCACGCTCCAGCCCGCGCAAGGTGGTGGTCAGCATCTTCTGCGAGATGCCGCCGACGGCAGCACGCAATTCGTTGAAACGCAGCGGTCCGTCGCCCAGCTTGCCGACGACCAGAACGGTCCATTTGTCGCCGACGCGCTGCAGGATTTCCGAGATGGCGCGGCAGTCTTCGGAGCGGTGTGGGTGCCTCGGTAACAAAAAAGTGCCTTCTTGTGCATCGCGTTTCCAGTATCTCATATAGCGCAGGTATCCAAATGATACCAGTACTTCGCGCAAGGAGAGCCCTTATGTCCAAACCCAAAATTGCCATCGTCGTCGGATCGACGCGCGCCGCTCGTTTCGCCGATGTGCCAACCCAGTGGATCGCCAAGATCGCCAAGTCGCATGCCGACATCGATGTCGAGATCGTCGACCTGCGCGACTTCCCGCTGCCGTTCTTCGACGAGGTCGCATCCTCCGCCTGGGCGCCGTCGCAGAACGAAGTGGCACAGCGCTGGCAGAAGAAGGTCGCCGAATTCGACGGCTTCATCTTCACCGCCGCCGAATACAATCACGGCCCGACGGCCGTGCTGAAGAACGCCATCGACTACGCCGCCAACGAATGGAACAAGAAGCCGGCCGGCTTCGTCGGTTATGGCAGCGTCGGCGGCTCGCGTGCCGTCGAACAGCTTAGACTGTATGCCGTCGAATTGCAGATGGCGCCGGTCAAGTCGGCCGTCCATATCGCCTGGGGCGATTTCCTCGCCGTCCGCCAGGGCGAAAAGAAGCTGGAAGACCTCGAGCATCTGAACCAGGCCGCCACGGCGCTGGTCAACGATGTTGCGTGGTGGGCCAAGGTGCTCAAGGCAGCGCGTCAGGCCGATGCCGTCGCCGAGGAAGTCAAGGCGGCCTGACCGCCGGTTCGAATTATCCTCCCAAGGATATGGGGCGGCGCTTGCGCCGCCCTTTTCAATTATAGCGGCTCGAATCGAAAGCTGGCGCCGGATCGGACGACGCGGCCGATGCCGGGCGAATCCAGATGCGCGCCGGCAACGAAACAATGTTCGTCGGCTGCAAGCGCCAGCAACCGCAACCGGCTTTCGCGCGCCTGGTCCTGATCGGCGTCGAATTCCCATGTCACCTCAGGTCGATCGAACTGAAGCGATGGGACGTGAACGGTGTCGCCCCAAATCAGAATGCGTTCGCCGCCGCCAGAAACACGAAAGCAGCTGTGTCCCGCTTCATGGCCATGGGCTTCGACAATGTCGACATGTGTCCCGATACGGTCTCCGGCTTCGAAGGGTTCCGCCATGCCGTGAAATCGTTCGAGCCGCGCTTCGGCGCGAAAAAAGCCGAGTTCTTCCCCGGGAACGAGCAAACGCGCCAGGCGCGGGAAAGCGTCCCGGCCGTCGGCAAGCACAAGACCATGGATGTGGTCGAGATGCGTGTGGGTGAAGCAGACGGTACGGACTCGTCCGGCATCGATGCCGGCTTCGTCCAGCGCCTCGGGAAGTCGGCCCATGGTGGGATGCCAGGCGTTCGCAGCGCCGGCATCGATCAGGATGATCCCGTTTCCATCGTCAATCGCGAAGGCATTGACGGAAAGCCTGAGTTGACCGCCAACCAACGTGACTTGTTGCGGCAATTCATCGCCAAATGGCTTGTCGCCGCGTTGCCGAAGCCGTCCGATCGGCATGTCGACATAGCCATCGCGCAAGGAGGTGATGCGCAAGTCACCAAGATTGTAGGTCTGATAAAGGCCGCCTGAAGCTATGCGGTGCATTTTTCCCGATCCGTCTGTAGACAATCGACAACATGCGACGGGCCAGCCGCGTCGGCAACCTGCCCCGTCAATTCGATCTATGCCACGTGTGCGTGCGTCGCCTGCCGTGGCCGGATAATGCAGTCGGCGAGACGGTCCGCCTCGTTCAACGCGTCGGCGTGGTGCTGATACCCTGATATCGCGATAGCCGCGGACACGACGCCAATCAGGGTTGGACTGCTACATCGACGGGACTGCCATCTGGTCGCGTCCTTTGCCCTGATATATCCGGCTGCAATCCGTCACATGAGTGAAGCCGTGAAGACATCCAGCCTGACCGGCGCCGTTTCCCCGATGATCCCGGTGCTCGTATGCGCGCTTGCGATCTTCCTGCTGTCCGGGATGGATGCAGCGATGAAGATCCTTGTCATCGCGGTGGGCGTCTACAACACCTTGCTGTGGCGCAGCACGGTCGCGACCGTGGTCGCGGGCGCGGCATGGTTGGCGGGACCGCGCTTAAAGCCAACCATTCCGGTGCTGAGGTTGCATGCGCTGCGTGCCGCGATTGTCGGCGTCGTGCTGATATCCTTCTTCTGGGGCTTGGCCAGGCTGCCGCTCGCGGAGGCGATCGGGCTCAGCTTCGTGGCGCCCCTGTTTGCCCTGTTTCTCGCCGCGCTGCTGCTGGGCGAACGGATCCGGCGCCAGGCTGTCTGGGCATCGTTGGCCGGCATCGCCGGCGTCGCCATCATCATGGCCGGCCAGTTCGGGCAGGCAGACTATTCGCAAGACGCCATGCTCGGCACGGCAGCGGTGCTCGTGTCGACGGTGTTCTACGGCTACAATCTGATCCTCGCCCGGCAACAGGCGCAGTTGGCCAAGCCGATCGAGATCATGCTGTTCCAGAACCTTTGCGTTGCCATTCTGCTCGGCCTCGCGGCACCCTGGCTCGCCGTCGCCCTGCCGAGCAATCTGTGGCTTCCTTTGGCTGGGGTGACGGTGCTGTCGCTCGCCGGGCAATTCCTGATGAGCTGGTCCTACGCCCGCGCCGAAGCGCAATATCTGATCCCGACGGAATACTCGGCCTTCATCTGGGCGGTCGCTCTTGGCTGGTTCTTCTTCGGCGAGGAGGCGACCTGGACCACCTTGACCGGAGCGTGCCTGATCGTTGCCGGCTGCCTGATCGCCGCGCGGGCCAATCCCAAGCTTGCCGAGCCCATCGAAGTGGCGGTCTAGGGAGCGGCACTATGTGAGGCTGGGATCACGCCGGCGCGTCACTTGGGAAGACCGGCCTTGCGAAAACCATCGACGAAATGCTCGAGCGTAGCGGCGTCGCGGAATGGCTCGGTCGTCGCCCAGTGATGGGTTGTGAAATGCGGGCTGCCGACGAGGAACAGTTCAGCCTCCGCGCGCGCCTCGTCGAACCGGCCGAGTTGGGCCAGGCTTGCCGCCAGGAAACGGCGTGAGCTTGTGCGATAGGTCTCGTCACGGCGCAACGTCTCGATAGCGGCTTGGTAGTCGCGCGCCGCATATTGCGCCTGGCCGAGCGTCAGATAGTACCAGCTCGCCGGAAACGGGTTCAGCCGGAACGCCTTGCCGATGTGCTCGAGGCCCTCTTCGACCCGTCCGGCCAGGACCGCGATGTCGGACAATGCCGCCCAGGTGTCGGCCTCGTTCGGGTCGAGCTCGATCGCCTTGGCGAATTCCGCATCCGCTTCAGTGAAGCTGCGCTCATAAGCAAGCAGGTAAGCCAGGATCCAGTGACAGCCGGCATCGTTGGGATCGATCGCCACGGCCTTGCGCGCCAGCTCCAGGGCAACGCTGCGGGCAGCCTCGGTTGGTCCGCCCCAATGCACCTGTCCCATCCAGTGGTTCATGGCAAGCCAGCGATAGGGCTCGGCATAATCAGGATCGAGCGACACCGCGCGCGTCAGCATCAGATGCGCTTCCTGCGCCATCTGCGGCGAGTCGTCGATCAGCTTGCGCGCCCGCACGCAGAGGTCATAGGCCTCCAGATTTCGCGGCCGATTGCGCGGTGGCGGCGCGCGCAGCCGGCCAAGCAGCGCTTCCACGATCTTGGCCGTCACCTCGTCTTGAACGGCAAAGATATCCTCCAGGCCGCGATCGAAGCGTTCCGCCCACAGATGATCGCCGCTCACCGCATCGACCAGCTGCGCGTTGATGCGCACGCGCCCCGCGGCACGTCTTGCGCTGCCCTCCAACAGGTAGCGCACGCCAAGGTCCCCGGCGATCTCGCGCACGTCCATCGCTTTTCCCTTGTAGGCAAAGGTCGAGTTGCGGGCGATGACGAACAGGCCGGAGATCCTGGACAGGTCGGTGATCAGGTCTTCCGTCAACCCATCCACGAAGGAATCCTGCTCGGGATCGTTGCTGAAATTGACGAAGGGCAGCACGGCTATCGATGGTTTGTCGGGCAGCGGCAAGGGTTTTCGCCTGGCCTCGCCCAGCTGTTCGACGGCGCCTGCGAAACGGTAGCCGACGCGCGGAACGGTGGATATCCATTCGCCGTTCTCGCCGACAGGACCAAGCAGCTTGCGCAGCTGCGCGATCTGGACGGTGAGATTGCCTTCCTCGACGGCCGTGCCCGGCCACGCCGCGTCCATCAGCTCGGCCTTCCCCAAGATTTCGCCAGGCCGCCCGACGAGTGCCGCAAGCAAACTTAGCCCACGGTAGCCAACGGCAACGGGGACATCGTTCCGGAGCAGCGTTCCCGCACCCGGATCAAGCACAAACGGACCAAAGGCAAAACGCGATCCCTGCATAGGCGCATCTATAGAGCAATTCCAGGAAAAGTGTGAAGCGGTTTTCTGTTCGGAATTGCGTCAAAACAAAGGGTTAGAGTAGTTTTCCGGTTCCGTGAACCGGTGAACTGCTCTAGCTCGTTTGGAAGTTTTGAGAACTATTTGGGAGGGCTTAATTACGGCGCCGTCCGTATCGCGCAGAATTCAACCTCATCGAGAGCCCCAGGCCCTCAAACCATATGGAGGTTGCCATGACCAATACACTTGCATCAGCCCGGCGTTGTGCAGCGCGGCCGGGAACGCCCGGGCGGCCGGCATCGCGCCGGCTCCTGAAGACCCTGCGAAGCATCATCGCGAGCTGGCACGATCGGACCTGGCGCGAGCGCATACGCTTTCGCTGGCAGCTCAGGCAGATGTCGAAGGACAATCCGCATCTGATCGACGATATCGGCCTGACGATACAGCAGGTCGAGGGAGAGATCGCCAAGTCCTTCTGGGAACGATAGAGCGAATACCGCAATCGCGTCGGGCGTCAGCGCACCGCCTCGCGATGGGCGCCGGCCAGGCGGGTGGCGATCAGCTTGTCGATGCGGCGGCCGTCGAGATCGACCACCTCGAAGCGCCAGCCCTGCGCGTCGACGCATTCGCCGGTCGCCGGCAGATGATGCATGTGCGACAGCACATAACCGGCGACGGTTTCGTAATCGCGGTTTTCCGGCAGGTCGATGCCGAGAATGTCGGCCATCTCGTCGGCCTGCATGTAGCCGGCGAGCAGCCACGAGCCGTCCTCGCGTTTGACCGCGTTTTCCTCATCGCCGGCGTCGGTGTCCGCGCGGAACACGCCGGTGATGGCTTCCAGAATGTCGGCCGGGGTGACGATGCCTTCGAAATGGCCGTATTCGTCATGCACCAGCGCCATCGGCACGTCGGATTCCTTTAGCTTCTGCAGCACATCCAGCGCGTCGGCCTGGTCGTAGACGATAGGGGCTGCGCGCACATGCCTGCGCGGGTCGAGCACGCGGCCGGCAAGCAGTGCGGCCAGCACGTCACGCGTCTGGACGACGCCGACCATGACGTCGACGCCGCCGTCGCCAGCCGGCAGGCGCGAATGCTGGGTTTCCATGAGCAGCTTGCGGATGGCCGCCTCGTCGGATTGCAGATTGATCCAGTCGACTTCGGTGCGCGGCGTCATCACCGCGCGCACGGCGCGGTCGCCAAGCCGCATGACGCCGGCGATCATGCGCCGCTCGTCGGATTCGATGGTGCCGTGATGCTCGGCCTCGGCGACCAGCATCTTGATCTCTTCGTCGGTGACCTTCTCCTCGCTTTCGCCCCGCTGGCCGAGCAGCCACAATATGGCGCGGCCGGAGAAGTCGAGCAGGAAGACCAGCGGCGCCGAGACGGTGGCGAGGATGGTCATTGCCGGAGCGACCCTGGCGGCGACCCGCTCGGGGTCACGCAGAGCGATCTGCTTGGGCACCAGCTCACCGACGATCAGCGAGAAATAGGTGATGATGGCAACGACGATGCCGACGCCCAGCGGATCGGCAACGGTCTCGCGGAGGCCGGTGGAGGCCAGGAACTGCGCCAGCCGCTCGCCGAGCGTGGCGCCGGAAAAGGCGCCGGAGAGGACGCCGACCAGGGTGATGCCGATCTGCACCGAGGAGAGGAACTTGCCGGGATTTGAGCCAAGATCAAGGGCGCGGCCGGCGCCATTGATGCCGCGGTCGATCATCGCTTTCAGCCTGGCCGGGCGCGACGAGACGATGGCGAGCTCGGACATCGACAAAAGGCCGTTCACGCAGATGAGGACGACCACGATAGCGATTTCGACGTATAACATGAGCGGTCAATAGCATTGCGGCGCGGTCTTCGAAAATAGTCCGGCGTGATTTTTGAGAAATGACCGGTATTTCGGTCACGCGGCATCCCAGGGCGGCGCCGAAAAATGTTCGACGAGGGCGTCGACGACAACCCGCACCTTTGGCGTGAGCGCGCGCGTCACCGGCCAGACGGCATGCACGACGATGTTCTCGACCAGGCAGTCCGACAGCACCATTTCGAGATCGCCGCTCTTGAGGCTGTCGGCGGCCAGCCATGTCGGCAGGAAGGCGATGCCGCAGCCGGCGAGCGCTGCATCCAGCATCGGTTCGCCATGACCGAGAACGAGCCGCGCCTTGGGCACGAAGGTTGTGAGATGGCCGTCGGAATGCCTGATCACCCAGGGACGGACGATGCCCTCGCGACCGTAGCCAATGACGCTGTGATCGGCGAGATCCTCGACCGATTGCGGCCGGCCATGCCTGTCGAGATAGTCGGGAGCCGCGCATATGGCCGAGCGCTGGGCGTAGAGGCGCCTGGCCGCAAGCGACAGGCTGTCGTCGAGTTCGCCCATGCGGACCGCCAGGTCGATGCCCTCCTCGATCAGGTCGACGCGGCGGTCATTGAAGGAGACCTCCACCGTCAGGTCCGGAAATTTCCTCGAAATCTCGAACAGCACGGCGGCGACGCAGCGTCGGCCGAAGGCCAGCGGCACGTCGATCCGAAGCCGGCCAGACGGGACCTGCCGGCGCGAGGCGAGCAGCGACTGTGCGGCTTCGATCTCGGCCAGGGCCCGGATGCAGGCTTCATAGTAGCTGACGCCTTCGCTGGTCGGGCTGAGGCTGCGGGTGGTGCGGTTCAGCAAGCGAACGCCGAGCCTCTGCTCCAGTTGCGCGATCGATTTGCCGATCGCCGACTTCGTCACATGCAGCCGCTCGCCGGCGCTGGTGAAGCTGCCGGCCTCCACCGCCTGAACAAACGCGACGATGCCTTGCAGGTCGGCCGTTTCCATGGTGATTTCCTATTGTCGACTTTTAGTCCGCAATCAGTCTAAAATTATACCGCACGGAAGCACTATTTTCTATAGTCGAAAAGCATAAATGTCTCGCCTGGTATCACTCACGGAGCGCGAGACGACATGAGCACCCAAATCAACAGATCCTGGCAGATGAGCGGTTTTGGCCTGTCGAGGCTAAGCCAGGTGCAAGGCAAGGTTCCCGAGCCAGGGCCGCACGATTTGCTGGTGCGGACCAAGGCCGTATCGCTCAACTACAAGGACAAGATGGTCGTAGACGGCGTGCTGATCCCCGACCTTGCCTTTCCCTTCGTGCCGACATCCGATGCCGTGGGTGAGGTGGTGGCCGTCGGCAGTGCGGTCAGCCGCTTTCAGGTCGGGCAGCGCGTGCTCGGCCAGGTGATCGCCGATTGGCCGGATGGCGACGCGCCGCCGGTGCTGCATAAGCACACGCTGGGGTCGTCGCTGTCGGGCATGCTTTCCGATCATGTCATCTTCGGCGAGGACGCCGCGGTGCTGGCGCCGCCGTCGCTCGGCGATATCGAGGCCGCGACATTGCCGATCGCGGCGCTGACGGCCTGGTTCGCCATGGCCGAAGCGACCAGACCGGTGCCGGGCCAGACCATTCTGATCCAGGGCACCGGCGGCGTGTCGCTGTTTGCGCTGCAGTTCGCCACCGCGTTCGGCCTGCGCGCCATCGTCACCTCAAGCAGCGATGAAAAGCTTGAGCGGGCGAGAAAGCTTGGCGCCTGGCAAGGGATCAACTACCGCACGCAACCGGCCTGGGACGAGGCCGCGCGTGAGGTGACGAACGGACTGGGCGTGAACCACGTGCTGGAAATGGTCGGCGGCGACAATGCACGGCGATCGCTGAACGCGCTGGCCGCCGACGGCCGGCTGTCGATCATCGGCCTGCTGGGCGCGATGGAGCTCAGCTTCCCGATCATGCCCTTCATGCGCAACCGCATCACCGTGCAGGGTTTGTCGGTCGGCCATCGCCGCGCCTTCGAGCGTATGAATCAGGCGATCGAGGCGCTGGCGATCAAGCCGGTCATCGACAAGATCTTTGGCTTCGATGAGGTGCCGCAGGCCTTGCAGCATCTGGAGAAAGGGCCGTTCGGCAAGATCGTGATCACCACGACCTGACTGTTGCGATGTGTCATGGCAGCTGCTTCAACACGCCGACAATTGCCTCGCCGTCCGTGAAATAGGGATCGCCGCCGCCATTGCGTCCCGTACTGGTGGCGCCGACGCCCGATATGTCGCTGGTCGAGATCAGCGTGCCGGCGGTGGCCAGGTCGCGCATCAGGAAATCGCGCGCAGCGTCGATGTCGGGGCCGATGTGGTGGGTGACGGCGCCGGTATCGTGGCTGAGGCCGACGCCGCGATCGAAGCTGGCTGAGCCCAGCCACAGCGGCCGGCCGTCATCGCCGGCGGCATCGGTCTGCCAGAAGCGGACATGATGCCGGCGGTCGGCGCTGAAGCCCTCCGGCTTTTCGAAGGCGAGATCCTGGGCGCGGCCATCGAACAGCAGCCTGCTGACCGGCGCGTCGGGATAGGGGTGGTCGAACAGCACGCTTTCACCGATCTCGATCGCGGTCTTCAGGGTGACGGCGTCGGCGGTGTCCCAGCCGGCGACGGCAAAGGCGTGGACTACTTCCTTCTGCGTGCCGACAAGGCCGACATTGATCGGGTCGCCCGGAATGCCTTGCGGCGTGTGCGTCAGCATCTCGAAGCGCCGCGTGCGAAAACCTCGATCATGGAATGTCCAGAATTCAGGTGCCGCGACATAGGCGAGCGCCAGATAGGCGGCCAGCAAGGCTGCTACCCAGATCGTAATGCGTCGTCGAATGCTGCGATGGCTCATGAATGCCGCTCAAACGTTCCGGCATCACTTTAGGCGGTTTCGCGGCACTCCGCCAAAGGGTACCGCCGTTGATCTAACGGCAGGCGCGATAACCGTTCTTGCGGTTCTTGATGTCGAAATGGAAATGGTTGCGGTGGTCGTAGTTGTAGCCGGGGCCGAGCACGGTGGTGAAATACTGGCAGCCGTCGGCGCGCACATTGTTGAGGAAGCCGCGGGTGCGGAAGGCGAACAGGCCGGGCTTGCGTACGTCGATGTCGTCGCCATTGTTGAGCTCGATGCTCATGACGTCGAGCGCATTGCCCTTGCCGTGCTCGGACAGGACGCCTTCGCCGGCAATCCTGCGGCAGGAATAGCTGGAGCCCTGGTGGATGGTCTTGACGCCGGAGAAATAACGCCAGCGGGCGGAGGGGACGAGCTCGTTCTTCGTCCAGCCGGCGAAGGTGGCAGCCATGTCGCAGGTCAGGGTCGCTGCGGGTTTCATCTGGATGTTGCCGATGGCCGAAACCTTGACCGGATAATCGATGCCGCATTGGCCTTCATGGATCGGCGCCAGGTCGGTGTAGGCGACATCGAGGCGCTTCAATTGCTGCCGGCAGTCGGTTTCGCTGGCCGGCATCTGCTCGACGGGCGACATCGGTTCGTCCATGCGCGGATAAGCGGCCTGCGTCATGTATGGATTGGAAGGAACAAGCTTCTGCATGCCGGCATATTGCGGCACGGCAGCCGTCTGCGCGCCGACGTCGACGGCCGGCTGCAGCGACAGCACACTGCCGGTGTTGCAGGCGGAAAGCGCCGCCAGCGCCAGGCCGGCGGTCAGCATTGCTGCATATTTTGACTGGCGCGCGGTGGCGAAAAACACGGCCCGAAGTTTGCCGGCCATTGGCGGAATCCTGTTGATGGATATCCGGCATTTTAACGATCAAGGGTAAAGGAAAACTCAGCGTCCGCGTTCATGCCTGCGGCCGAATTGCGGCAGGCGGCCTGGATCAGCCACGCTCACGGGCAGAACGTGCCGCCATGCCGGCGCTGTTCGAGATCGAGATGGAAATGCAGGGAATGATCGGCGTCGGCGCCTGGGCCGAGCACGGTCTTGAAGGGTCCGCAGGCGGCCTTGCGCACGGCATTGAGGAATTTAGCGTCTTTCTCGGGCGGCGCCGGGCCGACCTCGATCTTCTTGCTGTCCGACAGAGTGAAGCTGGCGATGTCGAGCGCGTTGCCGAACGCGTGTTCCGACAATTTCCGGGTGCCGTGGCGGGGCCTGCAGACAAAAGCCGATGCCTGGCCGATCGATTTCAGGTCCGCACCGAATTCGGCTTTCGCCGCCGGCTGGATGACATCGGCGGCAAAACGCGCCGTTGCCTCGGCCATCTTGCAGTTGAGCTCGGTTCCGGGGGCAATCGCGATCGACTTTCCAAGGGTCTTCAGCACGACGGGGTAGGGGATCGAGCAGCCGATTTCGGGCTGGCTTTCCGCCTTGTGTTCTTCGAATTCGACGCCGAGCGTCTTCAGCCGTTCGCGGCAGGCGACTTCCTCGGCCGGCATTTTTTCATCGGGCAGGTCGGCCGAGCGCGGATCGGGCAGCATCTTCTTGTCATCTGCATCGGCCGGCTTTTGTGGTGGCTGCGGGGCAACGGTTGGCGGCTGAGCCTCGGGCTCCGCGACGTCGGGTTTTGGTGTCGGCGTTGGCGCGACCGCGGGCGGCTCCCGCTCGCTTTCCGTATCGGTTGAGGGTTCGGGAGCCGACGGCTCGGGAAG
>NZ_RZQL01000085.1 GCF_003997935.1 Mesorhizobium sp. M7A.F.Ca.US.006.01.1.1
CCCATCAGGCGGCGACCTTCCAGCGCATATCGGGTGGCCGGCTGCTGCTCAACGTCGTTACCGGCGGCGATCCGCTGGAACAGAAACGCTTCGGCGACCACCTCGGCCACGACCAGCGCTATGAGCGCACGGGAGAGTTCCTCGAGATCCTGCGCGGCGTGGTCCTGCCCGCCGGTTCGGGCCGGCGCTTCGATTTCAAGGGCAGGCACTACGACATCCAAGGCGCCCAGATCGATTTCGGCAAATGGCCGCTTCCCGACATCTTCTTCGGTGGCGCAAGTGGTGCTGCGCAAGCGGTTGCCGCGCGCCATGTCGACACCTATCTGGTCTGGGGCGAGAGCCCGGCAACGGAAGCAGCGCGGGTGGTGCATATGCGCGAACTCGCCGCCGCACAGGGCCGCAGGCTGAGCTTCGGCATCCGCCTGCATGTCATCAGCCGCGATACCGAGGCGCAGGCCTGGGAGCAAGCCGAGAGGCTGCTGGAGCGACTGACGCCGGAGCGCATAGCGCAGGCGCAGGCAATCCTGGCGCGCACGGAATCGGCCGGCCAGCGCCGGATGAACGCCCTGCATAGCGACAGCGGCACCGCGGCGCTCACCGCGCGCCGCGTGCGCGATCTCGAAATATCGCCGCATCTGTGGGCCGGCTACGGCCTGGTTCGCGGCGGCGCCGGCACGGCGATCGTCGGCAGCCACGAGCAGGTCGCGTCCCTCATCGAGGAGTACCACGCCGTCGGCTTCGACCACTTCATCCTGTCGGGCCAGCCGCATGTCGAGGAAGCCTATCATTTCGCCGAAGGCGCGCTGGCGATCCTGAAATCGAAGGGGCTGCTCGCAGCCTGAAACATGTGCGGCCTCTGGTGGCCGCGGCAATGGAGCATGACGAAAAGACAATGTCGGACATTCAGATCTATCCGGGCCTCAGCGACGCCGAATTCGATAACTGGGTCGAGAAGGCCCGCGACGTGGCTCGGCAACTTGCGGCGACGGCGCTCGAACGCGACCGGGCAAACAAGGATCCGGTGGAAGAACTGGCGCTGCTGCGCGACAGCGGCCTGCTTGGCCTGGCTGCGCCGCGCGAATTCGGCGGCGCCGGCGCAAACCTCGTCCAGGCGCTTCAGATCAGCCGCATCATTGCAGCGGCCGACGGCTCGATCGGGCAGCTGGTCGCCTATCACTATTCCAATGGTGTCTGGACGTACATTCTCGGCACGCGCCAGCAGTGGGAAAAGACGGCGCGCGGCGTCGGCGCGCAAGGCTGGTTCCAGGGCGGCGTCAGCAACCCGCGCGACCAGTGGAACGAGATCGAGCATGTCGGCGGCCGCCGCTTCCTGAACGGCAAGCGCACCTTCGCCACCGGCGCCTCGGTAGCGCAAATCATCACCGTCAGCCTGTGGGACAATGGCAAACGCGCCCACTACCAGATCCCGCCGACGCGCAAGGGCATCAGCTTCGGCGGCGACTGGGACAATCTCGGCCAGAGGCTGACGGCGAGCGGCAGCGTCACTTTCGACCGTGTCGAAGTCTTCGAGGATGAGCTGCTCAGCGCCCTCGACGACTATGACGGCGATGTCGAATTGCGCGACGGCCTGCGCGTCCTGTTCAGCCAGCTCATCTTCATCAATTTCTATCTCGGCATCGCCGAGGGCGCTCTTGCCGCCGCCGCCGATCATGTCCGCCGCTTCGGCCGGCCCTGGCCGGAGTCCGGGCTGGAACGGGCGATCGACGATCCCTACCATCTGGTGCTGTTCGGCCGGCTCTCCGCCGGCATCGCGGCGGGCATTGCGATCGCCGACAAGGCCGCCGCGCTCTACGAGGCGGCACTGCATGCCGGCCCATCGGTCACCGGGCAGCAATGGGGCGAACTCGCAACGATCATCGATCAGGGCAAGATCGTCGCCAACGACGTCGTGCTCGACGTCACGGCGCGCATCTTCGAAGCGACGGGCGCGCGATCGACGGCCAACAAATATGGCCTCGACATCTATTGGCGCAACGCGCGCACCCATACTGTTCACGATCCGGTCTCCTACCGGGCGCGCGAGGTCGGCACATATCTGCTGGCCGAAACGCTGCCCAGGCCGCGCACCTATGCGCAGCCGCCGCAGCCGGAAGCGCATAGGCCGGAAGAACAGCCGGAAGCCGTGCTGACGCGGAAAGCGTCATGATATCGGATGTGCGCCTGCTGAGCGGGAAAGCCGAGCTCGCGCAGGCCGCGCGGACATTCCGCACGGCCATGGTCGGCCTGCCGCCGCTCGGCCCGGTCGACGACGCGCTGATCGACAGACTGTTCGAGCCGGATCGCACCTGGGGTGCCTTCGACGGCGAGACGCTCGTTGGCACAACCGACTCCTATTCGGGACGGATCGCGGTTCCCGGCGGCGCCTGGTTGCCGCAGGCCGCGGTCACCCATGTCGGCGTGCTGCCCACCCATACGCGGCGTGGCGCCGCCACGGCGCTGTTCAAGGCGCAGCTTCGCGCCGCGCGCGAGCAGGGTGAGGCGGCGGCTACCTTGCGGGCCTCCGATGCGCGCATCTACGGCAATTTCGGCTATGCGATCGCCAACACCTCCGTCAGCTTCGAGGTCGACACCCAGCGCGCGCGTCTGCGGGCGGGACTGGCGTCCAGGGCGCAGATTCGGCTGATCGACAGCGACGATGCCTGGCAGGGACAGGCACGGATCTACGCGGGCCAGCCCTTTCCGCGCGCGGGCGTCATCACGCGATCGGCCTATTGGTGGGATTTCCAGGCATTGCGCCAGGCGCACAGCGGCACGCCCAACTACGTCGCCGTTCACGGCGAGAAGGGTTCGGAAACCGGGTTCGTGCGCTATCACCCTGTCGGCCTCGACAGCTGGTTCACCAGCTCGGAACGCACCATCGTCGTCGACGATATCGTGGCCTACAGTCCAGATGCCTATGTCGCGTTGGTCGCACATCTGCTGGCGGTCGACCTGCCGCATCGCATCGTCTTCTGGAGCCGCCCCGCGGACGATCTGCTGCCGTGGTTGTTCGAGGATTTTCGAAGCGTTCGCATATCGGCTGTGCGTGACGAAACATGGCTGCGGCTCCTGGACATTGAAAAGGCTCTGACAGCCCGGTCCTATGCCGGGCAGGGCAGCGTCGTGCTGGAAGTCTCCGATGCCATCCTGCCCGACAACGCGACCAGGTTGCGCCTCTCGCCAGAGGGAGCCGAGCGCACCAATCTGTCCGCCGCCGTGGTGACGGACGTGGCCGCGGTTTCGGCGGCCTATCTCGGCGGCGTGAAGTGGTGGCAGCTCGCGCAGACGGGGCGCCTCGGTGCCTTCGACCGGGCTGCGGTCGAAACGCTCGACACGCTGTTCACGGCGCCGGCCTTGCCGCATTCCGGAACAATGTTTTGACAGGCGACGCTAATATAAAATTCAATTTGAAGGTGTCTCTGAAAAATAGGCAATTTTATCTCTAAATTGTAACTACGTTCTGCAATGGTATAGCGAATAATTTCTTTGTAACTGGAGAGAAGTAATGGCAACAAGAGTTGCGCGTAACCTATTTAAAGGAATTGCGGGCGGCCTGATGGCGCTTTCTATGATCGGATCTTCCGCGCAGGCGGAAGATCTGAAGCCTGGCGGTGTCCTGCGGATTGCTTCGATCCAGTCCGATCTCGATGCGTTCGATCCGCTCACCGGCTACAGCATCGATTCCTGGGAAATCCTGCGCGCGACGACGCGTCAGCTGGTGACCTATCCCGGCTCGCCCGCCGGCCTCAAGGAGGACACCACGCTGGTGCCGGATCTCGCCAAGTCCTGGGACATCAGCGACGACGGCAAGGTCTACACCTTCCATTTGAAGGACGACGTGTTCTTCTCCGGCAGCCTCGAGCGCAAGATCGTCGCCAGCGATTTCGTCTACGGCGTCAAGCGCTTCTGCGATCCCAACAAGCAGGTCGCCGCCATCAACTATTTCAACCTCGTGATCTCAGGCTTCGTCGACTATTGCAAGGAATTCGCGAAAGTGCCGACAGGCGATCTCGCGGCGACGAAGGCTTTCAGCGACGCGCATGAGATTGCCGGCGTCTCGGCTCCCGACGAGCACACGCTGGTCATCAAGTCGGACACCAAGAACTACGATTTCCTCAACATCCTTTCGATGAATTTCGTGTCGCCGGTGGCGCCCGAGATCGCGTCCAAATATTTCCCGGACTCGCTGGAGTCGCGCAAGAACCTGCCGTCCAGCGGCCCTTATTATGTCGATACCTATGAGCAGGGCCAGAAGCTGGTCCTGAAGAAGGCAAAGAATTTCAAGCCGGAGTCTGACCAGGCGCGCAAGGCCTATGCCGATGAGATCGACATCGATTTCACCGCCAACAGCGAGGACAGCGTCGTCCAGAAGATCATCGCCGGCGAGGCCGATCTGTCGCTTTACCTCGACATCCCGCCCATCCCGACGATCCAGCGCTTCCTGTCGCAGAAGAGCCCCAACATCCATGTGACGAACAGTGGATCGGCGAACTTCATCACCTTCAACCAGCGGCCGGAGGTCAAGAGCGACGGAGCCGAGGCGCTGCGCAAGCTGAAGGTCCGGCAGGCGCTGACCTATGCGGTGAACCGCGAACATCTGGCGCAGACCCAGGCCGGTTCGATCGGTGCGGTGCCGCTCACCCAGATCATCACCTCGACCATCCTCGGCTATGAGAAGTTCGACCCGTATCCGACCGAAAGCTACAGGGGTGATCCCGCCAAGGCCAAGGAACTGCTCTCCGAAGCGGGATATCCGAACGGCATCGCGTTCGACGCGATCTACAGGGGCAACGCACAGTTCGAAGCGATTGCGGTGACCCTGAAGGAGGATCTGGAAGCGGCTGGCATCACACTCAACCTGATCCCGATCCCGCCGACGCAGTGGTACGCTTTCATCCAGGATCCAAAGAGCCGCTGGGACGTGTCCCTGGGCGGAACATTCTCCCCGGACTGGCAGGGACCAAGCACGCGCATGCTGCTCGGCGGCTGGCTGAACTCGGACGCGGCACCTTGCGGCACCGGCAACGTCCACGCCATCTGCTACAGCAATCCGGAACTCAACAAGCTCGCGGCGCAGGCCTATCCGTCCGACGATCCGGGGCCGATCTGGACCAAGGCCGACAAGCTCGTCTCCGCCGACCTGCCTTGGATTCCGCTGTTCGAGAAGCGCAAGGTCGTGGTCACCTCCGATCGCCTCGCCAACTGGGTGTGGTCATCGCTGGCCGTCAACGCCGACATCACCAACATCGCCCTCAAGCAGTAGCAAGCCGGACCGGCAAAAGGAGGCGCGCGTGCCCATCTTCTCCGTCGCCGATCTGCGCGTCGCATTCGGCGCCGTGGACGTGGTGCACGGCGTTTCGTTCGCCGTCGAGCCCGGCAGGACGCTCGCCATCGTCGGTGAATCGGGATCGGGCAAGAGCGTATCGCTGCTCGGCGCCACCGGTCTTCTGCCATCAGCCGCCACCGTTCGCGGCAGCGTCCTGCACAAGGGCGATGAGATATTGGGCCTCGCCGCCGGCGATCTGCGCCGGCGGCGAGGCGCCGATGTCGGCTTCATCTTCCAGGACCCGCTCAGCAATCTTCATCCGCTGAAGACGATTGGCCAGCAGATCGCCGAAGCGGTCACCGCCCACCGCAAGGTGGGACGCGGCGAATTGCGGGAGCGCGTTCTCGATCTGCTGGCCGATGTCGGCATCCCCGATCCCTCGGCTCGTGTGAACGACTACCCCAGGCAGTTCTCCGGCGGCATGCGCCAGCGCGTGATGATCGCAGCGGCGATCGCGCTCAATCCCGGCCTCATCATCGCCGATGAGCCGACGACGGCGCTCGACGTGACCGTGCAGGCGTCGATCCTCGGTCTGCTGAAACGAATTCAGCAGGACTACGGCACGGCAATGATCTTCGTCAGCCACGATCTGGCCGTCGTTTCGGACATTGCCGACGATGTCCTGGTGATGCGCGCGGGGCATGTCGTGGAGCAGGCGCCGGCCGAACTGATTTACAGGGCGCCGCGCCAGGCCTACACAAGGGAGTTGCTCGGCGCGGCGCGGCTTGGTGGCCTTGTTGCACGCGGGGCGCGATCATCGCTACTCCCGGCGCTGCCGTCGAGGCCCGATTTGCTCTCCGTCTCGGCAATCGCGCGCTCCTTCGCGGGCCGCTCCGCCGCAGGCGGTCTGATCAGGCCGGTGCTCCAGAACATCTCGTTCACCGTCCGCGAGAACGAGATCGTCGGCCTCGTCGGCGAATCCGGTTCCGGCAAGTCGACGATCGGCCGGCTGATCGCCGGGCTCGACCGGCCGGACGAGGGCAGCATCTCCCTGCGTGAGCGTATCTATTCGCGTCCGGGTGCCGGCGGCATCGCCATCGACCGGCAATTGCGGTCGGACATACAGGTCATCTTTCAAGACCCCTATGCAAGCCTCAACCCGCGGCGGCGCATCCGGTCCATTTTGGCGGAACCCTTCATCATCGGAACCAGACTGGACGCCGCGGCGATACGCCAGCGCGTGCGGGATCTGGTGCGCGACGTCGAGCTACCCGACGACGTGCTGGATCGTTTCCCGGCCCAGCTTTCAGGCGGCCAGCGGCAGCGCGTCGCCATCGCACGCGCCATTGCGCTCGAACCCTCGTTGATCGTCGCCGACGAGCCGGTATCGGCACTCGACATCACGACGCAGGCAAAGATCATCAAGCTGCTGCAGACCATTCGCCGGCAGCGAGGCCTGTCGCTGCTCTTCATCTCGCATGATCTCGGTGTCGTGTCGGAACTGTGCGACCGCGTCATCGTGCTGGAGAAGGGCGTCATCGTGGAAGCCGGCGAGACAGGCCGCGTCTTCGGCGCTCCCCGGCATCCCTACACAGTCAGGCTGATAGACGCGATCCCCGGCAAGGCTCTGCAGCGCAACCCGGTTCCCGAGCGGATCGCCGCGCATGCCTGAAATCCATGCCCTGGCGTCCGTCCAGGACCATGTCCTGCTGGGGCATGGCGAGGTCGTGAAATCCTACAGGTCGCTGCTTCTGCGAGCACTGCTGCGCGAACGGTCCTTTCGCATCGGCGCGCTGATCATAGGCTTCGTCACCGCCGGTGCGCTGCTGGCGCCCGCGGTCGCATGGCTGCTGGGTCACGGGGTGACCGAGCAGTTCCGCGATACGGCGTTGACCGAGATGGGGCTGCCGACAGGCCCGACGCTTGAATTTCCGCTCGGCGCCGACGGCAATGGCCGCGACGTGCTGGTCAGGACGCTCTATGGCGCACGCGTATCGCTGGCCATCGCTATTCCCGCAACTACGCTTGCCATGGTCATCGGCACCGCCATCGGCCTCGTCAGCGGATTTCTCGCCGGCCGTGTCGACCGCATCATTTCGCAGGCGGTGGACGTCGCTTTGTCCTTCCCGTTCATCGTCACCGCGCTCAGCCTCCTGTCGCTGAACCGGGGTGCCGACGGCAAGCCGCTCGTGTCGCCTTCGCTGGTGGTCGTCCTGATCATAACCCTGTTCTCGTGGACGTATTTCGCCCGGCTGACGCGTGGCCTGGTGCTTGTCCTGCGCCGCAGTCCATTGGTTGAAGCCGCGCAGACGATCGGCGCCTCGAAGACCAGGATCATCGTGCATGAAATCCTGCCCAACATCGCGCCGGTGATCCTGGTCTACTGGGCCGTACAACTGCCGACCAACATCATCGCCGAAGCGACGCTTTCCTTCCTCGGCGTCGGCGTGCAGGCACCGCAGCCAAGTTGGGGCAACATGATCGCCGAGGCGCAGCGTTCATCCCTCTACCAGTTGCAGCCCTGGTTCCTGCTTGGACCTGGCATCGCGCTGTTTCTGACCGTGGCCGGCTTCAACACGCTGAGCGCCGGCCTGCGCAATGTCCTCGATCCCCATCGTCGCAGCGGGTGACGCCATGATCCGGCACACAGGCGGGCTGATCTTCCGGGCGCTCTCGACGCTGCTCATCGTGCTGGTGATCGCGTTCTTCATCACCCGCATTGCCTATCGCAATCCGGCCGCGATGCTGGCGCCGCGCAACGCCAGCCAGCAGGCGATCGATGCCATAGCGCACGCGCTGCGACTCAACGAGCCGTGGTATCTGCAGCTGTGGTACTACCTCTACCGCGGCCCCGATATCCAGGGCGCGCCGATGGGGATCGCGCACTGGCCGCCGGCGCTGGGCTACTCCTTCCGCAAGCAGACCCCGGTGACCGATCTCATCCTGTCCAAGGTGCCGGTGACGCTTTCGCTGGCCCTTGGTGCGGTCGTCATCTGGATGACGCTCTCGATCTTGCTTGGCGTGATTGCCGCGCGCCGGCAGGGCTCCTGGCTGGACAGGCTGATATCGGGCTTTGCCTATGCGAGCCTGTCGGTGCCGACGTTTCTCTCCGGCATCCTGATTTCCTACTTCCTGTTCTTCCAGTTCTCCAACTATGGGATCTTCTGGTTTCCGAGCAGCGGCTATGTGCCGCTGACGGAAAATCCGTTCGAATGGGCTCGCCATCTGGCACTGCCGTGGCTGACGCTGGCGCTTGCCGAGATCGGCATCTTCCAGCAGCTGGTGCGCGCAAGCATGCTAGAGGTTCTGGGCGAGGACTACATAAGGACCGCGCGCGCCAAGGGTGTTCCGGAATGGCGGGTCTACTACGATCACGCGTTGCGAGCAGCGCTCAATCCGGTGATCACGCTGGGTGGCCTGGAGCTTGCCGTCATCATGGGCGGGGCGATCGTCACCGAGACGATCTTCGGGCTGGACGGCGTCGGCCGGCTGGCGATCAACTCGGCGCTTGAAGGTGACTTTCCAGTCGTCATCGGGACGACGATCTTCGCGGCGGTATCGTTCGTGTTCTGCACCTTCGCCGTCGATATCATAACCAGATGGCGCGATCCGGCGAGCCAGTCATGACCGGCCGCCATCAGGCAATTCGCTCTCATTTCAGCGCCGATATTGGGAAAAATATCCGCTCGGGCTGACATCGATGAAGCACGTTCCCTTATCATAATCCTCTTTGTCTATAATCTTACCGCACAAACTCACGCCGCAATTCGCAAGCAGATCGGCCGCGTCATTCGGCGGAGCCACACTCTCCCGCGGAGCGACATCTCAGGCTCCGCGATCAATCACTCGACAAGGTGAATTCACGATGATCTCCCGCCTGTTGCGAACCATCATGGTATCTCTGGCAGCCACGCTTCCGGCGTTGACCGGACTTGCGGCACAGGAGGCAGACGGGACGCTCAACCTGATCGTCCAGCCGGAGCCGCCGACGGTCAATGTCGGCGTCAACCGTCTCGGCCCGACGACCTATGTCGGCAACAAGATCTACGAGAGCCTGTTGACCTATTCGGCCGATCTGAAGCCGCTGCCGCGCCTGGCGCAAAGCTGGTCGATTTCGGACGACGGCCTCGTCTACACCTTCAACCTGCGCCGCGATGTCAAATGGCATGACGGCCAGCCATTCACGGCCAAGGACGTGGTGTTCAGCTTCCAGAAGTTTCTGCCGGCACTTCAGGCCCGCTCGCGCCTCAACCTGGCGGAGGTGAAGGACATCGCGACGCCGGACGACCATACCGTGGTGTTCACGCTCAAGGCGCCGTACCCGGCCTTCATCTACGTCCACAACACCGCCGTGCTGCCGGCCCATCTCTATGAAGGGGTGAGCGACTTCCGCACCGCCGAGGCAAACAGCAAGTTCATCGGCACCGGGCCGTTCAAATTCGCCGAGTGGAAGAAGGGATCCTTCATCCACCTTGTCCGCAACCCCGACTATTGGGATGCCGGCAAGCCCCATCTGAATGACATCTTCTTCCACGTCATTCCTGACGCCAACAGCCGCGCCATCGCTTTCGAAACCGGTCAGGTGGATGTGCTGCGCGCAGGCGACGTCGAGAACTTCGACATAACGCGGTTGGCCGGGCTCGATGGCGTGCAACTGACCGAGGCAGGCTGGGAATTTCTGCAACCAGTCGGCTACATCCACCTCAACAACCGTCACAAGCCGCTCGACGATGCGCGGGTGCGCCAGGCGATCGCGCATGCGATCGACCGCCAGTTCATCATCGACACGATCTTTGGCGGTTTCGGCCACGAGACCAACGGCCCGCTGTCGCGTCTGTCTCGGTTCAAGGACACATCGGTCGAGACGAAATACGAATTCGATCCGGCCAAGGCCAATGCCATCCTCGACGAGGCCGGGCTGAAGCCCGACGCCAACGGTGTGCGCTTCGAACTGCAGTTCGTTCCCCTGCCTTATGGCGAGCTGTGGCAGCGGGAAGCGGAATATATCCGGGAGGCGCTGTCGCCCGTCGGCATCAAGGTCAACATCGTGGCGACCGACGTGCCGGGCTGGTTCAAGCGGCTGACCACCTTCGACTATGATCTTGCCGAGAACTTCGTCTACACCACGCCCGACCCGGCGATCGGCATCAGCTACGCCTACACCACGCTCGAAGGCGACAATGCGGGCACGACCGGCGGCAATGTGCATGGCTATTCCAACCCGGCCGTTGACAAGCTTTTGGCTGACGCCGCGCACGAGAACGACTTCGACAAGCGCAAGGCGCTCTACTCGCAAGCCCAGAAGATCATCTCCGCCGACGTGCCGCTCATCTGGACGCACGACATCGTCTTTCCGACGCTCTACCGAACCAAGGTCCGCAATCTGATCGCGACCGGTCTCGGCACAGATGAAAACTTCGCCGATGTCTGGCTGGCGAAATAGCTGGCGGGGCTGGGTAGGATGGATCGTCTTGGCTTCCTGACGGGACGGGCCGCCCGCGCGGTTCTCATCCTGTTTGGGGTTATCGTCCTCAACTTCGTGCTGCTGCGCCTCGCGCCGGGAGATGCGGCATCCGTCCTGGCCGGAGATCAGGGCGCGGCCGACCCAGCCTTTGTCGCGGAACTGCGCCATGACCTCGGGCTCGATCGCTCCGTGCCCGAGCAGCTATGGATCTACACCAAGTCGCTTGCGCGTCTCGACTTCGGCCAATCCTACCGCGACCAGCGTCCTGTTATCGACATCATCGCGGAGCGGCTGCCGGCAACGCTGCTTCTGACATTGACGGCGTTTGGCTTTGCGCTTGCGGCCGGCATTGCGCTCGGCTCGATCACCGCCCGGCATGCCGGCAGCCTGCTCGACACCATGCTGACCGGCATTTCGGTGATGTTCTTTGCCATGCCGCTGTTCTGGACTGGCCTGATGGCGATCCTGCTGTTTTCGGTCTGGCTGAACTGGCTGCCGTCCTACGGCATGCAGACGGTGGGCGAGGGCGGTTCGGATCTCTTGCTTGTCGGGGACGTCGCCGTCCACCTCATTCTTCCGGCCCTGACGCTCGGCCTGTTCTACATGGCCATCTACATGCGTGTGACGCGCGCCTCGGTGCTCGACGTGCTCGATCGCGATTTTGTCCGTACCGCCAGGGCCAAGGGCCTGAGGCCGGGCCTGATCTGGCGCCAGCATGTGCTGAGGAACGCGCTGCTGCCGATCATCACCTTCGCCTCCTTGCAGGCCGGGCAACTGATCGGCGGGTCGATCCTGATCGAGACGGTGTTCGCCTGGCCGGGCGTCGGGCGTCTCGCCTTCGATGCCCTCATGCAGCGGGACTACAACCTCTTGCTGGCGATCTTCTTCATCACCTCGGCAATCGTCGTCGTCATCAACCTGGTCGCGGATTTTCTCTACGTTGCCGCCGATCCGCGCATCGAAATGGGAGCTTGAGGCGATGGCCTTGCCGCGAACCCCGTTCCTCAGGCATCCGGGCGCCGTCGCCGGCGCGCTGATCCTGATCGCGATCCTGTTGATGGCGATCTTCGCCGGCGTTCTCTTTCCGGGCGATCCCTGGCGCATGGTCGCCCGCCCGAACCTGCCGCCTTTCAGCCCGGGTCATCTGTTCGGCACCGACATGCTCGGCCGTGATCTTGCGGCCGGCATCGCCCACGGGGCACAGGTCACGCTGCTGATCGCTCTGGCGGTGACGCTGCTCGCCGTCGCCTTCGGCACGGCGATAGGTGCTGTCGCCGGCTATTTCGGCGGCTGGGTCGACGACGTCGCCATGCGGTTCACCGAGTTCTTCCAGACCATCCCGAGCTTCCTGCTGACGGTCGTCATCGTTGCGATCATCGCACCTTCTCTGACCTCGATCATCCTGGCCATCGCAATCGTCAGCTGGCCGCAGATCGCCCGGCTGGTTCGGGCCGAGGTGCTGAGCCTGGTGAACCAGGACTTCGTGCGCGCGGCAAGGGTTGGTGGGCTGTCGACTGCCCGGATCATCTGCGGGCACATCCTTCCCAACGTATTGTCGCCGGTGATCGTTGCCGCTTCGTTGATGACGGCAACCGTCATCCTGATCGAGTCCGGCATCAGCTTCCTTGGTCTGGGTAATCGTGACTTCGTCTCCTGGGGCTATCTGCTCGGCACCGGCAGGACCGCCTTTCGCGTCAACTGGTGGCTGTCGACCATTCCGGGCCTGGCGATCTTCCTCACCGTTCTTTCCCTGAACCTCGTCGGCGACGGCCTGAACCATTGGCTCAACCCCCGCAACAGCAATCGCGGTGGGCGCGCATGACGGCTCTGGTCGAGATCGACGGTCTCTCCATCGCTTTGCCGGAGCACGCCGATCGGGCATTGGCCGTCGAAGACGTGTCGTTGCGCATCGAGCGTGGCGAAGTGCTCTGCCTTGTCGGCGAATCCGGATCCGGCAAATCGGTATTGGCCGCGGCCATTGCCGGCCTGTTGCCGTCAAAGCAGCTCCGGATCGCCGCCGGTGCGATCCGTTTCGATGGCCGCGACATTGCCGGGATCAGCGAGGCTTCGTTCCGCCTGCTGCGCGGCAAGCGCATAGGCTTCATCTTCCAGGAGCCGATGAGCGCACTCAATCCGGTGCTGACCATCGGCCGTCAGATCGAGGAAACGCTCGCCGCGCACGGTGGTGGCGACCGCAAGGCGCGCACCGCTCGCGTGCTGGAACTGGCGCGGGCAACCAGGCTTCCGGATCCCGAGACGATCATTCACCGCTACCCGCACCAGCTCTCGGGCGGACAGCGGCAACGGGTGATGATCGCCATGGCGATCGCCAACGATCCGGACCTGCTGATCGCCGATGAACCCACCACCGCGCTCGACGTCACGACGCAAGCGGAGATCCTGCGGCTGATCCTTGAAATCCGCGAAAGGCTCGGCCTCGCGATCCTGTTCATCACCCATGATTTCGGCGTGGTCGCCGATATCGCCGATCGCGTCGTGGTGATGAAGGAGGGCCGGGTGATTGAGAGCGGCAAAGCAGACGACGTCCTCGAAGCGCCGTCGCAGCCCTACACACGCCGCCTGATCGAAGCCGTTCCGGTTCTGCACGCCAATGAAACGGACAGACAGGACGCAGGGGAGCCGTTTCTCGTGGTCCGCGGGCTGAGCAAGACCTATCGTGATCGCCGTGCGCCCTGGCGGCGACAGGCATCCGCCACCAGGGCGCTTGATGGTGTCGATCTGACGATCGGGCGCGGCGAGACGGTCGCTCTCGTCGGTGAATCCGGTTCGGGCAAGACGACGCTCGGCCAATGCGTAGTCGGGCTGGCCGACTGGGATGAAGGCAGCCTGAGCTTCGACGGTCGCGATCTCGCCGGCACGACACGGGAGCGCACTTTACGTCCGCGTATTCAGATGGTGTTTCAGGATCCGTTCGCCTCCCTCAATCCGCGCCATCGCGTCCGCCGCATCCTTACCGAAGCCGCCATAGTCAACGGCCTTTCACGCGAGAGGGCGGAGGAGAGCATGTCCCGCCTCCTTGTCCGCGTCGGACTTGACCCCAGTGCGGCCGATCGTTTCCCGCATGCTTTTTCAGGCGGCCAACGGCAGCGTATCGGCCTGGCGCGAGCACTCATGCTTGAGCCCGACCTGCTCGTCGCCGACGAACCGGTCTCGGCCCTGGATGTCTCGATACAGGCGCAGATTCTCGACCTTCTGGCGGAAATCAAACGCGATCTTGGCTTGTCGATGCTGTTCATCACGCACGATCTTCGTGTCGCCTCGGCGATCGCCGACCGCATCGTCGTCATGCAGAGCGGCAAGATCGTCGAGGACGGATCCGCCGAGCAGGTTTTGACGCGCCCCGGATCCGACTATGCGCGTGCGCTGCTGGCGGCGGTCCCGGGCCTGTCCTGGGAGCGCAGCCGCAGCCGGATCGACCGGGCGGCCGCGGAATAGAGGCGTGATACCGGTCGCAGGCCAAAATCTACTAACTTTGTAGAATTAACAAAAACGCGCTGTCCGTCTTGCCCGAGCGATACTGGAATTCCCCCACCTGCCACCGAAAGGGATGACGTTTTCTTTGTTTCCATCGCCTGCGGTGCGACGCTTCGATCACCAAACGAGAGGTCGAAATGAGCAGTTCTGCCAACAAGGGAACGATTCCGGTGCTGGATTTTTCTCGCTATGAAGCCGATCCGGCATCTCGCAAAGAATTCATCGAGGGGCTGCGGCGCGCTGCACGCGATGTTGGCTTCTTTTACCTGACCGGACATGGCATCGCGCAGTCCCTGATCGACGATGTGCTTGGCGCGTCACAACGTTTCTTTGCCTTGCCTGACAAGGACAAGCTCCAGATAGAGATGGTCAACTCGCCGCATTTCCGCGGCTACAACCGGGTTGGACAGGAGCTGACGAAAGGCCAGAGGGACTGGCGCGAGCAGGTCGATATCGGCTCGGAAGCGCCGGCACTTCCGCGCGCCGCGCAACTGCCGGCGTGGACGCGCCTACAGGGACCGAACCAATGGCCAACCGCCTTGCCAGAGCTGAAGCCGCTACTGCTGGAGTGGCAGGATCGCCTTACCGATCTTTCGACGCGCCTGCTGAAAGCCTTTGCCATTGTCCTGGAGCAGGATGAGGGTGCTTTCGAAGCCATCTATGCCGGCACGCCTAACCACCTCATCAAGATCATCCGCTATCCCGGCCGTGACGCGACCGAAAGCGAGCAAGGCGTCGGCGCCCACAAGGACAGCGGCTTCCTGACGCTGCTACTGCAGGAAAGGCAGAAGGGGCTGCAAGTCGAAGGCGCCGATGGCGGCTGGATCGACGCCGAGCCGCGCGCCGGCACCTTTGTCGTCAACATCGGCGAACTGCTGGAAATGGCGACCGACGGCTACCTGAAAGCCACCGTGCACCGGGTCGTAACGCCACCAGCCGGCACCGACCGGCTGTCGGTCGCCTTCTTCCTCGGCGCTCCGTTCGATGCCGAGATTCCGCTCCTGGATCTGGCGCCGCACCTGAAGGCGCAGGCGAACGGGGTCACCCGCGATCCGCAGAATCCGCTCTACCGCAATTCCGGGCAAAACGCGCTGAAGAGCCGGTTGCGCTCGCATCCCGACGTCGCGCGGCGCCATCACGCCGATCTGCTGGCCGCCCAGGCACGCGCCGAAGCTGTCCCGGTCGCTTGACCGCCGCAACCATCAGGAAGGAACGATAAATGACCCTGGAAAATCTTTCTCCCGAGACCCTTGCCCTTCACGGCGGCTCCTGGCGCGCCGATCCCGCCAACGGCGCCGTCGCCGTACCTATTTACCAGACCACGTCCTACCAGTTCCAGGACACCGGCCATGCCGACCGGCTATTCGCCCTCGATGAGATCGGCCATATCTACACGCGCGTCTCGAACCCGACGCAGGATGCGCTGGAGACCCGCATCGCGGCGCTGGAAGGGGGTGCTGCTGCCCTTCTTGTGTCCTCCGGCCAGGCGGCCTCGGCCTATTCGGTGCTGAACCTTGCCGGCGCCGGCGACAACATCGTCTCCGCCACAGATCTCTATGGTGGCACCTGGGCCCTCTTTGCCGCGACCCTGAAGCATCTGGGCGTGGAAGTACGGTTCGTCGATCCGTCCGACCCTGAGAATTTCCGCCGTGCCACCGATGCGCGGACACGCGCCTACTATGCGGAATCGCTGCCCAATCCGAAGCTCCAGGTCTTCCCGATCAAGGAAGTCGCCGACATCGGCCGGTCGCTCGGTGTGCCGCTGATCGTCGACAATACCGCGGCACCGCTGATCATCCGGCCGTTCGATCATGGCGCGGCGGTCGTGGTCTATTCGGCGACGAAATACATTGGCGGCCACGGCACCTCGATCGGCGGCATCGTCATCGACGGCGGCAACTTCCCTTGGGAAGACCATGCCGAACGTTTCCCGACGTTGAACCAGCCCGATCCAAGCTATCACGGCAAGGTCTGGGTCGAGGCGGCCAAACCGCTGGGACCGGTGGCCTATGTGCTGCGCATCCGCACCGTGCTGCTGCGCGACGTCGGTGCCGCGATCAGCCCGTTCAATGCCTTCCAGCTGCTGCAGGGCCTGGAGACGCTGCCGTTGCGCATCCGCCAGCACAATGAGAACGCCATCAAGGTGGCGGAGTTCTTGCGCGGTCATCCCAAGGTAAGCAACGTCATCTTCCCGCGCTACCAGACGGGCGAGAGCAAGCGTCGCGCCGATGCTTATTTCCGTCAGGGCAGCTACGGCGCACTGGTCGGGTTCGAACTCAAGGATGGCCGCGAGGCGGGGCGTTCCTTCATCAACGGGTTGAAGCTGCTCTATCACGTCGCCAACATCGGCGATGCGCGCTCGTTGGCTATCCATCCATCGACCACGACCCACTCGCAGCTTTCGCCGGAAGAGCAGCTCGCGACCGGCGTGACGCCCGGTTATGTCAGGCTTTCTGTCGGCATCGAGCATCCCGACGACATCATTCGCGATCTTGAACAGGCGCTCGACCAGGCCGTCGGCGATCGCGAATTGAAGGCCGCCTGAGGCATTTCTGCGGGCGAACAAATCGCCGGCTCCACATCGATCCGATCACAGGAGGGGACAATGACTTCCAGCAGGAAAATCGCGGCAACATCGAAGATCTCGCGGCGCGGCGTGTTGCGCGCCGCCGGTACGCTCGGTGTTGGCGCCGCGGCTGTGGCCCTGCTCGCCAGGCCGACCAGCTACGCCATAGCCGGCAATGCGACCAAGGTGCGGTTATCATGGACCGAGTTCGCGGCCTGCCATTCGCCGATCGCCTTCGCCCTTTCGAAGGGCATCTATGCCAAGCATGATCTCGACATCGAACTCTACTATCAAGGTGCCAGCGGCCAGACGCTGATCCAGTCCATCGCCACCAACAAGACGGATGCCGGCGCCGGCTTGCTCTATGACTGGGTCAAGCCGCTGGAGCAGGGACTGGACGTCAAGCTGTTCGTCGGCTCACATGGCGGCTGTACAAGGCTGCTGGCGTCCAAGGCCTCCGGCGTCACCACGCTCGAAGGACTGAAGGGCAAGACCATCGTCTCCTACGACGTCGCCAGCCCGCCAAAGCATTCCTTCCAGGTTGCGCTGGCCAAGGCAGGCCTCGATCCCGAAAATGATGTGAACTGGCTCAACGTGCCGTTCGATCTGGTCGGCGAAACGGTCGGCAAGGGCCAGGCCGATGCGCTGGCGCATCTCGATCCGTGGGCCTATTCCCACAAGAAGAAGTTCGACCTGGTGGAGGTTGCCAACACGCAAACCGGATCTTTCGAGGGCGCGGTCTGCTGTGTGCTTGGCGTCAATTCGGCTTTCCTGGACGCCAACAAGGATGCCATCCGGCGGCTGGCCGAAGCCGACATCGAGATCCACGAATATGCGGCGGCGCATCCAGACGAGGTGGCAAAGTGGTTCGTCGACAATCTCAACCCGGGCTTCCCCTTTGAAGATATCCGCGACGAGATTGCGTCATGGGTGTTGCACAACCATCCGGTTGGCAAGGACCTGCAGGATCAGGTGAAGCATGCGGCCGCCGATCTGTCGCTGATCAAGGTGCTCGATCCCACCACCGACCCGGCGGAACTCGCGCAGCGGGTGACGGTCGACATTCTGGCCTGACGGTTGCGGTGATGAGCGCAGCGGTCGACAAGGACGCAGGCGAAAAGAGTGTTTCTTCCGCTTTTGCCGGGCCGGTGTGGAAGCACGGGCTCTATGCCGCTTCGGCCTGGCTGCTCGCTGCCATTGTCACGGTTGCCTTCCCCGATGTCGTTCCGTGGGGCAGCCGCGATGTCTTCGTCGCCCTGCTGGTCGCCGGAGCGATAATCCTTGCCGGTCTTGCGTTCAGCGTCGAAAAGCTTGGCGGATTTGGCCGCGGGCTGATGCACTACGGTCCATGGCTGATTGTGCTGGGCCTTTGGTTCGCGCTCTGGGAGTTGATCACCGCCAAGCTCGGCTGGATGCCGAAACCATTCTTCACGCCGCCGCACGGCCTCCTGCATGTCTATATCGTCGACTGGCAACGCATCCTTATCTGCATCGCCTACACCGCGCGGCTGTGGACCATCGGCTTCTTCAGCGGCATCATTGTCGGCTTCATCGGCGGCGTGGCGCTAGGCTGGTCCAAAAACTTCGCCTATTGGGGCATGCCGGTGCTGAAGCTGATCGGCCCCGTGCCGGCGAGCGCCTGGATCCCGGCAACCTTCTTCCTGTTCCCGACGACGTTCCAGGCGAGCCTGTTCCTGGTCGCGCTTGCATCCGGCATACCAGTCGCGATCCTGACCGCGTCGGGCGTCAATTCGGTCAACCGCTCCTTCTACGACGTGGCGCGTACGCTTGGCGCCAGCAGCCGCTATCTGGTTCTTCGCGTGGCGATACCGGCCGCTCTGCCGCATGTCTTCGTCGGCCTGTTCATGGGGCTGTATTATTCCTTTGCCGTGCTGGTGGTCGCCGAAATGCTCGGCGCGAAATACGGTCTGGGCTGGTATCTGCAGTTCCAGACGGCCTATTCGGCCTACGCCAACGTCTACGCGATGCTGATCGTCATGGCATTGCTCTGCTCGGGTCTGGTCAAGCTGCTGTTTGTCGCGCGCGACCGGCTGCTCGGTTGGCAGAAGGGTGTCGTACAATGGTAGCCTTTGGCACCACTCGCGTCGCGGTCGATGACGCTGCCGGTCTTTCCGTCGACTTCCAGGGCGTCTCGCACCGATACGATCTGGATGGGCAGCCCTTGCCGGTGCTGCGCCAGATCGATCTGACGGTGGCGCCGGGTGAGTTCGTGGCGCTGCTCGGCCCGTCCGGCTGCGGCAAGTCGACCTTGCTGCGGCTTGCGGCAGGGCTGGAACGGCCGAGCAGCGGTGAGGTGCTGGCAGATCAGGCAATCGTCGTCGGACCGGATCCGTCGCGCGTCCTGGTGTTTCAGGACCCGACGCTGTTTCCGTGGCGGACCGTTCGCGACAACGTCGCCGTCGGACCAGAAGCGCGCGGCGTCCTGCCTGGCAGTCAGAAGCGGATCGATGATGCGCTTCGCCTGGTCAAGCTCGAGGCATTCGGCTCCGCCTTTCCGCACCAGCTGTCCGGCGGCATGGCGCAGCGCGCCGCGCTGGCGCGTGCCCTGGTCAACGACCCGCGCCTGCTGTTGCTCGATGAGCCGCTGGGCCGGCTGGACTCACTCACCCGGCTGACCATGCAGGAAGAGCTTTTGGCGCTCTGGCGGCAGGCCGGATACACGGTCATTCTGGTCACCCACGATGTTGAAGAGGCGCTGCTGTTGTCCGGGCGCGTCATCGTGCTGACCGAGCGCCCGGCGCGCATCAAGGCCGAGGTTGCGGTCGACCTGCCCTACCCGCGGCGGCGCGACGATCCGCGCATCGTAGCCCAACGCCAGCACATCCTGGAGATTCTCGGGTTCTCGGCATGACCGAAAATACGCCGGCATCCGTCAGAAAACTGTTTTCGCCGCGCTGGCTGGAAGCGGCGGGAATTGTCCTGACGCTCATTGCCCTCGTCTGGTGGGCGATCGTCTATGCGCAGGTCATGTCGAACACCGGCTTTCCGATCGAGCGCACGCTGCCATGCCTGCTGCAGACGTCTGACCGCTGCTCGCTTGCCATGTCGCTGTGCAAGACTTGGCATTTCCTCGGCATCCGGCGCTATTCGCCCGAACTGTTGTGGACCGGAGCGATCATTTCCAGTTTCGCGCTTCTGTGGGGGAGCTTCATGCAAAATCCAAGGCAGAGAAAAGAAGGAACCTGACCATGCCCAGAATTGTGCCGGTGCTCGATCTGAGCCGTCTCGAACAAGGTGCGTCCGAGTATCGTACCTTTCTCCTCGACCTGCGCACGGCGGCTCGGGACGTCGGCTTCTTTTATCTCAGCGGCCACGGAATTTCGGCCTCGGAGATCGACGACGTGCTCGATGCCTCGCGGCGGTTCTTCGCGCTGCCGGAGGCCGACAAGCTGGCGATCGAAATGGTCAAATCCCAGCAGTTCCGCGGCTACACCCGCGCCGGTGGCGAACTGACCAAGGGCGCGGCCGACTGGCGTGAGCAACTCGACATCGGCGTCGAGCGCCAGCCCATAGCGCAGGGACCTGGAATTGCTCCGTGGACACGGCTGCAGGGGCCGAACCAGTGGCCGTCCGCACTGCCGGAGCTCAAGCCGGCGCTGCTGGCATGGCAGGCCAAGGCGACCGCGGTGGCGATTCGGCTGCTGAAAGCCTTCGCGCTGTCGCTTGATCAGCCCGAGGACGCCTTCGACGCGATCTACCGGGACTCGCCCAACCATCGCATGAAGATCGTTCGTTATCCCGGCCGTGACGCGACCGAAGGCGACCAGGGCGTCGGCGCGCACAAGGATGGCGGTTTCCTGACCCTGCTGCTGCAGGACGACAACAAGGGGCTGCAGGTCGAATATGACGGAAGCTGGGTGAATGTGGATCCGCTGCCTGGAACGCTGGTCGTCAACATCGGCGAACTGCTCGAACTGGCATCGAATGGATATCTGCGGGCCACCGTGCACCGCGTCGTCACGCCGCCTGCCGGCGTCGAGCGGATTTCCGTTCCCTTCTTCTTCAGCGCGCGGCTCGATGCGACCATCCCGCTTCTCGGCCTTTCCGAGGAACTGGCGGCACAGGCGCGCGGACCGGCAAGCGATCCCGACAACCCCTTGTTCCGCGATGTCGGCACCAATGTGCTCAAAAGCCGGCTGCGTTCCCATCCCGACGTGGCACGCCGCCACTATGCCGATCTTCTCGAGACCGGAACGGCTGGTTCGTGAGGTCATCGGCGCACGAATTTTTGCCGTTTCATATATTTTTTGGAATGCCATTCGTGGCCAAGGCTTCGAAATAAGCTCAAAAAGGTAAAATCGTTCGGCGGTTTCCTCCCATTCCGCTGGACGGTGTTCCCCTCTGAAGGTTTTGACCTTCTTTTGGCCGGGCCGTATTCGAGCCCGGCCATTTTTTTCCCGGCACGCTGGAACGCGTCTTTCGCGGAGGTCATCGATCCGGGACAAAGCAGGTTCGCATTCGCCGCCAATGTGCATTTTCGAAGCAATCTGCTTTCCGGACAGGCAAAAAATTGGATTGCCGTTCCTTAGTCTACAAAAATTATAGAGTTAACTTCGGGGCAGTCGAACAGAGCGGGGGACGATCCGCGATCGGCTGGCAACAATGAACCTCAGGAGTTGACTGACATGACGATTGCAATGCGGCCTGGCGCCGGCTGGAGGACGGCACTGGCGACGACGCTGGTGGTGGCGGCGGGACTGTTCTCGACCGCGACCTATGCCGGCCCGACGCTCGACAAGATCAAGGAACGTGGCTCGATCAAGGTTGGCGTCGGCACGACACCCGGCTTCTTCTCACCGGACAGCAATGGTCGGTGGCAGGGCTTCTTCGCCGACTATGGTCGCGCCCTGGCGATTACTGTCTTTGGCGATCCGGAGAAGGTGGAGTTCACCAACTCTTCGCCGCAGCAGCGCCTGCCGGCGCTCCAGGCTGGTGAGTTCGACATTCTGCTGTCGGGCGTGACGGTAACGATCACGCGTGCCTTCCAGCTCGGCTTCCATTTCGGTCCGACGATTTTCTACGATGGCCAGGGCATCCTTGTGCGCAAGGACCTCGGCGTCACCAAGGCAGCCGACCTGGACGGTGCCACGATCGGGGTTCAGAGCGGTACGACCGGCGAGTTGAACATCGCCGATTTCTTCCGCAAGACCGGCAAGAAGTTCACTCCGGTGACGATCGAGGACACCGGCGAATTCATCAACGCGCTGGAGACAGGGCGCGTCGACGCCATCACGCAGGACTCATCCGATCTCGTTGGCAAGCGCACCCAGTTGAAGAAGCCGGATGACTACATCATCCTGCCCGAGCGGCTGTCGAAGGAGCCGCTCGCACCGGCGATCGCCGGTGGCGACGACCGTTGGCTCGAAATCGTCAACTGGACGGTCAACGCAACCATCCAGGCCGAGGAATGGGGCATCACCAGCAAGAATGTCGACGAGTTCCTGAAATCGCCGGATCCGGCCATCCAGCGCTTTCTCGGCGTCGACCCGTCGCTCGCCCAGGCGATCGGCCTCGATCCGAAATGGGCCTATAATATCGTCAAGACCGTCGGCAACTACGGCGAAATCTATGACCGGAACCTGAAACCGCTCGGTTGGGAGCGCGGCTACAACAGTCTGTGGACCAACGGTGGTCTGCTGTACTCACCGCCGTTCCGATAAGACGCTTCAGCCAATGTCATTGACGGACGAAACCGTGCCGGGTCCAGACGGACCCGGCATTTTACGCAAGGTGTCCCGGTGGTGGGGCGACTGGCCGCTGACCCAGATCGCGGTGATCGCGGCTGTCATCGCCCTGTTCTGGCTGCTCGGCCACAACACGGCCGCGACCATGGCGCGCATCGGCATCACGCCGGGGTTCGACTTCCTCGGCAGGCCGGCGAATTTCGAGATCGGCGAGGCGCCGATCGCTTTCAGGGCGGGCGATCCCTATGCGCGCGCGATCCTGGCCGGTCTTCTGAACACGCTGACGGTGGCAGTGCTTGGCTGTCTGCTCGCCACCATCCTCGGCGTTGCTCTCGGTGTTGGCGGCCTCTCGGGCAATCTGTTGCTGGCCGCGCTCGTGCGCTGGTATGTCGAGATCGTCCGCAACACGCCGCTTCTGCTTCAGCTGTTCTTCTGGATTTCGCTGGCAAAATCGTTTCCCTCGCCACGCCAGGCGCTCTCGGTCTTCGGCAGTTTCTTCCTCACCAACCGGGGCGTGTTCGTTCCGGGGCTCGGCTTTCACGGTGTGTCGGCGCCGACGCTTTGGCTGCTTGTCGGCCTCGCCTTGGCCTATCTGGCTTTCCTTTGGAGGGCGCGACGCGAGGGCAGCTTGTCTGCCAGGCACCTGGGCATCGCAACCGCGGGACTGCTGGCTGGCGCTGTGCTGGCCTTTCCTCTAACCGGAGCCGGTGCGAGCTGGGAGATACCGGCGCTGGCCGGCTTTAACATTCGCGGCGGCTACAATCTGACGCCGGAATTCGCGGCACTGTTGACGGGCCTGGTGGTCAAGTTTTCGGCGGCAATCGCCGAGATCGTGCGAGCCGGCATCCAGTCGGTCGACCGTGGCCAATGGGAAGCGTCCCGGGCGCTTGGCCTGCACAGCGGCCAGATCATGCGGCTCGTCGTGCTGCCGCAGGCCTTGCGCGTCATCACGCCGCTGACAACGTCCAGCTACCTGGACCTGACCAAGGATTCCAGCCTTGCGGTCGCCATCGGCTACCCTGATCTCGTCAGCATCATCAACACCACCGCCAACACGACCGGGCAGTCGCTGGAAGCGCTGACACTGCTGATAGCCATCTATCTGGCGATCAACCTGTCCGTCTCGGCCGCCATGAACCTCTACAACCGGCGTGTCGCTCTCAGAGGAATTGCGAGGCCATGAGCATCTCCGACGCTGTTTACGCACGACCGTGGCGATCGTCGGCAACGCTGCGGACTTTGAAGACCGGGCTTTTCGGCACGCCGCTCAATTCGGTCATCACCATCGTTACGGTGGCGTTGCTGGGCTGGATCGTACCGCCGCTGCTGCGCTGGGGCATATTCGACGCGACATGGACCGGAACCTCAGCCGACTGCGCACTCGCCAACGGCGCATGCTGGGCGTTCGTGGGGGCGAAATTCCGCTTCATCCTGTTCGCCTTCTATCCGCCGGCGCTGCAATGGCGCCCGCTGGTCGTCATGGTGCTGCTGCTGGGGCTCCTCGTCATCACCGCTCAGCCGCGATTTTGGCGCAAGGGACTGCTCGTCGCCTGGTTTGTCGTCGTTGCCGTCAGCTGGAGCCTGATGTCCGGCACGCTGGTGCCTCCCGCCGTCCCATCGAACCAGTGGGGCGGGCTGGCCGTCACGCTGTTCGTATGGTCGGTCTGCTTCGGCCTGGCGACGCCGCTGGCGATCCTGCTCGCCCTGGCGCGGCGTTCCAGCATGGGCGGCCTGCGCACGCTTGCGATCGCCTTTATCGAACTGATGCGTGGCACGCCGATGGTGGCCATCCTCTATGTGGCGATGCTCATCCTGCCAATGGCCGTTCCGAATGGCCAGCTGATCGACAAGAATGTCCGGGCGATGATCATGATCACGCTGTTCTGGTCGGCCTATGTCGCCGAGGTTGTTCGTGCCGGCCTCCAGGCAATACCGGCGGGCCAGCACGAGGCCGCGACCGCGCTTGGCCTCGGCTATTGGCGCACTATGCAGCTCGTTGTCCTGCCGCAGGCGCTGCGCCTGGTCATTCCCGGCATGGTCAATCTGGCGATCGGCTTCCTGCTGGCGACATCGCTGCTTGCCGTCATCGGCATTTTCGACCTGCTCAATGCGGCCCGATCCTCGGCGGCCGATCCGCAGTGGCTCGGCTACTACGACGAGGCCTATCTGTTCGCTGCGCTGATCTATTTCGTGCTCTGCTTCGGCGGCTCACGCTACAGCCTCTGGCTGGAGACATATCTGCGCCGGTCGCAGCGTCATTGAGGCCCTAAGCTCGCCGGAGGCCTGCCGGCGGAGCGCTGTGCCATTTTGCGCTGGTGGCGGGGAAGCGAATGCTGCGGAAGCGCACCGCGGCGGAACGCAATACCTTCCCCGTGCCTTGACGGAGGCCGATCCTCGTCGAGATTTGTTCAGTCCCCAACGTTCGAGATATCCGCCAAATGACACGGAAACAATTGCGCCTCGGCGCCTTCATGCGCCCCGTCAGCCTGCACACCGGCGCCTGGCGCTATCCGGGTGCCTATGCCGACGCCAATTTCAATTTCGCGCATCTGAAGCGCTTCGCCCAGACCCTGGAGGCGGCGAAGTTCGACGCCTTCTTCATGGCCGACCATCTGGCCGTCCTCAATATGCCGATCGAGGCGCTGCGGCGCAGCCACACGGTCACCTCGTTCGAGCCGTTCACGCTTTTGTCGGCGCTCGCCGCCGTCACCGACCATATCGGGCTGGTCGCCACCGCATCGACCACCTTCGACGCGCCCTATCATGTTGCCCGCCGCTTCGCCTCGCTGGACCATATCAGTGGCGGGCGCGCC
>NZ_RZQL01000086.1 GCF_003997935.1 Mesorhizobium sp. M7A.F.Ca.US.006.01.1.1
GGATGAGGGCGGCGAATTCGAGCGAACCGATGTCGTCATCGTCGGTGCGGGTTTCACCGGCCTGTCGGCGGCGCTTGAGATGAAGAAGGCCGGCATCGATTTCATCCTGCTCGAAGCACGCGACCGCGTCGGCGGACGCGTCGAGTCCCGACTGAACGGACTTGGCGAACGGATCGATAGTGGTGGCCAGTTCCTGTGCGAGGATATGCCGGAATTGATGGCCCTGGTCGAAGCACGCGGCAAGACGCTGGTTGAAACCTATGTCAATGGCGATTTCATCACCCAGCCGACGATGTCCGTACAACGAGCAGAGCGGATCTATGACGCGGCAATGGCAATCCGCGAGCGCATGAACGGGATCGATCCGGACGACGTCTCGATTGCCGGACTGACCGTTGCCGACTGGCTTGCCCGCCAGCGCGATTCGGCCGATGCCAGGGCTGTCTTCCGTTCCATGATCGAAGGTCTCTGGTGCATGGCGCTGGATCAGATTCCTCTCTGGTATCTGATCGACAATGACCGACGCGTCACCAACGAGGTGCCGGAGCTGCAATATTCCGTGCGCGAAACCATGCATTCGCTGGCCGACGATCTGGCCCGCGACCTCAGTGATCGGTTGCGGCTCAGCGAGCCGGTCACACGCATCGAACACAGTTCGCAAGGTGTTCTTGTCGTTTCGGCCGGGGGTGCCATCGAGGCGCGCGCGGTTCTGGTTGCCGTCCCGCCGGCGACGGTGACGGAACTCGCCTTTGCTCCCGCCTTGCCGGCCGGGCTGGGGCGGGCGCTTGGCGCCTGGAAAAGCGGCGCGGCGATCAAGATCCTGGTGCGCTATGCCCAACCGTTCTGGCGCGGGCGGGATTTGAACGGCATGGTGATGTGGCTCGATCCGCCGGGGCTGTTTGCCTGCGACGCCAGCAAGGATGCGGAGCATGCCGCGCTCGTCGTGTTCGTCGGCGGGTCGCTCGCGCTGTGCTGGCGCGACCTCGGCGAGGCGGAACTGCGTGCAGAGGTGACCGGCCGGTTGGAGGCAGCCCTTGGTCCGGATGCCGGCGACGTCATCGATTTCAGTTTTCGGGACTGGACAGGAGATCGCTGGAGCGGCGGCGCGTACAGCGATCTTGTTGTGGATGTTACAGCGAGAGACGCCGAGCGAACGATCCTTGCCGGCGCACCGCCGGTGTATCTCGCCTGTTCAGAACTCTCGCCATCGTTTCCGGGGTATGTCGAGGGCGCCATCATTGCCGGGCGTATCGCCGCGCACAAGATCATTGCCGAGCTTCAAGCTCCGGGCTGAGCCTGATCTTTTCGAAAAACTGTTTGGCAAGATCGGGTCAGGTTGCGCCTCGAGCCCGCGTGCCATCGAAGCTATGCCCGATTTTGCCCGACTTCGCCCGAAATCCTGTTTCGCATTCGTTACAGTGCCAGTCCTTCGCCACCCCATCGCCGTTACAAAGTGCGGATAAGTTCATTTCACCGCCAAAAGAAACTCAGCGAAGGGGAAGGCAATGCATGCGAAAATCCAGACGATCCGCGGCGAGAGCCGCCTTCAGGCTCCAGAGCGCAATGACCGCCGTCCGAAACTGGCGCTGCGCCAGCGGGCCAGCGACCACCCCATGGCGATGTTCATGGTGCTGGCTGCTTGCGCCTTCGTCGGCATGGCGTTCACGCCGACAATCGGGCCGGCCTTCGCTTCGTTGAATCCGCCATCCAATCTCATCGACGGCGCCCAGACGACGACCAGGACCGCGCGTCTGCCGGTGCCGGTGACCGACTTCGCCTGCAAGGGCCAGGCATGGGGCGCCGAGAGTATCGATTGCCTGCGCGCCATCGCCGAACAGTCCGGAACACATAACACCCGCGCCATCCGCATGATCGCCAATGCCGCACCCTTGGCCGATACGCCGAATATTTTCTGATTTTGTCGAAGCTTGACCCGAAACCGTTCCCGTTTTGGGATCATGCTCCTGGACTCCCCGAGCGCTCCCTCCAGCGCGCTCTTCTTCGGCCCCGCCCCCGGGGGCCTCTTTTTTATCCTTTCATGGCCGCCTGTTCGGCAATGGCGGACAGCACACTGCGCACATCCAGCGTGCTGAAAGGCTTTTCCAGGATCTGCGGCCGCTGCTGCGCCGGCAGGGCCTCGATTTCGGCTTTCGCACCGATCAGGTCGCCTGTGACCAGCACGAAACGCCGCGCCAAGTCAGGCTTTTCGGCGAGCAACTCGCGATAGATCGACATTCCGCTGACGCCGGGCATGCGCAGGTCCGAAAAAACGATGTCCGGCGGCATGTGGCCGCTCAAAGTGGTGGCGGCCGATTCCCAGACAGGAACGATCCGCGACTTGATGCCCATCAGTTCGAGAATGTCGGAGAGCGAGCCGGCGACATCCGGCTCGTCGTCGATGATCAAGGCATGGCGCAGGCCGCTCGATCGCGGCTGGTTGTCGCCGGCGGTCGCGAGGCCGGCCACGATGGCCGGCAGCTGGACGACGAAACGCGCGCCTCTCGGGAGCACTTCCTCGAACCAGACATTGCCATTGTGCCGCTCGATGATCGATTTCGAGATCGACAGGCCGATGCCGGTGCCGACGCCGACCGGCTTGGTGGTGAAATAGGATTCGAAGATGCGGCCGCGGATTGCTTCCGGCACGCCGGGCCCATTGTCCTCGACCGAGAAGCAGGGATGACCCCGGTCGCTGCGGAACGTCCGCACCTTGATCAGCCGGTCACCGGCAATGCCAGCCAAGGCGTGCTGGCTGTTGATGAGGAAGTTGGCCGCTACCTGCGTCACATGGTCGGCGTCGGCCATGGCCAGCAGCGGGCCGGCGGCGAAATCGGTGTCGATGACGATGCCGCTTGAGCGCGCGCCATAAGCGGTCACTTCGAGTGCCGACCGGATCACCTGGTTGAGGTCGGTCTCGGCCTGTGCCGCGGGATGGAGGCGGACCATCGACAGGAAGCTCTTGACGATCCGGCCGCAGCGCTCGGCGGCGGCGCGCACCTTCTCGGCGCGCACCTTGGTCTGCGGATCGGAAGCGAATTCGTGCAGCAGCGTCGATTGCGCCACAACCACGGCCAGCGGATTGTTGAGTTCGTGCGACACGCCGGCCAGCAACGAGCCCATCGCCGCCATCTTCTCGTTCTGGTGCAGCTTCTCGCGCTGCCGGCCGATTTCTTCCTCCGCACGCAATTTGTCGCGCAGGTCGCGGATGGAGCCGAAGATAAGGCGGCGGTCGGCGACCCGCATCTCGGTCGCCGTCAGTTCGATCGGGAACACTTCGCCGGCGGCATTCTGGGTCACCGTCTCGAGCCGCTGGCCGACCATCGGCGCGCCGCGGCCCGACATGTATTCGGCCCCCGAAGCATAGCCCTTGCGGTAGTAGATCGGCACGATCGTATCGAGCAGGTCCTTGCCGAGGATGTCGCTGCGCTGGAAGCCGAACATCTTCTCGGCGGCCGGGTTGAATTCGATGATCGAGCCGGTCTCGTCGATGACGACGATGGCATCGAGCGAGGCCTGCAACATGGTGCGGCGAATGACCTCGCTGGCGTGGGCGTCGGAGGGCGAGCGCTCGATGGCGTCGCCGATGGCCAGGGCGATGATGTGCAGCGTCGCCTCTTCCTCGTCGGTCCATGCACGCTCGCTGACGCAGTCATTGACCGCCAGCGTGCCCCAGAGATGGCCATGCGCGAAGACCGAGACAGAGAGGAACGATTTGATGTTCTGCTTCTCGAAATCGGTTCTCAGGAAGCCTTCGAGATCGCGCGTATGGCCGGCGAAGATCTTGCCTTGCCGTTCGTCCTCGGCAAGCCGCTCCAGCAGGGGGTCGGAATTGACGACCGATTGCATGATGACGGTCGGCGACGCCAGTTCGCCGCCAAAAAGGGGGTCGATCCAATAGGCGGCGACGGATTGGGCGAAGCCCTGGCCTGGCAGTTCGCGCAAGCGAAACAGGATGCCGCGCTGGCAATCCATGGCCCGGCAAAGCGTTTCCAGTATGCCGTCCATCTCGCGCTGCCAGTCGCCTGCCTCGCGCAGCCGGCGAACGACGCGCACGGCCGCCATCGCCGCGCCCTGCCTGAACCCTTGCATATCGGTGCTTGCTGCTTCAGCGATCATCTTGTGCTGTCATTTCGGAGTCGCGCCAATTCGGAGTCGTGCCGATTTCGGCTGGCGAGCAACCGAATCCTTTTGGCCCTGTGCTCAGTTGCCGTCGCCGGCCGGCAGCGAGAAGATATAGCCCTCGCCGCGCACCGTGCGCAGGAATTTCGGATTGGCCGGGTCGGCCTCGATCTTTTTGCGTAGCCGCATGATGCGAATGTCGACCGCGCGTGACGATTCCGGATCTTCGGTGAAACCGATCGCCTCGGAGATAGCGGCGCGGGTCAAAAGCCGATTGGCGCGGGTGAGGAAAATCTCCAGCACGTCGAACTCACTCTTGGCCATGTCGATCACCGCGCCATTGGCGCCGGTGACCAGCCTGCCGTCGAGATCGGCCTGGAAGGGGCCGAAGGTAACGGAACGGCGATCCGTCCCGGCCTTCTCGTCCTGGAGTTCCTTCGGCTGGGGAACCCGGCGCAACACGCTGCGCACCCTGGCCAGCACTTCGCGCAATTCGTAGGGCTTGACGATGTAGTCGTCGGCACCGAGTTCCAGCCCGACGATACGGTCGAGCGCGGTGCCGGCTGCGGTCGCATAGATGATGCCGATCGGCAGTTTCGAACGCAGCCAGCGGCCGAGCGAGAGGCCGTCCTCGCCGGGCATGGCGATGTCGAGAATGGCGAGATGGAACGACTGCGTTTCAACGAGGCTGCGCGCGGCGGCAGCACTTTCGGCGGTGACCACCTCATAGCCCGCGGCTTCGAGGTATTCGGCAACCGCATCCCTCAAATCGGGCTCGTCCTCGACGATAACAATTCTTGCCCGCACGATGCTTTCGCTCCCACTTTCAGTGGAAAGTAGATTGGGTATAAACATCATGTCCAGCACTCATATCCGGGTTGCCAGGGAACGGTTGGAAAACATGGCCGCACGATCCGTTATTGCGCTCGTTTCGGTAGCCGAAGTGGTCGCGACCGAACTCGCCGATCATCTCGAGCGGCGCGGCCACGACGTGCATCAGGCGCGCCACCCCTGGGAGGCCGAATCGCTGCTGTCGGGAAAGGGCATCGACGTCGTCGTCGTCGGCGACAGCCTCAGCCAGGCGGAGGGCCGGGACCTGCTCAGACGTTATGGCGGCCAGGGAGGAGGCGGTGAGGGCGGACCGGATTTCATTCTGATCTGCCGTCCGGCCGATCTTGTCGACAAGGTGCTGGCGCTGGAGCTTGGTGCGGCCGACGTCGTCGAGAGCCCGCTCAATGTCCGTGAGCTGGCCGCCCGTGTCGGCGGCCTGCTTTCGCGCCGCGGCAGGGGTACCCAGGAACTGATCGTGCTGGAGAACGCGACCGTCGATCTGAGATCGGCCATGGTCATGCATCGCTCCGGCTCCGAGGAACAGCTTTCGCCCGGCCAGGTGGCCCTGCTCAGGTTGTTCCTGGCCAGTCCGCGCAAGGTGCTGACGCGTGACGACATCATCGCCGCGGCACCGGCCGAAAACGCCGACGCCTTCGATCGCTCGATCGATTCGCGCATCGTGCGGCTGCGCCGCAAGCTCAACACCGACACCATCACCACAATACGTGGCGCCGGCTACCGGTTCGATCCGCCGCGGCAATTCGCGGACTGATTGCCGGGCACTGACGCAGTCTCTGGTTTCGGGCATCGGATTTTCCATCTTCGGCCCCGACGCTCTTGGCGCTCAGCGTACCAGCAGAAGCGATGGACCTACCGGCATGTCACTGCCCATGGTCAGCTCGCCAGCGTGGGCGCGGTCCCTGAGCAGCACGGTGGCAAGGCCGGCAAAGCCGAGCAGGCCCTGGGCGTAAAGCAGTGCGGAAAGCACCGAAGCGGCAAATTTCGTTTTCATCGTACCAATTCCCCAAAATGGTTTGTTGCGGGTCGCTTCAGGATACCCCCGAAGCGCCCGCGCCGCCCACGGACCCCCCCGTCTCGGCGCGGGCCTTCGGTCCTCTCGGCAGCAAGTTGCCGGAGGCGCCGCGCAAACCCGTCAGCCTAAGGCCGACCCGCCAGAGGGCCTTTAGCCGGGCGATGCGCAGGCTGGAAACAATCCAGACCGTGGCGAAAAACAGTGCGGCGTGCAGGGTCGAAATCTCGCCTGAAGTCATCGCGCCGAGGCTTGTCAGCGGGGTGCCGGCAACCGTGCCGACGCCGCCGATGACCGCTGCCGCGATGCTGATCCTGAAAAGCCAGGACAGCGCGTTCGATTTCGTTCCCATGTTCGTTACCGGCTGTTTTCGTTGCGTCAACTTTGCTTGCGGCCCGTATCCGGATCATGCCGCTTGAAACCTCGCTTTGTTGCAGTTCGGTTTCGAGATCTACGGCGGTCCTTTCGAATACTGCTAATTCGCACTTTGGTTTAGCGACGGATACCCATGTTCCTGACCTTGGTCTTGCTAGGGTCTCGCTGGCGGGCCACCGACGGCTCTAATGGGGTTGCCGTTTGTTAACCAGTGGAAACAGATTCGAAACACAAATGAGCATTTTGCGAAATCTCTCCGAAACATGACGTTGGGATAAGCAGCCATCGAATTGGAGCCGGCTGGACCGGCAGAGAGAGGGGATTTTCTTCATGCATACCGCCATTTCCGCCAAGCTCATCAACATCGCCGCCGCCGCTCTGACCGGTGCCGCACTGCTGTTCGGCTCGGGCGCCGCGCATGCCGCCAACAAGATCGTGGCGCGCGTTTCGCTTTCGCAGCAGATCATGGAAGTCTCCGTCGACGGCCGGCCGACCTTCGCCTGGAAAGTCTCCACCGGCGACCGGGCCCATGTGACGCCGACCGGCTCGTTCAAGCCGACCCGCATGCATGAAATGTGGTATTCGAAGAAATACGACAACGCCCCGATGCCGCACTCGGTCTTCTTCAGCGGCGGCTATGCGGTGCACGCGACCTATGCGATCAAGCGCCTCGGCCAGCCGGCTTCGCATGGCTGCGTGCGGCTGCACCCCGACAACGCCGCCGATTTCTACCAGCTCGTCGAAACCTTCGGGGCGACCAACACCAGCATCGTCATCGTCAAGTAGCAGGCTGGAAACGGTGGCGTGGCAGCATGCTGCCGCGCCTCAAAGCTCCCTCCGGAAACGCTGCGGTATTGCGTACAGTTCAAACCGGCGGTATCGAGCCCAGCCAAAAAGAAAAGAGGCCGGGAATTTCCCGGCCTCTTTTCTTTTGTTTCCATCAATCTGCCCCGCGCATTTCTGGGCGGGACTCCCTCGACCGTCCTAGCTCGGCAGTGCCGGCATCAGCTTGGGGTCCGGCTTCTCCGCCAGATGAGGCAGGTCCTTGCTGGCGATGAAGGTGTAGAACATGGGCACGACGAAGAGCGTGAACATGGTGCCGACCAGGATGCCGGTGAAGATGACCAGGCCCATCGAATAGCGGGCCGCGGCACCAGCGCCGCTGGACGTGATCAGCGGCACAACGCCGAGCGCCATCGCCGCCGTCGTCATCAGGATCGGCCGCAGGCGCACCTTGGCCGAGGCGATGATGGCATCGCGCCGCCGCATGCCATGCTTTTCACGCTGCTGGTTGGCGAACTCGACCAGCAGGATGCCGTGCTTGGTTATCAGACCGATCAGTGTGATCAGGCCGACCTGCGTGTAGATGTTGAGCGTGCCGAGGCCCAGATTGAGCGGCACGATCGCGCCGAAGATCGATAACGGCACCGCCATCATGATGATCAGCGGGTCACGGAAGCTTTCAAACTGCGCCGCCAGCACCAGATAGATGACGACAACTGCGGCCGCGAAAGCGATCAGGATGGTGTTGCCCTGTTCCTTTTCCTGTCGCGATTGACCGGAATAATCGATGAAGAACGTGTCGGGCAGGCTCTCCTTGGCGATGTCCTCCAGCGCCTTCAGCCCGTCGCCGGTGGTGACGCCGGGCAGCGGAAGCGCCGAAATCGTCGACGAATTCAGCTGGTTGAACTGCTCGATCGCCGCCGGCGCCGCATTGGTCGAAATCTTGACCACCGCCGATAGCGGCACCATCTCGCCGGTCACGCTGCGTACGAAATATTCGCCGAGCTTGTCGGGGTCGTCGCGGAACTCCTGCGGCACCTGCGGGATGATGTCGTAGCTGTTGGAATCGCGGTCGAACTGCGCCACTTCGGCGCCGCCGACCAGCAAGGTCAGCGTGCGGCCGATATCGGCGATCGGCAGGTTCAGCGCGGCGGCGCGGTCGCGGTCGATGGTCACCGTCACCTCCGGTGCGTCATAAGCCATCGAATTCTGCACGACGATAAAGCGGCCGGAGGCCTGCGCCTTGTTCTTGATCTGCTCGGCCACCTCGTACACTTCCGAGGAAGCGCCGGTCGATCGCACCACCATGGAAATGGGCAGGCCGCCGCCGGAGCCCGGCAGCGTCGGCGGTGCGAAGACGAAGGCCTCGACACCGGCCACTTTGGCGATACGGGCCGTAATGTCAGCCTGCAGTTCCTTCGAATTGCGCTTGCGTTCCGCCCAGTCCTTGAAGGCATAGCCGACGAAGGCGCTGTTTGTCGTGCCGCCGAAGGCGACGGCCGAGAACTGCGCCCGTGTTTCGGGAATATCCTTCACCAGGCCGAGGATCTGGTTGACGTATGTCTCGGTGTAATCGGAGGTCGCATAGCGCGGCGCCGTCACAATCGAGAGCAGAAAGCCCTGGTCCTCTTCCGGCGCCAGTTCGCTCGAGGTTTTGGTGAACATGAAGCCGGTGACACCGACAAGCGCAAGCACGATGATCAGCGTCAATGGGCGATAATTGAGCGACCCGGTGACGGCCCGTTCATAGACATGCTCGACGCGCGCGAAGGTGCCGTCGACAATGCGCTGGAAACGGCCCGGCGTGCCGGACTTCAAGAGGCGTGCCGACATCATCGGGGTGATGGTGATGGCGATGATACCCGACAGCACCACCGAGCCGGCGAGCGTGACCGCGAATTCGCGGAACAGCGCGCCGGTGAGGCCCCCGGTGAAGGCCAGCGGCGCGAACACGGCGGCCAGCGTCATGGTCATGGCAACGATGGCTGACGCGATTTCGCGCATGCCGCTGAACGCAGCCTGCATCGGCGACATGTGATCTTCTTCCATGTGACGATGGATGTTCTCCACCACCACGATGGCGTCGTCGACGACCAGGCCGATCGCCAGCACCATGGCCAGCAGCGACAGGAGGTTGATCGAGTAGCCGACAGCAAACAAAAGGAAGCAGACGCCGATCAACGACAACGGGATGGTAATGATCGGCATCATCACCGACCGGAAGGAGCCAAGGAACAGAAGGATGACGACGATGACGATGGCAACCGCCTCGACGATGGTCTTGAACACCTCTTCGATGGAAGCACTGATCTGCCCGGTCGCGTCGTAGACAACCTCGATCGTCATGCCTTTCGGCAGTGTCTCCTGAATCTGCGGCACCAGCTTGGTGAGCGCAGCCGCCGTGGTCAGCGGATTGGCCGCCGGTGTCGGGAAGATGGCGAGGAAGGTGCCTGGCTTGCCGTTGAACGAGACCCTGGTGTCGGTGTTCTCGGCGGCGAGTTCGACGCGAGCCACGTCGCGCAACCGCACCACATTGCCGTCGGTAGAGCGCAGCGGCAGCTCGGCGAATGCCTCCGGCGTCTGCAATGTCGAGCGCACAGTGATCGAGGAAACGACATACTCGTTCTGGGTGTTGCCGGGCGCCGACAGGAAGTTGGAATTGTTGATCGCCGTCAGCAGTTCGGAGGCCGTCACGCCGCGCGCGGCAAGCTTGACCGGATCGATCCAGACGCGCATCGAGTATTCCTGCGCGCCGAAGATCTGCACGTCGGCGACGCCTTCGACCGTCGACATGCGCGGTCTGATGACGCGCTCGATATACTCCGTCAGCTGCTCCTTCGTCATGTTCGGATTCTGCATCGAGATGTACATCATCGCGAACTGCTGGCCGGTGCCCTTGACGATGACAGGGTCCTTCGATGCGTCCGGCAAGGTGCCGCGCACGCCCTGGACCTTGGACAGGACTTCGGTCAGCGCTACGTCGGGGTTCGAGCCGAGCTTCATCTGCACCGTCACGGTGCTGGAGGACGGGCGGCTGGACGAGGTGACGTAGTCGATGTTCTCGGTCGAGGCGACGGCGCGCGCGATCGGGGCGGAAATGAAGCCCTGGATCAGATCGGCGCTGGCGCCCGGATAGGCCGTGGTGATCGTGATCGCCGTTTCATCGACCTTCGGATACTGCCGGATCGACAGGTTGAAGATACCCTGGAAACCCAGGAGCAGGATCATGCAGGCAAGGACCGTCGAAAGAACGGGCCGGCGAATGAAGAGATCTGAAAAGCTCATTGCTGTTCGGCCTGCTTGTTCGCCGATTTGGTCGGGTCGATGGTGTTGTCCACAACGACGGACATGCCATTGAAGAGGCGGTTCTGACCGGCGGTGACGACCTCGTCGCCGGCCTTCAGCCCCTCGACGATCTCGACCACACCTTGATTGCGGCGGCCGGGCTTGACGAACACCTGCGACAGCACGAGCGCGGGCTTGTCACCTTCCGCCGCCGGCTTGGCCGCATCGGCAGCCTGGTCGGCTGCATCAGCTGCCGGCTTCATGGTATCGGCCGGCTTGGTGTCCGCAGGTTTGGCATCAGCCGATTTGTCGCCTGCCGGCGCTGCGGGTTTTTCATCCGGCTTGGCAGCTGGCGCCGCCTCGGCGGGCTTGGCCGGCTGCACTACGAAGATGTAGTCGCCATAGAGACTTGTCGTCAGCGCCGTCTGCGGCAGGGTCAGCACGTTCTGCTCTTCGGGCAGTTCGACACGCACCTGCACGAACTGGCCGGGGGTCAGCTTGCCGTCGGGATTGGCGACTTCCGCCCGGATGTTCACCAGCCGGCTGGACGAGTCGATCTTCGGGTCGATGCCGCGAATGGCGCCTGCGAATGGCCTGTCCTTGCCGCCAAAGCCCAATCGAACCGTCTGGCCTATCTTGAGCAGAGCGAGCTGCTGTTCGGGAACCGTGAAATCGACCCGCATCGTGTCGAGGTCCTGCAATGTCACCACGGCGGTGCCGGGCGCCAGATACTGGCCGATATCGATCTTCGGGATGCCCACCGTGCCGCCGAAAGGCGCCGTCAGCTGCTTCTGGTCGAGCACGGCCTGCAGCTTGGTGACCTGGGATGCCGAGGCCGAGGCCGCCGCACGTGCCGTGTCCAGCGTCGAGTCGGAGCCAACGCCACGCCTGGTCAGTTCGATGGCGCGGGCAAGCGATGTCTGGTCGAGCGCGGCCTGCGCCTTCTGTGCGTCGAGGTCGGCGCGCTCGACGGCGTCATCGAGTTGCAGCAGAACCGCATTGTCCGCCACCTTCTGGTTGGCATGGAAAAGGATGTCCTTAACGATACCGGTGGTCTCGACCGTCAGGTCGACACCACGCACGGCCTTGACCGTGCCGATCGCCTCGACGCCCGGCGTCCAGCTCGAAGGCTTGGCGATGGTCGTCGACACGGTAGCCGCCGGCGGCTTCATCGATGCGAAGTACTGCTTGATGCCGTTGTCGCGCAGGAAGTTGAAGCCGACGATGCCGCCGACCACGACGACGAGCAGGGCCAGAACCAGAACAATGATAAAGATACGGAGTATGCGCTTGAACAAGGAAGTCCCCTCAGTCGAAATCCGGCGCGAAGCGCGGATATCGGGACACATATCGACTGCGGGTCCCGATTTCAAATAATGGCGGTCTTACTGTACCGTCTGGACGGTCTTGTCAATTGGGCCTAAGCTTGCGATGGGAGGCACCATGAGAGCCCAAAGACCGAATTCGCGCGAGAAGATTCTCGCTGCGGCGGCTGATGTTGCCCGGGAATCCGGACCAGGCAGCCTGTCGCTGGATGCCGTCGCCAGCCGTGCCGGCGTGTCGAAGGGAGGGCTCCTCTACAACTTCCCGACCAAGGCCAAATTGATGCAAGGTTTGGTCGAGGGCTATCTGCGCGAGTTCGAGCACGCGCTGGAAGCCGCCCGCACAAATGACAAGGACGAAAATCCCCTGGCCGTATACATCAGGCTGTCGGCCAATGATTGCGAGGAAAAGCAGCCGTCGGCGTCCTGGATCTTCTCGGCCATCGCCGAGGATCCCGATTTCATGATGCCGATAAAGACCTTCAAGCGGCAGCTTTTCGAGCGGCTGAAGGGCGAGACGCCGGATCTCAAATCGCTGTTGATCTGCTATCTCGCCATCGAGGGATTGCGCAGCATGAACCTCTTCGATTCGGATGTCCTGTCGAAAGACGAGCGCGAGTTGTTGGTATCGTCCCTGCTCGAGATTGCCAAATAGGCGCCGCCCACCCGCTTTTCGGCAGGCCTGTTCGTGAACTCGCGTTCGCCGGCGTCACACAGGGTTCATCGTGCGGACATAGCGTCTTCCCAGTTCTTTGCTGCAATGCATCTGGAGTGGGACATGGTGGACATAGTTTCTAGCGAGGCGGGCATTCCGAGACCGGATCATCCGCTGGATCAATCGGGCAGCGCGAAGTGGTTCCTGCCCGCCTTCGGCGTGCTGGTGCTCGTCGGCATCGCCTATGTCGGCTACGCGCTCAGCCAGGATCTTGCAGTGGCCAAGACCGTGCCGTGGATCCTGCTCGGCATCGCCTTGCTGATCGCGCTCGGCTTCGAGTTCGTCAACGGCTTCCATGATACCGCCAATGCGGTGGCGACGGTCATCTACACACGCTCGATGCCGGCCGAATTCGCCGTCATGTGGTCGGGTGCCTTCAATTTCCTCGGGGTCCTCACCTCCAGCGGCGCGGTTGCCTTTGGCATCCTGTCGCTGCTGCCGGTCGAACTGATCCTGCAGGTCGGCTCGTCCTCGGGCTTCGCCATGGTGTTCGCGCTGCTTGTGGCGGCGATCCTGTGGAATCTCGGCACCTGGTTCCTCGGCCTGCCGGCGTCGAGCTCGCACACGATGGTCGGCTCGATCATCGGTGTCGGCCTTGCCAACCAGTTCATGGCGCCTGCCGGCAGCGCCACCAGCGGCGTCGACTGGTCGCAGGCGACCAATGTCGGCATCACCTTGCTGGTGTCGCCGATCATCGGCTTCTTCGCCGCAGCGATCCTGCTCTATGTGATGAAGCTGCTGGTGCGCAATCCGGCTCTCTACGAGGCGCCGAAGGGCAACACGCCGCCACCATGGTGGATCCGCGGCCTGCTGATCTTCACCTGCACCGGCGTCAGCTTTGCGCACGGCTCCAACGACGGACAGAAGGGCATGGGCCTGATCATGCTGATCCTGATCGGCGTCGTGCCGACGGCCTATGCGCTGAACCGCACGCCTGACATCAACTATCTCGAAGCCTACAAGTTTGCCTCGGTCAGCGTCGAAACGGCGCTGGGCAAATATGCCAAGCCCGGTGTCGTTGTTGCCGACGCCAAGGCAGCCGTCCAGGAAGCCGTGCGCACCAGGACCTGGAACGACCAGACGACGGTTGCTCTGCAGACCTACATCCATAACACGACGGCGGGCCTGCAGCCCTATGCCTCGGTCGAGACGGTGCCGACCGATCTGGTCAGCAACGCGCGTAACGACATCTATCTGATCGGCGAGGCGCTCAAGCTGATCGACAAGAAGCAGCTGCTGCCGATGGAGGCGGCCGATCTGAAAGCGGTCACCGACTATCACAAGGCCGTCGACAACGCGACGAAGTTCATCCCGATCTGGGTGAAGGTCGCCGTCGCGCTGGCGCTCGGCCTCGGCACCATGGTCGGCTGGAAACGCATCGTCGTCACGGTCGGCGAGAAGATCGGCAAGAGCCATCTGACCTATGGCCAGGGGGCGGCGGCCGAACTCGTCGCCATGGTGACGATCGGCATGGCCGATCGGCTCGGACTGCCGGTGTCGACGACCCATGTGCTGTCGTCGGGCGTCGCCGGAACGATGGCGGCGAACGGTTCGGGGCTGCAATGGGCGACGGTGCGCAACCTGCTGCTCGCCTGGGTGCTGACGCTGCCGTGCTCGATCACGCTCGCCTTCGTGCTGTTCATCATCTTCCGCCAGTTGTTCTGAGCGGAGCAGGCACTTTCAGAAAAGGCAGCGCCGGTCGCCGACGCTGCCTTTTTTCGTTAAGCGCGCACTGTGTTCAAGTCGGCAGATTATGTTGACGTTGAACCTCTCAGGGCATTGGCGCGAAACGCCCATCGCTTCGTTATCCACGGGCGGAGCAAGGAGCGTAGCGACGCGGCGCAGACCCGAGGATCCATGCCGCGACTTCAAGGCGTTGCTACGGTGCAGAATTTTGCTCCGCTGCACCCTACAGTCAAGGTCACGGAATGGATCCCCGGGTCTCCGCGACGGAGCTTCGCTCCCGCTCCGCCCAGGGATGACGAAGTTGAGAGGCTTCAGCCAATCTCGAACGTTGGCGATGGCCACTCAAAACGGGCGGTGAAATTCTGGCCAGGAAGGAAACCGTTGAGAATCAGCGCCCTAGTTAGGTCGGATCTTCGCGATGCAGATCGTGGATGGCGACGCCGTCGACATTGGTCGGCATGGTAAGCCACTGACGATGGCGCAAGGTGCGCTGCGTATCCTCAAGCCCTGTCTCCCAATGCTCGCGCATCGAGGTGCCTGAGAACTCATAGTCCTTGGCGTGACCCTCATAGCCTTTGTGCTGGTAGATCAGGTGCACGATGTTGACGGTGCCGGCGTCCGAATAGTCCTCGATCAGCGCTTCCTCGGCCGGCGTCCGCAACTCCTTCGGCACCCGGTTCAGCGCATCGAGCAGGCGCATCTTGAGGCCATGGATGCGTTTGAAATTGTCGGTATTCTGCCGCGTGCGGCTCGAATACATGATGTCCTTGTGGCGCGACAGCACGTCCGGCATGCTGCGCGGCAGGACGCCACGCGCGCTGAACAGGTCGACCTGGAAGACCAGCGAGGAACGGTCCTCTTCCTGGTCGAGCAGATACTGCAGCGGCGTGTTGGAGACGATGCCGCCGTCCCAGTAGTATTCGCCTTCGATGCGGATCGACGGGAAGGCCGGCGGCAGCGCGCCGCTGGCCATGATGTGCTCCGGCTCGATGCGGACCTTGTCGGTGTCGAAGTAGACGAAGTTGCCGGTCCGGACATTGACCGCGCCGACGCTCAGCCGCTTCTTGCCGTCGTTGAGGATGTCGAAGTCGATCAGGCTTTCCAGCGTCTCCTTCAATTCGGCGGTGTCGTAGAAGCTGGTGGCGCCCTCGGCGCCCGGCTGCTCCATCCACGGATTGGGATTGCGCGGCTTGAAGAAGCCCGGCTGGCCCATGACCATGGTCATCCACGAACTGGTGCGGTTGCGGATGTCGCGATAGATGTCACCCTCGGGCGTATAGGCCCAGATCTTGCGGCCCGAAATCGTTTGCCAGAATTGCTCGAGCCGCTGCAGCCGGCGGCTCGACTCATTACCGGCGATGATCGCCGCATTGATGGCGCCGATCGACACGCCGGAAAGCCAGCTCGGCTCGCAGCCGGCGTCGGCCAGGGCCTGATAGACACCGGCCTGATAGGCGCCGAGCGCGCCGCCACCCTGAAACACCAGCGCGATGCGATCATATTGCGCCGAGATTTCCGCGATGGTGGCGGTGGCCTCCTTCTTGCGATTGCGTTCGAGCATGGCTTTGGTCTCCGACTTCTGTTTGAGCATGATCTCGGACAACAGTTTCTGTTTGTCCGAGAAAACCGGTTCCCGCCTTTCGGGATCATGTCTGAATGGCTGATGCGCTCAGGCCCGGTCGGCGAGATAGTCGTGAACCACTTCGCCCAGGCCAAGCGTCAGATCGGCGGTGAAGTGGACGGCGGATACGATGTCGAGCACCGGCAGCCGCGCCACGTCGGCCATGACGTGCGGCCGCAAATCGAGCGCGGCGGGCGCCGTCCAGGCTTCCTTCAGGGTGATGTCGGTGAGGTGGTAGCGGACCAGTTCGCAGATGCGCGGCGTGCCGTCGACATGCGGGATGATCTTGATCAGGAAATTGGGCGCGGCCAGCGAAGCGAGGACAGAGCCGTGATCGGCTTCCTTGTGCTTGTAGCCCATCGTGCCGGTGGCGCACAGAACGCTGCCATAGTGCAGCGTGCCGACGATGACCTCGCCTTCATGCACGATCTTGGGGTTCGCGAGCTTCTTGGGAAAGCCCCACAATTCGCGGCCGCCGGCGATCGGCGCGTCGTCATCGAGATACATCGAATGGACATAGGCGCCGTGCTGGCCCTTGTAGCGCACCGGGATGACCTGGCCGGTCTCGGTGTAGTCGCCGAAACCGGTTGAGTCAGGCATGCGGATGAATTCGTACTTGACCAGCGGCTCGTCGATTTCCAGCGGCTCCGGCACGACAGCCTCAAGCGCCTCGCGCGTCGTGCGGTAGGTGATGATGACGTATTCACGGTTGAAGAAACGGTACGGCCCGGGCGGGAAGGAGGGGTTGGTGAGCGGCATCGCATAGGCGCGCTTCACGACATCGGCGATCTGCAAGGCTGTAGCCCCATTCGGTTCAGGAATGACTGCGCGAATGCGCTCCGGTTATGTTGCACGGCACCATGACAGTGCCGTGTCAGCCACCTGACAGCCCGTCCAACAGGCCCGTGGACGCCGTCGCAACCCTGTAATCGCACCGACATATGGCTGTGGCATTGTCATGGTGCGGCGCACAAAGCCGCCTTGTTCGTTCCCTCCCACCTCTTGCGAGATCATCATGGGTTTCCTGTCTTCAAAGAACGCCCTCGTCACCGGCTCGACCAGTGGCATTGGCCTGGCCATCGCCCGCGCCTTTGCCGCCGAAGGCGCCAACGTCACCATCAACGGCCTTGGCGATGCGGCTGCCATCGAGCAGGAGCGCGTCGGCATCGAGACGGATTTCGGCGTCAGGTGCCGCAATTCCGGTGCCAACATGATGGACGGCGCGGCGGTGAGCGCCATGGTGCATGAGGCCGAGGCCGCGTTCGGCAGTCTCGATATCCTGGTCAACAATGCCGGCATCCAGCATGTCGCGCCGATCGAGGAGTTTCCGGATGACAAGTGGGAAGCCATCATCCGCATCAACCTGCACGCCGCGTTCTACGCCATCAAGGCGGCACTGCCGGGCATGAAGGTGCGCAAATGGGGCCGCATCATCAACACCGCCTCGGCGCATGCGCTGGTCGCGTCGCCGTTCAAGTCCGCCTATGTGTCGGCCAAGCATGGTATTGCCGGCCTGACCAAGACGGTGGCGTTGGAAGCGGCGCTCGATGGCGTCACGGTCAACGCGATCGCGCCGGGCTATGTCTGGACGCCGCTGGTCGAAAGGCAGATCCCGGACACGATGAAGGCGCGCGGCATGACCGAGGAACAGGTGAAGCACGATGTGCTGCTCGCTGCCCAGCCGACCAAGGAATTCGTCACCGTCGACGAGCTTGCCGCGCTGACGCTGTTCCTGTGTTCGGATGCGGCCAGGCAGATCACCGGCACCACCTTGCCGATGGACGGCGGCTGGACGGCACAGTAGCCGACCCTGAAGGCTTTAGCATTTGCTTCCGGCGGCGAGTAGCGGGGTGTCTCCTGGTTGGACTCCGCTGCTCGTCGGACGCGAGAGTTTCGGGATGGCGGCGATCAACTCTCGGGTATAGGCCTGCTGCGGACGATCCAGAACGTCTTCCGTGTTGCCATACTCAACCAGCTTGCCGTGCTGCATGACCGCAACCTGTTCGCAGAGATAACGCACCACGCCCAGATCGTGGGAAATCAGGATCAGCGTCAGCGACAATTCGCGGCGCAGCCGCGCAAAGAGGCCGAGCACCTGGGCCTGGATGGTGACGTCCAGAGCGGAGGTGACCTCATCGGCGATCAAAATCTCCGGCTCCAGCGCCAGGGCTCTGGCGATGCCGACGCGCTGCCGCTGGCCGCCGGAAAGCTGCGTGGTGCGTCGGTCCAGCAACTGGCGCGGCAATTCCACTTTTTCCATCAGCTCGCGGATCCGCTCCGGAATGTCTCTTTCCGAGCAGATGTTCTGTTGCCGCAGCGGTTCGGCCAGAGTTCGCGCAACCGTAAACGCCGGGTTGAGCGACATGAACGGGTCCTGGAACACCATCTGCAGTTTGCGAACCTGCTCCGGTCGGCGCTGCCTCAGCGCGCGATCGAGCGATTGGCCGTCCACCTCGATCTCTCCTTGTTGCGGCTGCACCAGGCCTGCAATAGCCCGGGCGATGGTGCTCTTGCCGGAACCGGACTCGCCGACAATCCCGAGTGCACCGCCGCGACGCAGCGCCAGCGAAACATTGTCGACCGCGCGCACGATCTGCGGCGGCTTGCGCGTCGCCCAGGCCGCAAGGCTCTGCCCCGGATAGAAGTTCACGCACAGGTTCTTCACCAGGAGATGCGGCTCCGTCGCCACGGGGCATGCATGCGTGGTTGGCTTCATCAGCGAGGGTTGGGAAGCGATCAGGCGCTTCGTGTATTCATGGGCGGGGTCACGCAGGATCTGATCGACCGACCCGATCTCCAGCACCGCGCCGTCCTTCATGACGACGACGCGGTCGCACATTTCCGCGATCACGCCAAGGTCGTGAGAGACCAGAATGACCGACAGCTTGCGTTCACGCCGGATGCCGCGGAGCAGGTCGAGTATCTGAGCTTGCACCGTGACATCAAGCGCCGTCGTGGGTTCGTCGGCAATCAGCAGTTTCGGTTCGCAGGCAAGGGCCGCCGCGATCATCACCCGCTGACGCATGCCACCGGACAGCTCGTGTGGATAGGCGCCCGCGCGCCTTGGCGCGTCCTTGATATGCATGTCTTCGAGCAGTCCGATCGCCCGCGCATTGGCCTGCCGCCAGGATATGCCCTGATGGACCACCATCGCCTCGCCCACCTGACGCCCGACCGTCATGATCGGGTCAAGATGCGTCGACGGATTCTGGAAGATCATCGCCGCTTGCCCGCCACGCAGCTGGCCCAGCTCGGCATCCTTCATGGCGAGGACATCGCTGCCCTCGAACATGATGCGGCCCGACTTCACCAGTGCGTTGCCGGCAATCAGCTTCAGGATGGCCCTGCAGGCCACCGTCTTGCCCGATCCGGATTCACCGACGATTCCAAGGACCTCTCCCGCCTTCAATGAAAAGCTGACGCCGCGCAGGGCGTGGACGTCGCCAAAATTGGTGGCGAAGTCGATGGTGAGGTTCTCGACGCTGACGAGGTCGCTCATCTCAGGATTCCGTATTCAAGAGGCGGGCGAGGCCATCAGCGGTCAATGAGAGGCCCAGCGCCAGAAGGCAGATGGCGATGCCTGGAAAGATCGCAATCCACCATGCGGTCGTCAGGTAGGTCTGCCCGTCGGCGATCATGGCACCCCATTCCGGCGTCGGCGGTTGTACGCCGAGGCCGAGAAAACCCAATGATGATCCGAGCACGATGGCCAGCACGGCATCGGTCATGACGAAGACGATCGATGGGACGATGGCATTCGGCAGGATGTGGAACAGCATGATGCGCAAATGCCCAAAACCCATGCCACGTGCCGCCAGCACGAAATCGACGCCGCGCAGCACCAGCGCCTGGCTCCGCACCAGTCGCGCATAGCTGACCCAGTTCACCAAGGTGAGCGAGATGAAGTAGCTCTTGAGGCCGGGTCCCAGCACGGCCACGATGGCGATCACGAGGACGAAATAGGGAAATGATACGGTGACCTCGAGGATGCGCATCAGCACCGCATCGATCCGGCCACCCAGATAGCCGGCGATGAGGCCGATGATCGTCCCCAGGATGATCGGACCGACCACGCCGAAGAACGCCATGGCGAGATCGTAGCGTGCGGCAAACAGTGTCCGCGCCAGCACATCACGGCCGATGGCGTCCGTGCCAAACCAATGCTCGGCGCCAGGTGATTTCAGCGCCTGCATCACATCGACCTTGATCGGGTCGAAACTGGTCAGCACCGGCGCCAGAATGGCCACGACGATCCAGGCCAAGGTGATGGCGCCGCCAATGGCCAAGGTTGCCGGCATCGTCCGGATCCGCGCCATGGCCAAGGGGCCGCTGCCTCGCATCACATCGCTCATAATTCCACCCGTGGGTCGAGAATGGCGGTCAAGACGTCGACGGCAAAATTCGAAATGACGACACCTACGGCAAGCAGCAGGGCCACTGCCTGGACGACGAACTGGTCGTGCGTGAGAACGCCGCGGATGAGCAGGTTGCCGAGCCCTGGAATGTTGAAGACATTTTCGACAACGACCGTCCCGCCGATCAGGAAGGCGACCACGACGCCCAGCAGATTGACTGTCGGCAAAAGGGAATTCCAGAACACATGCCGAGAAAAGATGTAGCTTTCCGGCAGACCCCTGGAGCGGCAGGCAATCGCGTAATCCTTGTCCAGCTGCTGAATGAAGGTCGCGCGCAGATTGCGCGCGAGGATCGGCGTCACCCCGATGCCGATCGTCAGGGCCGGCAGGAACAGATGCCACAGATTGTTGATAAAGGTCGGTCCGTAACCGGAGACCGGGAAGATCTTCAGCCGCAGGCAGAAGCCCATGATCAGCAGCAGGCCGACAAAGTAGGACGGCACGCCGACGCCCGCGACGCAGACGAGACGGATGAGGTGATCGATCCACCGTCCGCGCTGCCGGGCAGCGGTGACGGCGAGCGCGAATGTCAACAGCAGCGAGATGACAAGGCCATAGAGGATCAAGAAAACCGTTGGCGCGATCCGTGCCGCGATGACGCCGCTGACGGGACCCCGGAAGGCGATCGACTGACCGAAATCGCCACGCAGGCAATTCAGCACGTAGTAGAAATACTGCACGGGGATCGGCTGATCGAGACCGTATCGCGCCCGCACGAATTCGACCGCCTCCTGACTGGCCTTGGGGCCAAGCATGAGGCGAACGGGATCGCCGGGTGTCATTTGCAGCAGCAGGAAAGTGATCACACTGATACCCAGCAGCACGGGGATCAACTGTATCGGCCGCCTGAGCACGAACGAGAATCGATTCATGGTCGGTATCCTGGTGTCAAATTGATGCGAGACGTGGACGAAGTGTCTCGTCCCGCCTCGCATCCTGTGCCGATCAATCCAGGCTGGTCCCGCCGATGGACGAGAATTGCAGGCCGACGTTCAGGACCAACCCTTTCACGCTCGGAGCATAGGCGTTGAGCCACGTCGGGTGATAGAGCGCCACCTGCGCCACCTCGTCGACCACGGTCTTCTGGATCTGGGCATAGAGCTCGGCCCGTTTGCCATTGTCCGCCTCGCCCGAGGCTTCATCGATCAGCTTGTTGACCGTTTCGTTGTTGTAGCGGGTGTAGTAGGACTTGTTGTCGCCCGCGCCCCAGACGCACCAGCGCAATGCGTTGTCGGGATCTCGCGTCTCGTTGTACCACCAGTTCATTTCCGCCTGGTACTCGCCATCGGCGAGGCGGGTCCATGCCTGGGTTGAATCGATCTTGGCAATGTTGACCGTGATGCCGACTTCCGCCAGCTGCGCCTGGATCAGCACCGCCGCCTTTTCCTCGTCGGCACTTCCGGCATTCTGGATGAGTTCGAAACTGGCTCCGGTCTTGCCGGACTCGGCCAGCAGGGCCTTGGCCTTTTCGACGTCTCGGGCAATGACCGGCAGCGCTTTGTCGAAGAAATCGAGCGCCGGGCTCATGATGGAACTCGCCGGCGTGCCGAGACCCAGCGTCACTGCGGCATTGATTGCCGTGCGGTCGATGCCATAACTGACAGCCTGCCGGAATTTGAGGTCGTTGAAGGGTTCTGCCGAATGGTTGATCAGCATGTCATAGGTGGTGCTCGAAGGTTCAGGGTCGGCCCGGAAGCCGGCGGCCTTCAACTCGGCCATACGCGGGGCTGGAACTGAGAGGCAGACTTCGAGCTCGCCCGCCTGCAGCATCGAGACCCTGGTATTGTCATCCGGGACATAGCGGAATTCGACGCCGTCGATCTTGGGCTCGCCTTCGCGGTAATAGTGCTCGTTGCGGCCAAGGACCACGCGGTCTCCCGGCTTCAATTCGACGAATTTGAACGGCCCTGATGTGACCGGCGCCTTGGCGAAAGCGTCGTCTCCCATTTTCTCGACCGCTGCCTTCGGCACAATGCCGGTATTCCAGATTTCGGTCAGGGTCAGGAAGGGCGTGAATTTGCGATCGAGCGTCATCACCACTGTCCTGGCGTCCTTTGCCTCGATCTTGGTCAGGGGCTGGAACGGCGCCGCATAGGCGGAATCCTTCTGGAAGCGCATGCGGTTCCAGCTGAACGCCACGTCCTCGGCCGTGATCGGCGACCCATCGGAAAATTTGGCCTCGCGCAGGTGGAAGGTATAGGTCTTGCCGTCATCCGCGATGTCCCAGCTCTCGGCAAGGCCCGGGCCGACTTCTGTGCGATCGGCATTGGCATGCAGCAGGCGTGCATACATCATGCCCTGGATCAGGATATCGGCTCCGTAAGTGGTTTTGATCGGGTCCAGGGTGAGAACCTCGGCCCCATAGGCCATACGCAGTATCTTGCTGCCGTCAGCATTGGCTCGAAGCAATGTGGCCGGCAATGTCGCCATGCTGAAGCCGGCAAACGCCGCACTTTTGAGGAATACTCTGCGGTCCATGACAATCTCCCATTTTCGTTGATGATGTTCCCGGGGCGGTTCCATGCTTGTTGGTTCAAGCAGTCTTGTTGGTCAGGCAGTCTTGGTGATGTGGGTAGGTGGTTTGCGCTGGTGCCAGGCGTAGTCGGCCTCAAGCACCGCACCCAGCCGCAGCAGCAGATCGTCGCGTCCGAATGCTGCGACAAACTGCACTCCGATCGGCAGGCCGTTTTGCGTCCAGCCGAGCGGCAGGGATATCGCCGGCGACCCAGTGCCGTTGAAGAGTGCGCTGAACGTCTCCTTCGGCGCCAGATCGGCGAACACCGTATCGATGTCGCGGCCAGGACGATCCGGGTTGTGCGTGCCGAGCAACTCCGGCGAGATCGCGCAAGTCGGCGTCACCAGCACGTCATGGACGGCCAGGAATTCGCCAACCGTCCGCGTGATCTGGTCATAAACAGCGAGGGCCGCGATCAAGCTTGCCGCGTCCAGCGTTCGGCCATGGCGATAGACTGCAAGTGTCGTCTGCTGCAGGCAGGCCTCCTCGACCGGCCGTCGCAGCAAGCCCGCCAACTCGTCGAGCGACTGCGCCGTGGAGGCTGCCCAGATCACTTTCTGTGCCGCCAGATAGCGCTCATAATCGAACACGGGCCCGGCTTCGACGACCTTGTGGCCCAGTTGCTCCAGCCTCTTGCCCACTTCGAGAACCGCCGCCTTCACCTCGGCGTCGAGCGGATAGCCGGACCAGGACGTTGTGCACAGGGCAATGCGCAAAGCCTTGGGTGGCGTCTTGATCGCCTGGGCATAGCTGGTGATTGGAGGAACGATCTCATAGCTGTCGCCGGGAAGCGCACCAGACCCCAGATCAAGCAAGGCCGCCGTGTCGCGGATCGAGCGCGTCAGCATGAATGAAATGGCGAGACCCAGCATTGGCGCATTCGATTCCGGCGCGCCGCTGATCCGTCCACGAGACGGCTTCAGGCCGACGACACCGCAAAAGGCGGCGGGGGTGCGAATGGAGCCGCCACCGTCGGCGCCTTGGGCGAAGGGAACGATGCCGGCGGCAACGGCCGCGGCCGCGCCGCCGCTCGATCCCGAAACACCCCTGCTGGTATCCCAGGGGTTGCGCGTCGCACCATAGAGGGAGGATTCGGTTGCCGCCGCGATGCCGAATTCCGACGTGGTGGTACGCCCGATATTGGCAAGGCCGCCGGATCGCATCTTCACCCAGAAGGCGTGATCGTCGCCGCAGATGAAACCCTTGGCGAAAACGCTGCCGAACTCTCCCGGCCGGCCGGCTTCGATGGGGAAATCCTTGGTCAATGTCGGCATGCCGTGGAAAGGTGCGGGTCCGGGAACGTCGCCGAGCGCTTCGATCGCATCGGCATAGGTTTCGATCACGGCATTGAGCTGCGGATTGACCGCGGCGATCCCTGAAAGGATGCAGTTTCCCAGTTCGCGCGGCGTAATTTCCCGCTTGCGCAGGAGATCGGCAAGACCAACGCCGTCATAGGCGGCGTATTCCGTCAACTTCATGCGCTTGCCCTGACTGTCCACGGTTTCAGCAACGGGTGATGCATCGTCATTCTTCGCCTTCTTCCTCTTTGATGTGCCGTGCGACGCGCCGTGGCGGTTTGTGGAAGGTCCGCAGGATCCCGGCGATATCCTCCAGCTCATTCATCCGCGTCTCGGCCGATTTGCCGAGTTTCTCGGCAACGGAATGCGTGAGGAGGTTCAGAACCGAACTTATCGCGGCCATCGAATCCCAGTACAGGTCGACGCGTGTCGATACTTCGAGCGCCAGTTTTGTGTATTCAGATGCCCAATGACTGTATTTGTCGGTGACGATGATCAGAGGGATCTTTCGGCGCTTGATCTGGGCGCAAAGCCGAAAGCTCATCGCGGCGTATTCCGCCGTGTCGATCAGCAGGACGCAAGAATTTTCGCCGCTATCGGTGAGGATTTCCGAGAACGTGCCGCCCAAACCTTCGGCAAAGCGGACACCGCTGCGCACCCAGCGCAGACGCGTCGCGAAATCGAGCCCCAATCCCTTCACTGCCTGGAAGCTGACGCAGTTCACGCGATCGCAGGTGCTCAGCAGATGAACGATTTCGGACCACATCTCGCCCTGGGCAAGGCCATAGGCCGCGGTCAAGGCCTGCTGCTCCATCTCCAGGCTGCGAGCCAACCGCTCCTGCTTTTCGCCGCCGATGCGGAAACGCAACTCGGCACTGTCCAGGCCCGGGCCTACGGCTTTCGGTGCGGAGCGCAGGCCACGCTTCATTTCCTTGAGATCGGTGTAGCCGAGACGCCGTACGAAACGGGTGACGCTTGCCTCGCTTACACCGGCGCCGACGGCAATGGTGGCGCCCGTTTCAAAGGGAATGTCATGGATGTTGGCGAGCAGGTATCGCGCGATTGCCTGCTCGGTCCGGGCGAAATCCAGCCAGCCCTCACGCAACCTGGCTTCCAGCGCACTGGCCACCTCGGTTTCACCGGACACAGCCTTATCGCTAGGCGTTTTCGTCTTCATCGACCGCAATGTCCCTTGGCTGACCTATTTGGAACAGACCGGAAAATGCCACCCAGGAAG
>NZ_RZQL01000087.1 GCF_003997935.1 Mesorhizobium sp. M7A.F.Ca.US.006.01.1.1
GGCTGGCGGCAGTGGCGAATTCCATCTCGTCGGGCAAGCGCACCAGATTGGTGTCGGCGTGTTCGATGGCGACATATTCGGCGAACGAACCCCAGCCGGTGAAGCCGGGCTGCGTCTGATGCTCGCAGACCTGGTGATTGCCCGAATTGCACTCGAAGCAGCGGCCGCAGCCGACGGCGAACGGCACTGTGACGCGCTCGCCGGCCTTCCAGCGTGTAACCTGCTTGCCGGCGGCGACAACGATGCCGGCCAGTTCGTGGCCCGGCACATGCGGCAGCGTGATGCCGTCGTCATGACCCATCCAGCCATGCCAGTCGCTGCGGCACAGGCCGGTCGCCTCGACCTTGATGACGACGCCATCGGCGGCCGGCTTCGGATCGGGAACGGTCTGGATCGTCGGCGCTTCGCCGAATTTCTCGAAGACGACGGCTTTCATCGGTCACTCCACCCTGCTGCAGCTGGGGAAACGATAGCCGATTCCTTGTCCGGTCAAGCGGAAATCGATTCCGCCAGACATCGCAAGGCGCAGGCGCTATCCGGTTTCGCGGGTGCGAAAGTCGGCAAGCCGGGTCTCGCCGGGGGCAAGTTGCCGCCCGTCCTCGGCATGAACCTCCAGGCGCTTGATCGGCCGCCCGGCGAGCGTGTCGACCATGAAGGTGTAGGGCTCGCCCGGTCCGGCGAAGTAGGTCTCGCCCCATTGCCGCAGGGCAACCAGGACATAGAACAGGCCGCGTCCCTTTTGCGTCAGCACATATTCATGATGCGCGCTGCCGTCGGGTGCCGGAACCGTTTCAAGGATGCCATGCGCGACGAGATTGCGCAGCCGCGACGACAGGATGTTCTTGGCGACGCCAAGGCTCTTCTGGAACTCGCCGAAGCGCCGTAACCCGTCGAAGGCGTCGCGCACGATGAGCAGCGACCACCAGTCGCCGATCGCGTCCAGTGGTCGCGCTATGAGGCAATCCGCTTCGTGGTGGCTCGTTCGTTTCACCATGGCAGTCGTTGGTCCAGCATTCGATTTTCGGTTGCAACATAAAACTGTTCTGCCTATCCAGCAAGAGGTTTCAAGTTGAAACTTATGTGGAGGGCGACATGAATGTGCGGGTGGTGAACAGCGGTGCAACAAGCCTCGAGCAATCCGATGGCGCGCTTCGGGCGGCGCCGCCGCCTGCGGGATTGTCACGATTGACCGCGCTGATTTTCGCCATCGCCTGCGGCCTGAGCGTCGCCAATGTCTATTTCGCTCATCCGCTGCTCGACGCCATGGCGCATGATTTTGCTATTCCGGCGGCCTCGGTCGGCATCGTGGTGACGGTCACGCAGCTCGGCTATGGGCTCGGCCTGTTCTTCATCGTGCCGCTGGGCGACCTGTTCGATCGCCGCAAGCTGATTGCCGGGCAGGCGATTCTGTCTGCCGTGGCGCTGGTGGCGGTCGGGGTCGCGCCTGACGCAGCGATGCTGCTGGCGAGCCTGGCGGTGGTCGGGCTGCTTGCGGTGGTGGTGCAGGTGCTGGTGGCTTACGCAGCAGACCTCGCCGTAGCGTCGCAGCGGGGGCGGGCGGTCGGCACCGTCACCAGCGGTGTCATCCTGGGCATCCTGCTTGCCCGCTTCGCTTCCGGCGTCGTCGCCGATTTCGCCGGCTGGCGCTGGGTTTATCTTGTCTCGGCCATGTTGACCCTCGTCATGGCGATGGTTCTCTACCTGATCCTGCCGCGCCATGAGGCGGAGCGGCCCCGCACATCCTATCCGCGCCTGCTCGCTTCGGTGCTGCTGCTGTTCGCGCAGGAGCCGCTGCTGCGCGTGCGGGCGGTGCTGGCCATGTTGATCTTCGCCAGTTTCAACGTGCTGTGGGCGCCGCTGGTGCTGCCGCTGAGTGCTGCGCCATTTTCACTCTCGCACACCGAGATCGGGCTTTTCGGCCTTGCGGGTGTGGCCGGGGCGCTCGGTGCGCGCTGGACCGGTGGCCTCGTCGATCGTGGACGCGGCCAGCTGGTCACCGGCCTCAGCCTGCTGCTGATGATGGCGGCCTGGCTGCCGATCGCCTTCATGGGCATGTCTCTGTGGTTGCTCGTCGCCGGCATCGTCATGCTCGATCTGGCGATCCAGGCAGTCCACGTCACCAACCAGAGCCTGATCTTCGCCCGCCGCCCGGGCGCGCGCAGCCGCCTGGTTGGCGGCTACATGATCTTCTATTCGCTCGGCAGCGCCCTGGGCTCCATCGCCTCGACCATGGCTTTTGGCGCGATGGGCTGGAACGGCGTCTGCCTGCTGGGTGCCGGCATCGGCCTGTTGGCGTTGCTGTTCTGGGCGCTGACGCTGCGTGTGGGCAGATGAAGCCTATTCGGCATCGATCTGGTTCTGGGGCGCCGCTTTCTGGAAGGCCGGCAGCGCAATGCAGGCCGCATTGATGCGCGCGATCATCGGGTAGGGCGTCAGATCCACCCCGAAGCGGGCGTTGCTGGCAATCTGGGCGGCGAGGCAGATGTCGGCCAGACCCGGCGCGTCGCCATGGCAGAATGTTCCGGTCTCCGCCGACGAGCCCAGGATCTTTTCAAGCGGCTGAAAGCCCTCGTTCACCCAGTGGCGGAACCAGTTGACGACGTCCTCGTCGCCGGCGCCGAACAGAGTGCGCAGCGAGGTCAGCACGCGCAGATTGTTCACCGGGTGGATGTCGCAGGCGATCATCTGCGCCAGCATTCTGACCCGAGCCCGGCCGGCTGCATCCTTCGGCAGCAGCGGTGGTTCCGGGCTGGTCTCGTCGAGGAACTCGATGATCGCCAGCGATTGCGTCAGCAGCGTGCCGTCGCCGAGGATCAGCGCCGGCACCAGCCCTTGCGGATTGACCGCGAGATAGGCTGGTTCCAGATGCTCGCCATGGCGCAAATGATGCGGGACGTAGTCGTAGCTCAGCCCCTTCATCTCCAGCGCGATCCGCACCCGGTAGGAGGTGGAGGAGCGATAGTAGTTGTGCAGGACGAGTTCGCTCATGGCGTCACTTCGGTTGGCCGATGGTCACTTCGATGGTCCCGATGCCGTCGACGCCGCCGGTCATCGTGTCGCCGGGGCCAACCGCGCCGACGCCTGCCGGCGTGCCGGTGAAGATCAGGTCGCCGGGCTCGAGCTCCATCGCCTCGCTGCAGATCGACACGATATCCGATATCGGCCAGATCAGTTCCGCGAGGTCGGCGTCCTGCCTGACCTTGCCGTTGACGGCGAGCCAGATGCGGCCCTTCTGTGGGTGGCCGGATTCCTGCGCTTGCACCAGCGGACCGCAAGGGGCGGAGCGATCGAAGGCCTTCGACCAGTCCCAGGGCCGGGCGGCCTTCTTGGCTTCGTCCTGCAGGTCGCGGCGGGTGAGGTCGATGCCGACGCCATAGCCCCAGACATGGTCCAGCGCCTTGTCGCGGGGAATGCGGAAGCCGGCTTTGCCGATCGCGGCCACCAGTTCGATCTCGTGGTGCAGATTGGCCGTCAGCGGCGGGTAGGGGATAGCGGTGCCGGAATCGACCACCGCGTCGGCCGGCTTGGTGAAGAAGAAGGGCGGATCACGCTCGTCATTGCCGAATTCGCGGGCATGCGCCGCGTAGTTGCGGCCGACGCAGTAGATACGGCGCACCGCGAAACGATCGGACGAACCCGCAACGGCCACCGATGCGGTTGCGGGCAGGGGAAGGACGAACTCTGTCATCAAGGGTCTCTGCTTGGTTGCCGGAACATTCGACCGATTTGGGGGCCTGGACAAGGCGATTTGGTCAAGAAAGTGCCGGCGGCATTTTCCCCCGGAGATGGCGATATACTATTTGGCAATAATCTGACCATGGTGACGAGGTTATTCTAATCGCTCACGAACTGAAATGAACCACATGACCGCAACCCACGATCGCGCCCGGTTCCTGATCATCGACGACCATCCGCTGTTTCGCGAGGCGCTGCACAGCGCCGTGCAGATGGCCTATCCGGAAGTCGACACGGTGGAGGCGCGCTCGATCACCGAGGCGCTCGATCTTCTGGCCGATGCCAAGCCGTTCGACCTCGCGCTTCTCGACCTCTCGATGCCCGACGTGCACGGTTTTGACGGCCTGCTGCAACTCCGGACCCGCTATCCGCGCCTGCCCGTGGTGATCGTCTCTGGTTACGAGGAGCCGAAGATCATTTCCGAAGCGCTGTCCTATGGCGCTGCCGGCTTCATCCCGAAATCGGCGCGCAAGAGCGACCTCGCCGCCGCCATACGCTCGGTGATGGAAGGCGCGATCTATGTGCCTGAAACCTATGAGGGCCGCACGCCGGACGCCGAAAGCGTCGACCGTGCCGACATGGTGCAGCGCCTGTCGACGCTGACGCCGCAGCAATTGCGCGTGCTGCAGATGCTGCGCCAGGGCCTGCTCAACAAGCAGATCGCCTACGAGTTGCAGGTCGGCGAGACGACCGTGAAGGCGCATGTCTCGGAAATATTGCGCAAGCTCAATGTCTACAGCCGCACGCAAGCGGTGATCGAGGTGTCGAAGCTGGACAATGCGGAGCTTTTCAGGGATCAGGCGGGGTTCTGAGTTTTACCCTTCCCTTCAAGGGGAGGGTATGAAGCTAAGCCAGCAAATGCGCCAGCAGCGCCCTTAGTTGCGCCGGCTTCAGCGGCTTGCGCATCAGTTCGATGCCGCCGGAGCGGGCGGCTTTGGCGACCGCTTCCGAACTGTCGGCGGTGACGATCAGCGCCGGCACTGCGCGGCCGAGATAGTCGCGGACTTCGGCGATGGTCGTGGTGCCGAGATCGCCGCCGTCGAGATGCTGGTCGGCAATGACGATGTCGGGCACCCAGTCGGTGTCGCCAAGCATGTCGAGCGCATCGTCGGTCGAGGTCGCGGCGCGCACCAGACATTGCCAGCGTTCGAGCAGGAAGGTCATGGCCTGCAGCACTTCGATATCGTTCTCGACCAGCAGCACCTTGGTGCCGAACAGTCCATACCCGCGCGGCCGTTCCATGTCGGCAACGCTGGCGATGGCATCGGCTGGCGCACCGATGCCGACGGGAACATCGATGTGGAAGATCGTGCCGCGTCCGACCTTCGACGAGAATGTCACGGGATGGCCGAGTGCGCTGGCCATGCGGCGCACGATGGCGAGCCCGAGCCCGAGACCGCCACCGTCCAGTTCGGCATTGGCCGGCGAGGTGCCGCGGTGGAACTCCTCGAACACCGCCTCGCGCTGGTCGTCGGGAATGCCGCAGCCCGTATCGGCGACGTCGATGCGGATGGTGTCGCCCCGATGTCTGGTGCCGACAAGCACGCCGCCCGAGCGTGTATAGCCCAGCGCGTTGGAGAGAATGTTCTGCAGGATGCGGCGCAGCAGCGTGCGGTCGGAGCGGACCACGGCATGGACCGGCCTGAATTTCAGCGACAGGCCTTTCATCTCCGCCACCGGCAGGAAATCCGAGCGGAGCGACGAGAACAGCGCCTCCAGGCTGACATCGCTTATGTCGGGCTGCACCACGCCGGCATCGAGCTTTGAGATGTCGAGCAGGGTTCTAAGCAGGTCCTCCATCGTCTCCAGCGAGCGCTCGACCTGCCGCACCAGTTTCTTGCCCTCGTCGCTGGTCTGAACTTCGGCGAGCGCCGAAACCGAAAGATGGGCGGCGTTCAGCGGCTGCAGCACGTCGTGGCTGGCAGCGGCGAGGAAACGGGTTTTCGACAGGTTCGCCAGTTCGGCGTTTTCCTTGGCGGCGCTGAGGTCGATGTTCGACTGCTCCAGCCGGCGCAAGGTCGAGTGCAGTTCCTCGGTGCGGGTGCGCACCCGGTTTTCCAGCGAAATCGCGGTCTGGAACAGCGAAAAGGCGTTGCCTTGCTGGTCCATAGAGCGCTCGACGCGGCTGACCAGTGCCGCGTTGATCTTCTTCAGCTTTTCAAGATCGTTTATGTCCCTCAGCGGCATCTTGTTGCGCCGTCCTATTCCGCCGCCTGGCGTTCGCCGAAGGCGATGCCGGTAAAAGTCTGGTTCAGATGCATCGACCGGTACTGTTCGCCATAGGTGCCGAAGCCGATGACATTGTTGACCCGGTAGAGTTCCGAGATCTCGCGAAACACCTGCCGATTGCGCGCGTCCAGCCGGCGCAGCACGCAGTCGAAGCCGAGGATCATGTCGATGCCGCCAAGCCTCTCCTCGACATCGCGCAGGGCGGCGCGCGTCGATTCGACCATGTCCTTGGGTTGGGCGATCGACAGCACGACGCCATCGTCTATGGCGCAGAAGAACGACAGCGAGCCGTCGGCATGCATCTTCTGGATCGACCGGCAATAATATTGGCCGCCCACCTTCACCACCACGGGATGCGAGGCGAAGCTCAGTGGCGTCAGCATCTGCGCGACGATACCGACGGACGCGGCATATTCCTGCGCCGCATTGGTGGCGTTGAACTCGCGCACGATGCGGTGATCGGGATCGGAAGCCGTCACCACCAGTTTTTCATCGGTGGGAACGAAATTATCGGTCTTGAAGACATGGAAGGGAATTTCGGTCGATATCAGCACGATGATGGCGCTGTCGGAGGCGACCTTGCCGTTCGAGATCAGGCGCGTCGTCTCGAATTTCAGATCGTCGCCGGCGGAGCCGCCAAGCAGCGGAATGTCGTCGAGGCCCCAGTGGATGGCTGAACTCACCGCTTCCTCGGCATAGGAGAGCCCGTCGATGAAGCAGAGCGCGAAAGTGCCTTTGGTCCGATCGCAACCGAGGCGCGCGCGCAGCGATCGCCGCAGAGCTTCGACCTCGCCGGTGATCCTGTCCATACCCGACGAGGACAGATTTTCGACCATCACGCTAACGGCGGTGAAGGCGGTGGACGGAAGCAGCATGGCCAGCACATGACCATCCTCGAGACCTTGCGGCGTGATCTCGCCGGCAGTCGAGCAGCCGGCGTGGTGGAGCGCCGGCGCGTGGGTCATGAGCGCCTGGGAAAGGGCGCTGGCTTCGACCAGGCTCTGGGAAAAGAACAGCAGGGCAAAGCCTGCGTCGATGGCGGCTGCTTCCAGTGCGATCGCCTTGGCGAACGCCTCCATGTCGGGCTCGTCCGTGGTGAGCGCCGACAGGCCGCATGCATAGCGCGTCCGTGAATTGGCCAGCGATTTTCTCCGCATTTCCTCCGACGCTTTTTTGTGCGCGGCTGTTTTTAAATGCTTCTGGCGCGCGGGCGTCGACCGACATTGTTGCCTTCAATCGGCGGTTTGGCAATGGGGCCACCTGCACCGCGTGTTTGGGCGCGGCCATGACCGAAAGTACAATGTTCCGCGTTTGCGACGTGCTGTTTTTTGTCCGATGTGCGGTGTACGACTAATGCACCACCGAAGCGCGAATACCGCGTCGGCAGCGTGGATACCAAGGTTGATACCCAGGGAGGGACCATGTCGGACGTTTCGTTGATGGTGAACGGAAAGCGGGTCAGCGGTGCTGCCGAGGACCGAACACTTCTGGTTCACTTCCTGCGGGAAAATCTCGGCCTTACCGGCACGCATGTCGGTTGCGACACCTCGCAATGCGGTGCCTGCGTCGTCCACGTCGACGGCAAGGCGGTCAAATCCTGTACGATGCTCGCGGTGCAGGCCTCCGGCTCTACCGTGCTGACGATCGAGGGCCTGGCCAATGGCGCCGACCTGCATCCGGTGCAGGCCGCCTTCAAGGAACATCACGGGCTGCAGTGCGGCTTCTGCACGCCGGGCATGATCATGACGGCGACCGACATGATCAGCCGTCACCCCGAAGGACTCGACGAGGCGACGGTGCGTGCCGAGCTCGACGGCAACATCTGCCGCTGCACCGGCTACCACAACATCGTCAAGGCGATCCTCGCCGCATCGACGACGATGTCGAAGGCGTCGAAGGGCAAGGCGAAACAGGCCGCGTGAGATGAAGCGAATAGGGAGTAGCGAATAGTCAGCAGCCTGACCAAACGCCAACTCACCATCCTTCACTACTCGCTATACGCTACTCACTATTCGCTATCTCAGCATTTCGGGAGGAATTTCTGATGGGCATTGAAGGTGTTGGCGCTCGGGTCGCGCGCAAGGAAGACAAACGGTTCATCACGGGCGCCGGCCGCTATGTCGACGACATGGTGGTTCCCGGCATGAAGCACGCTGCCTTCGTGCGCAGTCCGCACGCGCATGCGCAGATCAAGAAGATCGATGTGAAGAAGGCCCAAGGCATGCCCGGCGTCATCGGCGTGCTGACCGGCAAGGAACTCAAGGCCGACGGCATCGGCAATCTCATCTGCGGCTGGATGATCCACTCCAAGGACGGCTCGCCGATGAAGATGGGAGCGTGGTCGCCACTGGCTTTCGACCGGGTCCGTTATGTCGGCGACGCCGTCGTCATCGTCGTCGCCGAGACCAAGGGGCAGGCGCGTGATGCCGCCGAGGCGGTCGAGATCACCTACAAGGAGCTGAAAGCCGTCGTCGACGCCTCAAAGGCGATGGACAAGGGTGCGCCGCAGATCCACCCCGAAGCGGACAACAATCTGATCTTCGACTGGGACATCGGCAATGCCGACGACACCGCGGCGGCCTTCGGGAAGGCAGCCCATGTCGTCAAGATGGACATCATCAACAACCGGCTGGTGCCCAACGCCATGGAGCCGCGCGCCGCACTTGGCCATTACGACAAGGCCGAGGATCACTATACCTGCTGGACGACCTCGCAGAACCCGCATGTGGCGCGGCTGGTGATGAGCGCCTTCTACAATGTCGCGCCGGAAAACAAGCTGCGCGTGATCGCGCCCGATGTCGGCGGCGGCTTCGGCTCGAAGATCTACATCTATCCCGAAGAGATCGTCTGCCTGTGGGCGTCGAAGAAGACCGGCGTGCCGGTCAAATGGGTGGCCGACCGGACCGAGAGTTTTCTGACCGACGCGCATGGCCGCGACCATCACACCCATGCTGAAATGGCCTTCGACAAGGACCACAGGATCCTTGGCCTGAAAGTGGAAACCCAAGCCAATCTCGGCGCCTACATGTCGCTGTTTTCATCGGCGACGCCGACCTATCTCTATGCGACGCTGCTGTCGGGCCAGTACAACATCCCGGCCATCCACGCCAATGTGAAGGCGATCTACACCAACACCGCGCCCGTCGATGCCTATCGCGGGGCAGGGCGGCCGGAAGCGACCTTCGTCATGGAGCGCATGATGGAGACCGCGGCCCGCCAGTTCGGTGTCTCGCCGGCCGAGCTGCGGCGCAAGAATTTCGTCACAGCATTCCCGCACCAGACGCCGGTCATCATGTGCTATGACGCCGGCGACTATGCCGCTTCGCTCGATGCGGCAATGAAGGCGTCGGATTATGCCGGCTTTGCCAAGCGCAAGGCCGCCGCCGCCAAGAAGGGGCTGCTGCGCGGCATCGGCATGAGCTGCTACATCGAAGCCTGCGGCATCGCGCCGTCTGCCGCAGTCGGCTCGTTAGGCGCCGGTGTCGGCCTTTGGGAATCGGCGGAAGTGCGCGTCAACGCGGTCGGCACGATCGAGGTGCTGACCGGCTCGCACAGCCATGGGCAGGGCCACGAAACAACCTTCGCGCAACTGGTCAACGAGCGCTTCGGCGTGCCGATCGATTCGGTCTCGATCGTGCATGGCGACACCGACAAGGTGCAGATGGGCATGGGCACCTATGGCTCGCGCTCGGGTGCGGTCGGCATGTCAGCCATCGTCAAGGCGCTCGACAAGGTCGAGGCCAAGGCCAAGAAGATCGCGGCACATCTGCTTGAGGCCGACGAAGGCGATATCATCATCGAGAATGGCGCGCTGAAGGTCGCCGGCACCGACAAGAACGTGCCGTGGTTCCAGATGGCGCTGGCCGCCTACACCGCCCACAACCTGCCGGGCGGCATGGAGCCCGGGCTGAAGGAAACGGCCTTTTATGATCCGTCCAATTTCACCTTCCCCGCGGGCTGCTACATCTGCGAGGTCGAGGTCGACCCGGAAACCGGCGTCACCGAGATCGTCCAGTTCGTCGCGGCCGACGATTTCGGCAACATCATCAACCCGATGATCGTCGAGGGCCAGGTGCATGGCGGGCTGGCGCAAGGCATCGGCCAGGCGTTGCTCGAAGGCGCCCACTACGACAATAGCGGCCAGCTTTTGACCGCGAGCTACATGGACTACACCATGCCGCGCGCCGGTGATCTGCCGTCGTTCAAGGTCTCGACCTCGAACACGCCATGCCCGGGCAACCCGTTGGGGATCAAGGGATGCGGCGAGGCCGGCGCCATCGGCTCGCCGCCGGCGGTGATCAACGCCATCACCGACGCCATCGGCAGCAACGATCTTGCCATGCCGGCTTCGCCGTCCACCGTGTGGGCCGCGATCCGCGCGGCGACGAAGCATTGAAAAGCGAATAGCAAATAGGGAGTAGCGAATAGGGAAAAGTGCCGTGCGAAGGGATAGGCCCTATCGCTATTCGCTGCTCCCCATTCGCTCTTTTCCCAAGGGAGAAAGACAAATGTACTCAGTCAACTATCACCGTGCCGCCTCGGTCACGGATGCTGCCAAGCTGGTCAAGACGGGCGACGCCAAGCTGCTTTCGGGCGGTATGACGCTGATCCCGGCGATGAAGACGCGGCTTGCCGCGCCGTCGGACCTTGTCGACCTGTCGCGGATCACGGAGTTGCAGGGCGTCAAGGTGTCGGGCAAGACCGTCACCATCGGCGCCGCCACCACGCATCACGCTGTTGCCAATGACGAGAAACTGAAGAAGGTCTGTCCGGCGCTTTCCCAGCTGGCATCGCTGATCGGCGATCCGGCGGTGCGCCACAAGGGGACGATCGGCGGCTCGATCGCCAACAATGACCCGGCGGCCGATTATCCGGCGGCGCTGCTGGCGCTGGGCGCCACCATCGTCACCAACAAGCGCGAGATCGCTGCCGGCAAGTTCTTCAAGGGCCTGTTCGAGACCTCGTTGAAGGATGGCGAAATCGTCACCGCCGTCACCTTCACCGCCCCGGCCAAGGCGGCCTATGAAAAATTCCGCAATCCGGCATCGCGCTACGCCATCGTCGGCGTGTTCGTGGCCAAGGGCAAGGATGGCGTCAGCGTCGCCGTCACCGGTGCCGGCGACGACGGCGTTTTTCGTTCGAAGGAGATCGAGGCGGCATTGGCCAAGGATTTCGCTGCCTCGGCACTGGAAGGGGTGAAAGTGCCGGCAAAGAATTTGATGACCGACATCCATGCCTCGGCCGATTATCGCGCCAATCTGATCGCGGTGATGGCAAAGCGTGCGGTTGCGGCAGCCAACGCCTGAGAAACTGTTTGGAAACTCTACTCCGGCGGCCATCTGATGACGTTTTCTGCGCTTCTGGTGCTCACGTACCAAAAGTACGCTCTGCTCCGGTTCTCGAAACCACCACCATATGACTCGCCAGAGCGAGTTTCGAAACAGTTTCTAATACGATCAGTCGCAGACAAGGAAAGGGGCCTCCGTGGCCCCTTTTTCTCGTGCTGCGGCCTGCATCCGTTCAGTTGCTGATGGGAATCGCTGCCGCACTGCTTGAAGCAAATCCCGCCGAGCCGGAGGCCGAACCTGATCCGGCGGCAATCTCGCACTTGCACAAATCCATATTGCACTGCAATATGAACCAGGGCGGGAATGCGAGCTGGGTTCGAAATGTACCGTCGTACCCTTCGCATACCTATTGCGAGAGGATCGGCATGACCGACATTTCCGCGACGCATGTCGTTCCGTCCCGATCCGCCGCCGACAGATCAACCAGAACAAGACTGGCCTATCTCGACGGCTGGCGCGGGCTTTCGATCGCGCTGGTGCTGATCGGCCATTTCTTTCCGGTTCCGGGAATCAATCTTGGCGTGCTGGGCGTCGAATTCTTCTTCGTGCTCAGCGGCCGGCTGATGGGCGAGATCCTGTTCATCGAACGCTACCCGCTGAAAAAATTCTTTAAACGCCGCTTTTCCCGCATCTATCCGGCTCTTCTGGTCTTCGTGGTCGTCGCGATGATCGCGCTGTCCGGCACATTCCTCGCCTTCAAATGGAAGGCGGCGCTGACGGCGCTGACATTCACCTACAACTATGCCGGCATTCTCGTGGCGCGGGCAGGCGCGCTCGACCATATCTGGTCGCTCTGCATCGAGGAGCATGCCTACATCATCCTGGCGCTGATCAGCGTCATCGTCTCAAGTCGCTCTCGCGTGGTCGTGCTGCTCCTGGCGCTGGCCTTGCTGGCCATGGCCAATGGCGCGGTTTCGTACTGGGTCTTGGGGATGGACTACGAAACCACTTATTGGCGCACCGACGTGCACATCGCGTCAATCCTGCTGTCGGCTTCGATCTGCCTGCTCAAGGCCGATGGCAGGCTGCCGGCGTTTTTGAGAGGCAAGCATGTGGCCGTGGTGGCAACGTTCTGTGCCGTTGTCCTGTTCCTGGATCAGGTGCCGACGCCGATCCACTATCTCTTCGCGGTGCCGCTGCTGGCGCTGGCCGTCAACGCACTCGATTTCAGCCCACGGTATTTTTCCGGATTGCTCTCCTCCTGGCCGATGGCGACGCTGGGGCTGTGGTCGTATTCGCTCTATCTGTGGCAGCAGCCGTTCTACAAATTCGTCTATGAGCAAGGCAGCGCGCCGATCCCGATGCTGGCCGCGGTCTTCGCTTGCGCGGCCTGCAGCTACTACCTCATCGAGCGCCCGGCGCGCGAATGGCTCAACCGCAACTGGTGAATGCCGTCGTGCCCGGCCAGATGATCGTCAGTGCAGGTGGAGGGTCGCGCTTCATAAGCAGACAATCAATTACTTATTTCTAATCTAGCTTTTGAGAAAGCAATGACTTGCTTTCCGATATAGGCCAGCCTCATTAGACATTGGTCTTATGACAGGCATTCCTTATTGCCTCACCGGCTTACCCGCCTAGTTTGTTCGCAGGACACATCTGGGAAGATGGTTCGAAGACGCATCTGGGAGGATGGAATGGATACGACCGGGGAAAGGGCGGGCGGCTGGTTCGACCGCTCACGCACCGTCGCCGAGCCTGGCTTCAGCAGGTGGATGGTGCCGCCGGCGGCGCTCTGTATCCACCTTTGCATCGGCCAGGCCTATGCGTTCAGTGTTTTCAACCTGCCGATGTCGAAGCTGATCGGCATCACCGACTCGGCGCCCGACGACTGGAAGCTGACCGGCCTCGGCTGGATTTTCTCGATCGCGATCCTGTTCCTGGGCATTGCGGCGGCGTTCGGCGGCGGCTGGCTGGATCGCGTCGGCCCGCGCAAAGCCATGGTCGCTTCTGCCTGCTGTTTCGGCGGCGGCTTCATCGTCTCGGCGCTCGGCGTCTACCTGCACCAGTTGTGGATCATCTATCTCGGCTACGGCGTGCTGGGCGGCATCGGTCTCGGCCTCGGCTACATCTCGCCGGTCAAGACGCTGATCACCTGGTTTCCGGACCGGCCGGGCATGGCAACCGGCATGGCGATCATGGGCTTCGGCGGCGGCGCCTTCATCGCCTCGCCGCTATCGGTTTATCTGATGAAGCTGTTTTCGACGCCTGAGCACATCGGCGTCGCTGAAACCTTCCTCGTGCTGGGCATCGTCTATTTCGTTTTCATGCTGATTGGGGCTGTTATCGTCAGGGTGCCGCCGGAGGGCTGGCGGCCTGCCGGATGGACGCCGCCGGCAGCACAGAATGCGATGATGACGACGTCCAATGTCCATCTCGACGATGCGTTGAAGACGCCGCAGTTCTGGCTGCTGTGGGGTGTGCTGTGCCTCAACGTGACGGCAGGCATCGGCGTGCTCGGCCAAGCCTCGGCCATGAGCCAGGAGATGTTCCCGGGACGCATCACGCCTGCCGCTGCCGCCGGTTTCGTCGGCCTGCTGTCGATCTTCAACATGCTCGGCCGCTTCTTCTGGGCCTCGACCAGCGATTATATCGGCCGCAAGACAACCTATGCCATCTTCTTCGCGCTGGGCGTCCTCCTCTATGCGGCGGTGCCGTGGACCGGCCAGACCGGCAGCGTTTTCCTGTTCGTGCTGTTCTACGGGATCATCCTCAGCATGTATGGCGGCGGCTTCGCCACCATTCCCGCCTACCTGCGCGACGTCTTCGGCGTGCGTTACGTCGGCGCCATCCATGGCCGATTGCTGACCGCGTGGTCGGTGGCGGGCGTGCTTGGCCCGGTGCTGGTGAATTATATCAGGCAGTATCAGATCGACAGTGGCGTGGCGAAGGCCGACGCCTACACGGTCACCATGTACATCATGGCCGGCCTGCTGGTTGTCGGCCTCCTGCTCAACCTGATGATGCGGCCGGTCAATGCGCGCTTCCACATGAAGACCGAACCAGCAGTGGCTTGAGGAAACGGACCATGGCGCAAGGCAACGACAATTCGATTAAACTGACGCTGGCCTGGCTGCTGGTTGGCATCCCGTTGGTCTGGGGGTTCTGGATGACGCTGGTGAGTGCGACAGCTTTGTTCCAGTAGCCCCGTCTTCAGCTCGATCTGCCTGGCCTCAGACGGAGGTTCGTCTGACGTAATAGCGCACCGCTTTCTTGCCGCCATGAATGACGGCGTCGCCGGCCTCAGTGAAGCCAAGGGCGGCGTGAAAGGCGTCCGAGGCGGGGTTCGGCGGGTCGGTGTTGACCTCGCAGGTGACCAGATTGTAGCCGGCGCGCTCAACATGGCCGAACAGGTCTTCATAAAGCCGGCGGGCGTGGCCGCGGCCACGCGCTTGCGCCGCCACGACAACGCGGTCGACATAGACGAACCGCTCGTAGCGCTCGCGGAACCACAGGAAATTCGGGCTGTCGTAATGGGCGCCCTGGTCGAAGGTCATGATGAAGGCTTCGAGATCGCCGATGCGCCTGGTGTAAAACGCCTCGCCAAGCAGGAAGGACAGCCGCTCAGCCTCCAGCCACGACAGTTCGGCGGCATGCTCGTTGTTGAGCGCCAGGATCGCCGCTTCGTCTGCGGCCGATACACGGGCTATCGGGGCAGGGATCGAGGTCATGCCTTGGCTGCCGCGATCGTTGCCGCCACCAGCGGTGTGTCGGTCAGCGTGTTGCGGTACTCGCGATCGAGATCGGAGCCGCCCATGCCGACATGGGGATTGCGGTAGTCCATGGCGCTCGGCACATCCTTGAGGGCGGCAAAATGCATTTCGGACAGGCCGGTTTTGCTGCGCACTTCGGCAATGTTGTGCAGATCCAGGCCGCCGCAGCCGAGGATGACGATGCGGTCGCCGGCCTGCCGCACCAGATCCGCCAACAGCGGCAAGCCCTCGATGGCAGTGTCACGCTGGCCGCTGGTCAGCACTCGGCCGACCTTGCTGCGGATCAGTGATTCGAGCGCCTCGGCCGGGTCGCGCGTCATGTCGAAGGCGCGATGGCAGGTGACGTTCAAAGGGCCGGCGGCCTGCGTCAGTTCGCTCATGCGCGCCTCGTCCATGGTGCCATCGGCGTTCAGGCAGCCAAACACCACGCCGGGCACGCCGAGTTCGCGCAGTGCCGAGACATCGGCCAGCATCGAGGCGTATTCGGTCTCACTGTAGAGAAAATCGCCGCCGCGCGGCCGCACCATGACGTGAAACGGCACGCTTGCCTGCTCGATGGCGGCGCGGACCGTGCCGAGGCTTGGCGTAATGCCGCCTTCGACGAGGCTGGCGCACAGTTCGACCCGGTCGGCGCAGGCGGCTTGCGCCGCGAGAAGGCCGTCAATGCCTTCGACACAGATTTCGATCAGCGGCAGGCGGAGAGCTTTGGTCAAGGGGCGATCCAGTCCATGATTTCTCGCCAGCCCTACCACCGGGCCGACTGCTGTGAAAGCGGGAACAGCCTTCAGCCTTCGCCCACAGACTTGGCGGTTATTGGCGCAATTCCGTATTCTTGGCGCCTTGCTCGACCTGATCGATCACCAGAAGCTTCACCTCGATATCACCGATATTGGTGGCCTGATGCCACTGGCCGATCATTTCGACGATGAAATCGCCAGCCTTGTAGGTGTTGCTGTTGCCTGTCTCGACATTGGTGACCTTCAGCGTGCCGGCCTCGACATAGGCATAGCGCGGGAAAGGGTGCCTGTGGACCGGCAAGGTCGCGCCCGGCGCGATGTCGTAGGTCGAGACCAGCACCTGCACGTTCTTCTGCGGCAGCGTGATCGGCTGGCCGGACGCGGTCGTCGTGCGCGACGCAAGAGGGGTCACGACGACAGGCGTGCCGCTGCTGTCCAGCGCGTGGGCCGGGTTCGCGGAAAAGGCCACCGCGAGCAGCAGTCCGGACATCAAAATTTTTCGCATGATTCGCTCCACCCCTGGGCTCACCATCGCGCAGTGGCCACCAGCACGCAAGGCAGCGCCTTGGGCACCTGCCTGCCGGCCAAAATTTTTTTGACGCCCCTCTTGAAGGAAAAAAACACGATTACCAGATCGTTTTTCGTCGAGGCTTCGGCTCGACATACTGGCTTCGCAGCGACGCTGCGACAGCCTCGTAATCCATGTTGCTTCACGGAGGATATGGCTATGAGAAGCTCTGATTATACCCCTCTTTACCGCACAACGGTCGGCTTCGACCGTCTCTTCGACATGCTCGAAAAAAGCGTGCGCTCCGACTGGCCTCCCTACAATATCGAGAAGACCGGCGAGAACGACTATCGCATTACGATGGCTATCGCCGGCTTCGCTCTCGATGAGGTCGAACTCATGCAGAACGGCCCCGAATTGTCTGTCGTCGGCCAAAGGAAACCCGACCAGGAAAATCGGGAGGTCCTTCATCGCGGCTTGGCGGCGGGCAACTTCAAGCAGGTGTTCAAACTTGCCGACCACGTAAAGGTCAAGGCGGCCAACCTCGAGAATGGCTTGCTGTCGGTGGACCTGATCCGCGAAGTGCCCGAGGAACTCAAGCCTCGGCGCATTGAGATAGGGTCCGAAGCCAAAGCGGTTTCGCTCGAGCAACCCGGCAAGAAGCAGTTGATCGATTCGAAGGCGGAGCCTCAACGCGAGGTCGCCTGATTCCCTGGAACCTAAATCTACGGTCCGCCTCCCGGTTCGGCCGGGAGGCACAGATCGCGGAGAATGGAGATGAGAACCGAAACTTGCAGTTTTCACCAAACTGAACCGAAAAATCTTGCTGCGGAATCCGCTGGATTGCGGACGCCGGACGATGTGCTGAACGAGGAGACGATGACGATCGGTGCAAAGCGGGCTTTGCTCGCTTTCTGGGCTTCCGACGCTCATGCGGTTCCTGACAATCCCGCCTTGCGGCAATTGGACAACGGCGCCATCGTGGAAGTCAGCGACATACTTCGCGCCCTCCGCCTCTTGGACGAGTCCGGGCGGGAACCGCGTGTTTCAAAGGTGTCGGGAACCGTCGGCCCGTCTTTCGACCGGCGCCGCAAGAAAAGCCGGCTCGGTTGGATGCGGCACCCCTGGCGAGATGACGATGATGATCCGCCGCCAATTCCGGCCTTTGCAACGGTGCCGCCCGGGCGTGGAGGTGGCGGCATGTTGGCCGAGCCGGAGCATGCAATCGCATGATGACCCGAACCAGCAACAACCCACCATGCGGAATGGAGGATTACATGAGCAACAGGACGTTCGACCGACCGGTCCTGGTCAAGAGCGGCGAGTTCATTCAAGAAATAGGCTGCCTCGACGACGCCTTCGACTTCTTTGACGAGTGGCCAAGGGAGCGGCGAGGCCCGATTTTCGAAACGGCCTTTCGAGCTTGCCAGCGTGCTCACGACGGTCAGGTTCCGCTGACCGTGGCGCGCGATGCCGTCGCCGGCTTCGCAAGATCCGTCAAAATCTTGCAGGACCCGCTTGCCCAATTCCCTTGGATGGACGGCACAAGGTCAGGTCGCGGTGGGGTAACCGCTTAGCCTTGATAAAGGGGCGGCGCCATCAGGATGGCCCGGCTGCATGGTCGTCGTTTCCGCATCGCTACAAGGTGAGCTGAGCTGCCCTACCAGCTCACCTTTGGCGGGCGGCTCGGTCGTGGTTCGAGCCCGTGAGGTGGTTTTGACGGGCGCGTCCGCGCCGCCACCAGCGGCGTGCGACGCTTTCGCAGATTATGCCACGGCTCTCAGCGGAGACTCCGCCATCGTCCCCAAGCCGTCGCATTCCGTGCAGGCACCAGTCTTTCCGGGGCAGCCACCCCGATGGGTTCCCTGCGGGCAGCAGTGCCCGTTTGACGCATACCATTTGGAGCAGTCGAAAACCCTGCCGCTGCCATGACAGCGCAGGCATACTATATCTGACGAAGTCATTATCAATTCTTGCCCAACCAAACGCACTCACCCGACGCCGCAAGTAACAGGAATCATTGCGCTTTCAAGCACATTGCCCTGACTTAAATTGGGGAGATCGACGGGTGGCGGCATCGATGGCGAACTATCGTTGCGCCGTAACTACGTTCCTCGTGAAAACCTTGCTCACCACAACCCGCGTTGGGCATTGGTCGGCACCAATAGGCTGCGCCGGCTTGTCCCGTTCCTTCTCGGCGGTGACAGCGACTGTGTCACCGGGCTGCGCGTTGGCAGCCTGTGTGGCCGTGGACGCGAAGAGCACCGTCTGAGTGATGAGAGCCGAAAACACGGCAACCTGGGCCAGCACGGCGGCGAGGGCGATCTTCTTGAGCATCCGAGAAAACGCTCTTCGATGTTCCGGGTTCCCTCCGCATTCAGGTTTTCGACTTGCTACGGGAACAAGAGACCGGCAGTGCGGTTAACTCGATTATGCCGAGCAAGATCAAAGAGCCGCCATCGAAGCTCGAGCCGGAGAAGGTGCCTATCCGACGTCGGGACAAAGAAGCCCCGCCAGAGCTTGAACATGTCGACCCGCCACCGCGAGACGTGCGAGAGGCACCGGCACCCAATCCGAATGGCGACAAGAAGGGGCGCCCTGGAGCCTTTCCATCCAGTCGGGCAGGAATTGGTGGCGGTCCGATTTCGGCGGTTGGTCGAGATTAGATGGGAGACGCGCAGGATCTGGAAGGATGAATGAAGGTTTGATCAATATCCAGATTCAACCGCGCATTTCGGAAATTGGCCGGCTGCTCGATCGGCCATCGCTTGTTTATCTTCAGATGCCGACGCGCAGGCGCGTCCGTCCGTTTTGACAGCAAAGCCTTTCGCCTCCAGGCACCGCGCAATATAGCGAATACGAAGATCGGCGTTGACATCATAAGTGGTCGACGATGGAGGAATGTTGATGGCGCCGATCCTGTTGCAAGTCACGACCGTTCCAAACGTGTTGCATTGGATGGTGCCCGGATTGTTGTACCCAGGATTGATATCAGTAGCGAGCGATTGGGGGATCTCTTTGAACGAGGCGATCCGGCATTGATCCACGGCAGTGACCGTCGAAGGTATGTTCACCCCAGGCTTGTAGACAACAAACTGTGGCCCGGATTGGCAGCCAGCAATAATTGCGGCGGCTACAAATACGACCCGTTTACGCATGGTGGTTCCCCCTGCGCGCAATCAACTTGAAAACAAGTGCCGTTTCAATCCCCGATATTGCGAGGGCTCGCCCTTAGCCCAACTGGCTTTTGGGCCACGGCAAAAAGTCGTCGTCGTATTCATCTGGGGAAAAGTAATCGGGTGCGCGAGTGCCTTCGGCCGTTTCATGCAGGCCGCATTGCCGAAGCCAGGCGCCAATCACCTGGTACGCCGGCCGGACTTAGTTTCCGGATCCTCGATTCGCTGAAGCATTTCGGCTACTACGATGGTGGCTGCGAGCCCAGGCTCACGTTGCGCGGCGCCAGAATAGGAAATGGTTAGGAAAGCCCGCAAGTCGTGTGGCGATCCCTGGCAATTTCAATTGGCTATGAGCAGAAATTGGCTCCCCGGGCCGGATTCGAACCAGCGACCAACCGGTTAACAGCCGGTTGCTCTACCACTGAGCTACCGGGGAACGGGGGCTCTTATGTGAGTGGGGCAGCCTATAGCTGCCCTTTTCGGCTTTGCAAAGAAGCTTTTCACATTTTTCCGAGGCTTTTTCGCGCAGGCGTTTCTCGCAATCGTGGAAGGATGCCCTCATATTAGCCATCTTGGCGGGGATATGGAACCGAAAGCGCGGCGGCGGCTTTGGTTCAAGCATGCTTTCGAACAATCAAACGGGTCAATTTTTCGAGACGATGACAGCACAAGACAACCAGATGCCGGCGCGGAAAATCTCCGTTTTCGGGCGCGAGTTCAAAATGCCGCGCTCGCGCGGGCTCAGAATCACGATCGGCGTCCTGCTGACCATCGGCGGTATCCTCGGTTTCCTGCCGATCCTCGGCTTCTGGATGGGTCCGCTCGGTTTGCTGGTGCTGTCCTATGAATTCGCCATGGTTCGCCGTCACCGGCGTCGCTTTGTCGTCTGGTGGGAACGGCGTCGCCGGCCCGATTGACCGCCGATAGCGCAAGGTGGTGTTTCTCAGCGGGCGGCGTGCTCTTCCCGTGCCTCACGGATCTGCTCGAGAATGGAGCGGTCAGGTCGGGTCCGACGATTTGGCGGATGCTGCCTGGAACTGGCTCCGAGGAAACCGTTCGGAATGCACGGTGGCCGCTTGACGGCATTTTCACCGCAACCTATTGGAACCGGGTGGAACGCCGGGAGCAATGAGGCCTCGTGGCGGAGTGGTTACGCAGAGGACTGCAAATCCTTGCACCCCGGTTCGATTCCGGGCGAGGCCTCCAATGCCCGGGCCCCCGCGCGGCAGCGCAGGGGCCTGAAGTTCCTGACACAATGGACCGCGGTTCTGGCGCGGCAAGCGGATTGGTTGGGACATGAGCGCTGATTTCTCCGAACTACGCGTCAAGATGGTCGACGGCCAGGTCCGCACCACCGATGTGACCAGCGCGCCGCTGCTCGATGCAATGCTTGTCGTCCCAAGAGAGATGTTTGTCGGCGCCGCCCAGCGCGATCTCGCCTATATCGACGAAGACATCCGCATTGCCGCCGGCGCGGACGGCGCGCGCTACCTGATGGAAGCATCGCCGTTGGCCAAGCTGATCCAGCTGGCGGAGATCAATCCGACCGATTCGGCGCTCGATGTCGGCTGCGGAACAGGTTACGCCTCGGCCATCCTGTCGCGGCTGGCCGGGTCCGTGGTGGCGCTCGAAAGTGATTCGGCGCTGGCGGAAACCGCCAGATCGACACTTTCGTCGCTTGGCTGCGGCAATGTGACCGTCGTCCAGGGGGCGTTGCCGCAGGGGCATGCCGCCAAGGCGCCTTATAACGTCATCTTTATCGGTGGCAGCGTCGCGGAAGTGCCGGTGGCGCTGCTGGGCCAGCTCGCCGAAGGCGGCCGCCTTGTCGCCGTCGAAGGGCAGGGCAATTCCGGCGTGGCTCGTCTCTTTTTCAAGGCCGGGGGGGTTGTAACCGGAAGACGTGCATTTAATGCGGCAATTAAGCCACTACCGGGGTTTGAACGCATTCGTGCTTTCGAATTCTGAATGATTTGGCCTTGCAGGAGAGGCTTTGTCATGGTCGCTTGCATTTGAACGATCGCTGCTGATCCCAGACTGGGGGCACTTTGGGGTGAGCAGCAGGGAACATCGAACACGCGGCGCCGGCTGATCAATGACAGAAGCAGGCGCGGCGCGGTTCCCATGGAAAACGAATGAGGGTTTAACCGTGCCGTCTTTACGCAAGTCACTTTTCACCGCCGTCCTCGTTTCGGCGACCATGCTGTCCCCACTGGCCGCTTCGGCCGAAAGCATCTCCGGCGCGCTTGCAAAGGCCTATCAGTACAATTCCACGCTGAATGCATCCCGCGCCGGCGTTCGCGTTACCGATGAGGGCGTCGCCATCGCCAAGTCGGGCTATCGCCCGGTTGTCACCGGCTCGGCGGATATTGATTATTCGAGCAGCCATCTCAACGGCACCAATTCAAGCGTGCGGCTGACCACCGGCAATTTTGGCGTCCAGATCAATCAGACGCTGTTCGACGGCTTTCAGACCAGGAACAATGTCGCTGCCGCCGAAGCGCAGGTCCGGGCTTCGGTCGAAAGCCTGCGCAACACCGAAGAGAGCATCCTGTTCAGCGCGGCTCAAGCCTATATGAACGTGATTCGCGACCGGCAGGTCGCTGTGCTGACCGAGCAGAACTTGCAATTCCTGACCGAAACGGCACGCGCGGCGCGTTCGCGTTTCGAAGTTGGCGAAGGCACGCGCACCGATGTCGCCCAGGCCGACGCTTCGCGCGCCGCCGCGGTGGCATCGCTGAGTGCTGCCCGGGCGCAGGCGCTGGCAAGTGCGGCGATCTATCGCCAGATCGTCGGCGACGAGCCGGGCAAGCTCAAGGGCGCTTCGCCAGTGGCAAAGCTGTTGCCATCGAGCCTCGCCGCCGCCGTCGGGGTGGCAGCGAACGAGCATCCGGCTATCCTCGCGACCCAGCATCTGGTCGACGCCGCCGCGTTTTCGGTGAAGTCGGCCGAAGGCGCGCTGCTGCCGCAGCTGTCGGCTTCCGCCGGCGTTTCGAGCGCCTATCGCAACACCTCGCCTTTGCCGGGCGTCGGTTCGCAGGATGGCACGACCAATTCGGCCAGTGTCGGGGCAACGCTGACCATCCCGATCTATTCGGGCGGCCGCACCTCGGCGATCGTGCGCCAGGACAAGGAATCGCTCAGCCAGGCCCGCATCCAGGTCGACGTCAGCCGCGACCAGGTGCGCCAGGCCGTCACCGCCGCCTGGACCGAGTACACCGCCGCGCAGCAGCAGCTGGCGGCCAACAGGCAGGTGATCGAGGCCGCGAAGCTGGCACTGAACGGTGTCATCGAAGAGCGCAATGTCGGTCAGCGCACCACGCTCGATGTCCTCAACGCACAGGCGACGGTCATCACCGCCCAGATCAACCAGGCCAGTTACGAGCATGATGTGGTGGTGGCGAGTTACGCCATCCTGCAGGCGACCGGCCGTCTGTCCGTCGACCGCCTTGGCTTGCAGGTAGCGAAATACAAGCCTGAAGAGCATTACAACGCGGTCAAGGACAAGTGGTACGGCCTGCGCACGCCGGACGGCCGCTGAGGCGTTCGGCCAGGACTGGCCGTGTTCCTCGTTTGAGCAGGATCTTCCGTGCTGCGGCTCTCGGGTTCAGATCGCGCTAATCTGTTGAAATCCCACAAGTCCCCAGATTGGGGATTCTCGTGCGGCGTTCCGTCGGTTACGCTGTCGCCATGATTCGTTCCGGCTCTGCCGGAGCGAAAAACCCAACAGGGGTCACAAGGGCGGCGGATGTGACGATGGCAACGGCAAGCAGCGCACAGCGCGAACCTTCCATGGAAGAGATACTGGCTTCCATCAGGCGGATCATTGAGGACAGCGATGGCGGCCGCAAGCAGCCGGGCGACGCCGATGAGCTGAGCCAGGATCTGGAGCGCGCGTCGAGCGCCTATACAGCCCCCGACGTGGAAGCATTCCGTGCCGACCTGCATGCCGCCCCCGAGGTCAGGAAGCCGGTCACGCTGGCGGAAGTCCAGGCACAGTTACCGACGGCCGAGCCGGTGATTGCTCGCACGGAAACGCCGGTGCGCCCCGATCCCAGCCCGGCAAAGCCATCGATGACACTTGCCGAGGTCAGCGCCCGCGTTGCCGCCGAGCCAATCACGGTTGAAACGCCAATATCGCGTCCTGTCGCCGACGCTTCCATCGCCGACTGGCGGCGCGAGATCGCCGCCGTTGGCGAGCAGGCGAGGGCGGTGTCGGACCGGAGCGAGGCACGCAAGACGGCTGCCCAGCCGTCGACGGATGCTCTGAGGGACGAGAGCACAAAACCGGCCGTCGAGCCGTCTCGTCAGGATGCAAGCGTGGTGCGGCCGGTGGCGGCCAGCGACGCGCCGCGTCCGGCGATCGTTTCCGAGCATACCGGCCGTCAGGTCGCGGCTGCCTTTGGCGAGCTTTCCGACGCGTTTGCCAGCCGCAGCAAGAAGACATTCGACGAGATGGCCGAAGAGATGCTGCGGCCGATGCTGCAGGATTGGCTCGACAACAATCTGCCGACACTGGTCGAAAGGCTGGTGCGCGAGGAGATAGAGCGCGTGGCGCGCGGGGCGCAGTAGTTCCCCATGCCGATTGCCAAAGGAAACGGCGCCTTCGTGGCGCCGTTTCCTTTGGTGAAGTCGTTTGTCGGCAGGACGACGGATCGCTTTCCGTTGAAATGACCAAGGCCGCGCCTATCTGGTTGTGAGGGTCGAGACAGCCCTTGCGGTTGACTTGGCCAAAACCTTCCGATTTACACCGGACCAGCAAAACTCCCGTCAGCGCGGACCATTTTCCCATGCTTGAAAAGACCTACGACGCCAAAACCGTCGAGCCGAAGATCGCCAAAGTCTGGGAAGAGGCCGACGCGTTTCGCGCCGGTACCGGGGCCGAGGAGGGGGCGGAAGCCTTCACCATCGTCATCCCGCCGCCGAACGTCACCGGCTCGCTGCATATGGGCCACGCGCTCAACAACACGCTGCAGGATATATTGGTGCGCTTCGAGCGCATGCGCGGCAAGAATGTGCTGTGGCAGCCGGGCATGGACCATGCAGGCATTGCCACGCAGATGGTTGTCGAGCGCCAGTTGATGGAGAAGCAGATCCATCGCCGCGACCTGACCCGCGAACAGTTCATCGAGAAAGTGTGGGAGTGGAAGGCCGAATCCGGCGGCGCGATCTTCAACCAGTTGAAGCGGCTCGGCGCCTCGGCCGACTGGTCACGCGAACGCTTCACCATGGACGAAGGCCTGTCCAAGGCCGTGCTCGAAGTGTTCGTCACGCTCTACAAGGAAGGGCTGATCTACAAGGACAAGCGCCTTGTGAACTGGGACCCCAAGCTGCTGACCGCGATCTCCGATCTCGAGGTCGAGCAGCAGGAGGTCAATGGCAATCTCTGGCACTTCCGCTATCCCATCGAGGGCGAAACCTTCGACCCGGAAAACCCAAAGACCTTCATCACCGTGGCGACGACACGCCCGGAGACGATGCTGGGCGATACGGCCGTCGCGGTGCATCCGGACGACGAGCGTTTCCGGCATCTGGTCGGCAAGAACATCGTCCTGCCGATCGTCGGCCGCAGGATTCCCGTGGTGGCGGACGAGTACTCCGATCCGGAAAAGGGTTCGGGCGCGGTCAAAATCACGCCTGCGCATGACTTCAACGACTTCGAGGTCGGCAAGCGCCACAAGCTGCCGGCGATCAATATCCTGACCACGGAGGCGGCGGTAAGCCTCAGGGATAATGAGGATTTCCTTGCCGGTCTCGATGTGACGT
>NZ_RZQL01000088.1 GCF_003997935.1 Mesorhizobium sp. M7A.F.Ca.US.006.01.1.1
CCATCTGATCGAGACCATCAAGCTGGCCGGCGGCGACCCGCACCGCGCGCTGATGGTCGGCGATTCGCAAACCGACATCGACACGGCAAAAGCCGCCGGCATCCCGGTGGTGGCGGTCGATTTCGGCTACACCGACCGCCATGTCCGCGAATTCGAACCCTCGGCTGTCATTTCGCATTTCGACGCCCTGACGCTCGATCTGGCGCAAAAGCTGATCGCCGCTGCCGGAAACTGACCGGAAAGCGCCGGCGTCGCGTCGCAGACATGGCTGTGAGGGCAGCAAATCCGATACTCTTCAGAACGCCGGACACCGCCTTGACTTCCCGCACCTGCCTCCCTTATATCGCGGCTCGCTTGGCCTTCGGGCAACGAGCGGGCGATTAGCTCAGCGGGAGAGCACACCCTTCACACGGGTGGGGTCGCAGGTTCAATCCCTGCATCGCCCACCATCGGCTTTCCTGAAATTGCTGGATAATTTACTCGGCGCCTATCGGGCGGTTTTTCGGTTTCTGGCGCGCACTTGGCGCGCAAAACCCGAAAATCCCCCTGGGATGGCGTAATACTAGCCCAGCCGGTCAACTGGTTTTCCGGCCCGGATAGCGTTCCCGCTTGCCCACACGAGAGGCTCATTGGCTACCGCCCACCATCATTTTATTGAGCGCCTTGGCGGCGCCCTCGATGTGCGCAGCTGTGAGAAATCCGGCGCGCTCCTAGGCAAGAAACCGCACTGTCGTTAAACCGGGCATCATTGGCTGCGGCGATTGCGCTGCTACGGTTCGGGTGACCCATGTTCGCGAAGAAGACCGTTTTCATCGTTGGCGCTGGAGCCAGCGCGGAGGTTGATTTGCCGATGGGCGATGCGCTGAAGGAGCGTATCGGCAAGGCCGTGGGCTTTACCTTTCCGGACGGCTTCAATCCGGCTTCAATCCGAAAGATGGAAATCTGGCTATTTATTGGGCCGTTAAGGAACATCTCAAGCAGTTGGACGTGCGAGATTCTAATCCCTGGTGGCGCGCAGGCCAAGCTATTAAAGCCGCAATGCCGCAAGCCATCTCCATTGACAACTTCATGCACACCCACTCCCATGATGAAAACATCATCCTCATGGGCAAGCTCGGGATTGCCGTCTGTATCCTGGAGGCCGAACGGACTTCCAGCCTTCGCGGCGACAAGGACCGAGATGGAAAACTGAATTACGGCTCAATCAAAGAGAGCTGGCACGCGACCTTCGTCAAGATGCTTCTGGAAAACACCCAGGCAAAGGCCATCGACAGCCTTTTTGACAACGTGAGCTTCATCACGTTCAACTATGACCGCTGCATTGAACTTTATTTGGAAAAGGCCCTGCAAAACTACCTGCTCATATCGGAACAGGAAGCGCACAAGGCCGTGAACAAGCTGACCGTTATCCACCCCTACGGGCAGGTAGGCAGTCTACCGTGGCAACCAAGCGGCCGGGTTAAGTTCGGTGCCGAACCGCAGGCAACCGAGCTTCTAGAAATAGCGAGGCAAATTCGGACCTTCACCGAGCGCGTAGAAGACGAAGCGATGATGGCAAGAATTCACAGCCTTATCGCGGAGGCCGAACAAGTGATTTATCTCGGGTTCTCTTATGGGACGATGAACTTGGAGCTGTTGACCGTCGCGGGCAAGGCGAAAAGGAAGTCTGTCGTCCTAGGCACGACCATCGGGATAGCGGAGCCAAATCGCAACGTCATTGCCAGCGACATTCAGAATTCGATAGGTCCGGACTACGTGTCTATCGGAAAAATCGCCCTCCCTGCACTGACGTGCAACGACCTATTGCACCAGTATTGGAGGGTGATTGCGCGGTGACTAACTTCCGCGATACCGACAGGTCCGCTTCGTACGCTAGCCACTGATACGTAGTCGCAGTAATGGAAAGTGGCGGGATAGTCGCCGTGCATGGACTCCTGTTGATGCGTCCAAGCTCTGCACTGCCCCGGTCGCGCCGCGATCAGCGCTTCATCGCGTGCAGGATGGCCTGCATGTGCTCTTCCAGGTCGAGTTCACCCCGAGCCTCGGCGGTCAACAGGTAATCGGCCTTGGCCCGGCGGTCGCCTCGGCTGATCGCCGGATAGGAGCAGATGGCCAGCAATGCTTCCTGTTCAATCCGGTCTGCCCTCTTGCGTTCGTGGTTGCTGCTGCCCGCTTGATGAACAACCCTGTGAAGCTCGACATAGGTGGCTTCATGGGCTCCGATCAGCGCCCGCAATTCGGGTGAGGCCCCTTCCCCTTCGGCAAACGTCGGTTCAACGACCGAGGCCGCGGCGGTGAACGCAAGAAGTGTACGGCGGGTGATTTCGGGCATGCCTTATATCCCTGCTCTCTGATCATGCAGGGACACCATAGCACCGGCGCAACGGTTCGAAGAGACGCTCCGGGGCGCGGCCACACTGTCTGCTGACAAAATGTATTCGCTTCCGCAGCCCGCCCTCCCAGCAGCCGGTGTGGCCTTAAGTCGCAATGATTGGCTTGCGAAAGCAGGGTTTCGGGACTTCATTGACACTGCGATCATCACCATATGGTGATCCACAGCCCTCCAAAACGAGAGAAGCTCGCCTTGACGCGGTCGCATTGCGGCCGTCAGCCGGCAAAGGCTATAAACCAGGAACCTGAAAAACCATGCCTGAAAATATCAGACCGATTTCGAAAGACGTCCCCCTCATTCAGCTAGGCGTCTATCAGTGCCGCTTCCCGGTAAGCGAAGACCGGTCGGTACCCGGCGGTTATCGTTTCTGTGCCGGGCCAACTTCGGCGGATCGCGTCTATTGCGATCACCACCACAGCATCGTGACCGCCGTCGACCCTCGTCGAACCCGTTCAGGTCTCCACCCCGCTCAACGACGCGCTGCGTAAGTCAAGCGGGCGGCAGTCCCTCATTCGGGCAGCTGCAAATCGGCAGACCAAATCGTCATCTGTTCCAGCTGCGGAACAAACCGGCGCGCCAGCGAGTTTCTGTCCGACGAAACTTGAGGGAAAGCCATGTCCAGATTTCTGCTGACGACAAGCGTCGCCGTTCTTCTCGCCTGCGCGCCGGCCTTGGCTGCGGACGACAAGCCGCTGCCGCCGCCCAATGCCAAGAAGCTGTCGGAGATCATCGCCAAGGTCGAGCAGCGCGACGGCTTTCGCTATGTGGACGAGGTCGACTGGGACAGCGGCGCCTACACCGTCACCTATTACACGGCGGACAAGGCGAAGGTCGAAATCACCTATGATCCTGTGACGGCGGAGCCGAAATAGGGTTCGTTGCATCAAATTAGCCAGCCTTTCCCGGCGCCGGCGCCGCCCCTCACCTGCCTGCCGGCATCCTCTCCCCGTATAGTGACGGGGAGAGGGACGCTGTCATCGCCCATTTCGCCAGTCACCAGCGTTGCAAGGATGGCGCCGGCGTTTGCGGCCAGCCCCTTCTCCCCGTCACTATACGGGGAGAAGTGCCCGGCAGGGCGATGAGGGGCAGCACTGACTTCGGCGATTGATGGTTTCCGCCACAAGTCGGACTTGGTCCGAAGCGATTGCCCTTGCCAACCGTCGCATCCCCTTGCGTCAGTCTCGCTTTGATGGCTGACTGTCGCGACGCGGGCCGCATTGGGGGATGGGGATGGCGACGGCAAAGCACGTGATGAAGCGCATATTGATGATGTTGGCCGGCTACTTCGTGTCGGTGCTGGTCGGCCTGATCGCCATCGCGGTGATCTATGGCGTGCTCAGTTCCTTGCCCAACGCGCCCAATTATTTCGATGCCATGGGCGTTTCGCCGATCGCGGTGCTGCTGGTGCCGCCGCTCGGCATGTTCGTCTATTTCCTGACGATCGTGGTGACCGCGCTGCAGACGTTGATCTTCGCGCTGATCGCCGAGTTCTTCTCGTTGCGCAATGTCCTGCTGCACATGGTTTTCGGCGCCGGCGCCGCGGTCGGTGGCTTCGCCCTGATCTGGCCGAGCGCACCGGAGGATATGGACCCGGAGCGTTGGCTCGACATCGGCATCATTGCCGCCGCCGGGCTTGTCGCCGGCTTGCTCTATTGGCTGATCGCCGGGCGGGACGCCGGCTTTCGGCGGCCGTTGTTCGAGCGCTAAAATTAACTCGACGGCGAGCGCACCGCCTCGGTGGCGTCCAGGGCCTGCTTCAGCCGCGAGTCGCGGTCGTAGACGTCGCCGAAATATTCGACCTTGCCGGACAGATCAGGCCAGGCGGTGAAATAGGCGACATAGACCGGGATCGTGCGTGTCACGTTCTCGGTCGCGTGGCCGTGCTTCAGCTTCTCTGCGATATAGTCCACGGAGGTACCAAGCACCGCCGCCGCCATGCCGCGCGGGTCCTGCAGCCGCACGCAGCCATGGCTGAGCGCGCGCATATCCCGCTGGAAGAATGATTTCTGCGGCGTGTCGTGCATGTAGATCGCATGCTTGTTGGGGAACAGGATCTTCAACTCGCCCAGCGCGTTGGCCTCGCTCGGCTGCTGGCGCACGCTGTAGGGGATGTTCGAGCCATAGCCGCCCCAATTGACCGCCGACGAAGGAATGCGCTTGCCGCGCGAATCCGTCACCTCGTAGCCGGCCCGGTCGAGATAGCCCGGATCGTTGCGCAATCTCGGCAGCATCTCATTGACGATGATCGACTGCGGCACGCCCCAATAGGGATGGAAATCGACCTGCTTGATCTGGTCATAGAAGAAGGAGGTCTGGTTGGTGGTCCGGCCAATGACGACACGCGTCTTGAGCTTTTCCTCGCCATTGTCGATGTAGCTTGCGGTGAAGGCCGGCTGGTTGATGAAGACGCGCGGGCTGCCGAGATCGGAGGGCAGCCAGCGCAGTTCCTCCAGCGCCACTTCCACCTTCAGTAATTTGTCGGCCTTGGATGTTCCGGCCAGCGTCGCGACGGTGCGCGGGCCGATGACGCCATCGCCCTTCATGCCTGCCTTTTGCTGCACGGCCTTGATGACCGGGACCAGTTCCGGATCATAGACGTCGCTGGTGGCCAGCCTGGACAGGATCTCGCCATAGGCACCGCCCATCTCGTCATCGAGATTGCCCGCGATCAGGGTCAGCAGCTTCGGCAATTCGGCGCTGGTTTCGCCCGGCTTCAGCAACAGTTTGGGGTCGACGACGATTTCGTTTTCCGCACTGGCCTGCAGCGCTTCCAGTTCAACGCGCAGCGCCTGGTATTCCGCATTCTGCGGGTGCCGCGACTCGAGATAGGTGCGCACCTGCTGGGTATGAGCCAGCGTTTTCAGCACGCCTTGCAGATCGAGCGGCTTGGCCGGGAAATCATAGTAGCCGGTCATGCGGTTGGGATCGACGCGGCCGTTCTGGGCGTCGCGGGCATAGCGCAGCACGCGCGCCGACAGTGCCATCTCGAAACGGACGAGTTCTTTCAGTTGCGCAGTGGCATCGGCCGGCGATGCGCCGGCAGCGGGAACTTCCACCGTATAGTCGGCGGGCGTGAGGCCATAGCTTGAAGCCTCGCCAAGCACCCGCACCGCATCCTGCGCACGGCTGTTGAGGCTGGTTCCGCTTACCCAGATGAAATCCGGATTGGCCGCGTAATAGGCGATCAGCGCCTTGGCGATGTCGGGCTCGGCCAAGAGTTCGTAGTCGCCCAAGCTGGCAACCGCATCACGAAACGCGGCACCCGTAGCCGACGGAACGAAGGCGGCGTCCTGCGGTGTCGCCGGCGCCGGCGTCGCGGCCAATGCCGAGAAGTCGACGCGAACCAGCCGGTCGGCCTTGTAGGTGTAGTAGGATGGGCTGCTGATTTTCACATTGCCGCCGCCGCCGCCGGACACTTTCGGCTTTGGCTTGTTCTTCGGCGGCGGGGGCGGAAACTCGCCTTTCGGCGCATGCTTGACGCCGCCGCCGAAAAGCATGTCGAAGAGCCCCTGCGCGCCTGCCTGGGGTACACCGAAAGCCAGCGTTGCCGTGATTGCCAGCAGCGGCATCACGGTTGCTTTGTTTCCGAGGAATTTCATGGATCACCCGCTCCGGCCGCAACCGGTTCCCGTTCCGCACGCTAGATCGTCCCGCTCACCGCTTGGCGGATGTAAGGCGCGACTATACTGATTCATACCGATTTCGTTAAGCTTTCATAAATTTTGGAAAGCCTGTTGCAGAACGGTTTCACAAGATCGTGACGGCTGGCGCGGAGGGTGGTTCCGCCCCAGCCGGAAATCCGTCGGGATCAGGCGTTGGCGCCGCCATCGATGGTCAGCGCGGCGCCGGTGACGAAGCGGCCTTCCGGGCCTGCGAGCCAGGCGACCATGCCGGCAATGTCCTCGGCCTTGCCGAAGCGCGGTGTCGCCATCTTCCGGCGCTGGTGCTCGGCATGCGGGCCGTCGGCCGGGTTCATGTCGGTGTCGGTCGAGCCTGGATGGACGACATTGGCAGTGATGCCGCGCGGGCCGAGGTCGCGCGCCAGCGCCTTGGTCAGGCCGACCAGCGCCGCCTTGCTGGCTGAATAGGCCGTGAGGCTGCCGTCGGTGGCCCGCTCGGCGAGGTTGCTGCCGATCGAGATGATGCTGCCGCCCTCACCCATATGGGCGGCCGCGGCCTTGGAAGCGATGAACGGGGCCCTGAGATTGACCTCCATGGTCTCGTCGAAATCGGCGAGCGACAGCGTGTCGATTGGGGCGGCGCGCCAGATCCCTGCGCTGTTGACCAGGATGTCGAGCCGGCCGAAGGCGGTTACGGCGTCGTCGACCGCCTTGTCTATGGCGACTGCGTCGCGGTTGTCGGCCCTGATCGCGATGGCGCGGCCACCCTTGGCCTCTATCTCGGCGACAACAGCGCGGGCCTGTTCCTCGCCATGCACATAAGTTAGCGCGACATTGGCGCCATCGGCGGCCAGCCTCCGCGCAATCGCCGCACCAATGCCGCGACTGCCGCCGGTGACGAGCGCGGCCTTGCCGTTCAACTTGCTGGAAGACATCGAATACTCCTTTTATGTAATGATCGATACATAAATATTTGCCAGCCTTGCCCGCTGGCGTCAACTGGATTATGTATCGATCAACACAGAAAAGAGCACCATGTCGGAACGAGGCCGTCCCCGCACCTTCGATCGAACCGCAGCCCTGCGCCGCGCCATGCAGGTTTTTTGGGCGCGTGGTTACGAAGGCGCATCGATGAGCGAGCTGACCGCCGCCATGGGCATCAACTCGCCCAGCCTCTATGCCGCCTTCGGCAGCAAGGAGGCGCTGTTCCTGGAGGCGACGGATTTTTACTCGGACACCGAGGGTGCCGACATCTGGCTGGCATTGGACGAGGCTGCGACCGCGCGGCAGGCGATCGAACAATTCCTGTGCCTGACGGCGAAAGCCTATGCGCAGAGCGATCGCCCGCAGGGCTGCCTGATCACGCTGGGCGCACTGCATCAGGATTCGAGCCGCGGCGCCATCTGCGCCGATCTGCGCCGTCGTCGTGCCGAAAACCATACCGCCCTGCAAAAACGTCTCGATCGCGGCGTTGCCGAGGGCGAACTGCCGGCGGATTTCGACACAAGTGCCGCAGCGACTTTCTTCGCCACGGTTCAGCACGGCATGTCGATCCAGGCCCGCGACGGTGCATCGCACGATGCCCTGCTGGCAACGGTGGCCGGTGCGATGGCTGCCTGGAAGACGATGGCCGGCGGCGACGCGGCGTGACAAACGCCGGCCGGTGTGCTCGAAATCCGCCAGCAAGGCCGGGAGGGATGAGAGCGTGAAAAAGGGTTATCGCGAGCTGCTGGACGAGGCGAACGCCGTGATCGAAGTGATTTCGCCGGAGGAAGCGGCCGGGCTGCTCGACGATGAAGACACCATCTTCGTCGATCTGCGCGATCCCCGCGAAGTGGAACGGGACGGCCGGATTCCGGGCGCCAAACATGTCACGCGCGGCATGCTGGAATTCTGGATCGACCCCGAAAGCCCTTACCACAAGCCGTTCTTCGCCTCGGGAAAGAGCTTCGTGTTCTTCTGCGCCGGCGGCTGGCGCTCGGCCCTGGCAACAAAGACGGCGCAGGACATGGGCCTTTCGCCGGTCAAGCACATCCTTGGCGGCTACACCGCCTGGAAGGCCTCCGGACTGCCGGTCGAACCCGGCGAGAAGAAGAAATAATCTCGACCGCCGCTCAGTGCAGCAGCAATGGCTCGCGATGCGTCACGAAGCCGACCGCGCGTTCGACCACATCCTTGTCGGTAAGAATGCGGCGATGGCCGAGCCCGTCGGCCCAGTAGAGCCGCACATGGCCGCCGGCGCCGGCATAGCGCCTTGCATGATCGGCCGAGACTTCGCGATCGTCCGGCGCGTGGATGACCAGGGTCGGCACCGGCGCCTGGGCAAGCTGGCGGTCGCCGGTGAATTCGTGCAGCGGCCGGCCGGAAAGATGCTCGACCCGGTCCGCCATGGCGGCTTGCGAGCGCGGGCCGACATTCAACATATGACTGAAGTCGGCAAAGATCGCCGGCAGGGAACTGGGCGCCGCGATCAGCACCAGGCGTCCGGCCGCCAGCGGCGGGATGTTCTTGACCGAACCGGCGATGGCGTTGGCGGCGACGGCGCCGCCGAAGGAATGGCCGACCGCTGCGGCGAAGGGGCCGAACCATTCGCCGGCAACCCGCACCGCATCCACGGCATTGACCATGTTCAGGCGCCGGCCCTGCGACTGGCCGTGGCCGGGCAGGTCAAGCGAAACGACCCTGTAGCCGGCGGCGCGATAGCCTTCGATCAAGGCGCGCATATATTCGGTGCGCGAGCGCCAGCCATGGACGACGAGCACCGTGCCGGCGACCGCCCTGCCCGGCTCGGGCCGGAACTCGTGCACCATGACGCAGCCGGTCGCGGTCTTCAGCCGGTGATGACGCGCCTCGGTCATGAACCCGGCCGCACGCTCGACAGCGCGGCGCTCGCCATCGCTGAGCGCCTTGACATTCGGGGTGCGGCAGAACAATTCGAACGCCGCGCGTCCGCTAAGCCGCGGCGCGACACGCTCGGCCGCACCGAACACGCCCCGGATGACCTTCAGCCCGAATGATGCCATAGTGAGAATCCATCCATACGTTCAAGCATGAACATAATAGTTCAAAGATGAACAATAAACAAGAGCTGCCTTGGGACAACCCGCGTTTCCGCAACTGGGTCGCGGTGGCGCGCGCCTGCCATGTGCTTGAGCGCACGCTGGCGGTGAAGCTGGCGCCGCTCGATTTGAAACCGGCGCAGCTCGACGTGCTGATGAACCTCTATCGCCACCCCGGAATGTCGCAGCACGATCTTGCCCGCAAGTTGCTCGTCGGCCGCTCCAACATCACCATGCTTTTGCCGCAGCTGGAAGCGCGCGGCCTGCTGCGCCGCGAAGGCGACGAGAAGGACAAGCGCATCCTGCGGCTCGCGCTCACCGAGGCCGGCGAGGCGCTGCTGATGCAGGCGCTGAAAGTGCATATGGCGCTGATCGAGAAGGCGATGAGCCAGTCGACGCCGGAACAATGCGACATGATCGGCGAGCAGATGCGCAAGATCTATGATGTGCTAAAGGAGGCGTAGCAGCCCCTTTCAGCCCAAACTACCACATCGTCTTCTTCGCCCGTTCCGGCCATTCCTTGTCGTAGGTCTCGCCGTCGATGGTCTTGCGGCTGGTGATTTCGAGGATCTGTCCGGGCGTCGGCAGCGACTTCGGGTCGATATGCCTTGCTGGGTTCCAGAGCTCGGAGCGGACGATGGCGCGGGCGCATTGGAAATAGACCGAATCGATGTCGACGACGGTTACCGATCGCGCCGCCTTGCCGTCCACCGTGAATGATGCGCACAGCGCTGTATCCGTGGTGATATGAGCGCGACCATTGACGCGCAGCGTTGTGCCGGAGCCCGGCACCAGGAACAGCAGGCCGACGCGTGGGTCGCGGATGATGTTTTTTAGCGAATCGGCGCGGTTGTTGCCGCGACGGTCGGGCATCATCAGCGTTTTCGGATCATGGATGCGCACGAAGCCGGCGAGATCGCCGCGCGGCGAACAGTCCAGCCCCTCCGGTCCGCTGGTTGCCAGCGCGACAAAGGGCGAGGCTTCGATGAAGGCGGCATATTCGGGAATGACGTGGTCGAGTTCCTTGACCAGCGAGGCCTCACCTGGAACGCCATAGAGCGCCTCGAGCTGCTCGACCGTGGTGATGACGGACATGTTTTCGCCTCCAAACCTTTGCCGGCGCTACGCCATCTCGATGACGTTTTGACGACAGCGAGGGGAATGAATCTAATGGTCCCGGCTCAGGCCCTTTTCCGCAAGCTCCGCGAGATAGGCTTTCCAGCGCGCATCCCTCTCGTGGCCGAGCGTGTGCAGATAATTCCAGGTGAAGATGCCGGTGTCGTGGAAATCGTCGAAGGTGATGCGCACGGCGTAGTTGCCGACCGGCTCGATCTTGAGGATCGCCACATTGCGCTTGCCGGGAACCGTCACCCGCTGATCCGGCGAATGGCCTTGTACTTCGGCCGATGGCGAGGCGACGCGCAGCAGTTCCGCCGGCAAGTCGAACGGATGGTGATCGGGAAAGGTGACTGACAGAAGTTTGCGGTCCTTGGAGACCCTGAGCTCTTTCGGTGCGGTCATGCTGTTGGATCCCGTCTCATCCACCCTTCCCTACGCCGCTTCGCCAAACGGGAAAAGGCCTGATGAGACCGACCGACATGCGATGTCGGCTGAGAGATGTTACCAAAGATCGAGAGGCACTATCTTGAACAGCAGGCCGGATCGTATCACATAGCGGTATATAACGAAGCCATTCACGGCCACGGGAAGCGCTTGAAGCATGGACATGATTGATCCTTTCGGCCGCACGATCAGCTATCTCCGCGTGTCGGTCACCGACCGCTGCGATTTCCGCTGCACCTATTGCATGGCCGAGGACATGGCCTTCCTGCCGAAGAAGGACCTGCTGTCGCTGGAAGAACTCGACCGGCTGTGCAGCGTCTTCATCGAAAAGGGTGTCAGGCGACTGCGCCTCACCGGCGGTGAGCCGCTGGTGCGCAAGAACATCATGCATCTGGTGCGCCAGCTGTCGCGGCATCTCGCCAGCGGCGCGCTGGAAGAGCTGACGCTGACCACCAACGGCTCGCAGCTGTCGCGCTTTGCCGCCGAACTCGCCGATTGCGGCGTCAAGCGCATCAACGTGTCGCTCGATACGCTCGATGCCGACAAGTTCCACAAGATCACCCGCTGGGGCCATCTCGACAAGGTCATGCAAGGCATCGATGCCGCGCAGGCGGCGGGGCTGAAGGTCAAGCTCAACGCGGTGGCGTTGAAGGATTTCAACGACGCCGAGCTGCCCGAGATGATGCGCTGGGCGCATGGCCGTGGCATGGATTTGACGGTCATCGAGACCATGCCGATGGGCGAGATCGATGCCGACCGTACCGACCAGTATTTGCCGCTGTCGCTGCTGCGCGCGTCGCTGGAACGCCAGTTCACGCTGACCGACATTCCCTTCAAGACCGGCGGTCCGGCGCGCTACGTCCAGGTCGCCGAGACCGGCGGACGGCTCGGCTTCATCACGCCGATGACGCATAATTTCTGCGAAAGCTGCAACCGCGTCCGGCTGACCTGCACCGGCACCCTCTATATGTGCCTGGGCCAGGAAGATGCCGCCGACCTGCGCGCGCCCTTGCGCGCCTCGGAAGGCAACGAGCTGGTCGCCGAAGCAATAGACGAAGCGATCGGCCGCAAGCCCAAGGGCCACGACTTCATCATAGACCGCCGCACCAGCCGGCCATCGGTGTCGCGCCATATGAGCGTCACTGGCGGCTGATCTTTTCGCCGATCTGTGCAAGACTTGCCGTGTGGTCATCGACTTCAGGGCAAGACATGCGGCAGCTCTTTTCAATCGGGACGTTCTTCGCTGCGATCGCGGCGAGCGCGGCAATTGCCGCGCCGTTCACCTATGTGAACGATCGCTTCGGCACCGTCTGCACCTTTCCCGACGATGTCTTCACCGATCGCCAGCCGGAGCCCGACAATGGCGACGGACAGGAGTGGATGAGTGCCGATGGTGCCAGCCTGATCTGCTCGGGCATCCTCAATATCGACGACGATACGCCGAAGGGTTTTGTGGCGGCCGAAAAAGCCAGCGATGAAGCCGGCTACAAGATCACCTACAGCAAGGCCGGAAAGGACTGGGCCGTGCTGTCGGGCCTGAAGGATGGAAAGATCTTTTACGAGCGACGTCTGTTTGGGAAAGACGGCATCATCCGCACGGTCTGGGTCGACTACCCGCCGGCGCTGAAGTCGAAATACGATCCGCTGGTCGGCGCCATTGCCGGCAGCCTCAAGGGGCCGTGAGCATTTCGGACAATACCTCAGAAAAAGTCTTGTTTGCGAACCGTAGCCGGATTTACCGCCAGCAGGTTCCGGCCTATGCGTTCGCCCTGGGACGGTTTTTCATCCAACGGGGGGATACATCATGCGCAAACTTGTTCTTTCTCTAGCCTTGCTTGGTGTCGCGGCCATGCCCGCGGCGGCGCAGTCGATCGGCGGCACCTATACCGTCGCCGGCACCAATTTCGACGGCTCCGCCTATGGCGGCGAAGCCACCATCACGCTGACCAGCGGGACGACCTGCGCGATCCATTGGGAAACCGGCGGCTCATCCTCCGACGGCATCTGCATGCGCAACGATGATGCCTTCTCCGCCGGCTATGTCATGGACAAGGACATCGGCCTCGTCGTCTACAAGGTGGCGGCGGATGGTTCGCTGCACGGTCTGTGGACGATCGCCGGCAAGGAAGGCAACGGCACCGAGGTGCTTACACCGAAGAAGTAAGTTCGCCATCGCGGGCGATATTCCGGCCACAAACAAGGCTGTGGCCCAGTCCTTTGCTGTTGCTGTTTCATGTCCGACTGTTACAGGCTGGCTGCCTAAAGCGCGTCACGCTTGAACGGATTCAGGCGACGCGCTTCAGGTCTTTGTTTCCTATGCATGTCGTTTCCCCAAAACCGAGATCACTTTTGGGCGACATGCATAAGCAGAACCGGTAGCCGTCTTGCCCCTGTCACCAAATCTTCGCGGCGCGTTGTTCATGATGGTGGCGATGGCCGGCTTCACCCTCAACGACGCCATCACCAAATACTCGTCGCAATCGATGAACATGGCGCAGGTCATGTTGATCCGTGGGGCTTTCGCTTCGCTTTTCGTCGGCTTGCTCGCCTGGCAGCGCGGCGCTCTCTCGCGCCCGGGCTCGATGCTGCAGCCTCTGGTCGCCTTGCGCGTGATCAGCGAGGCCGGCGCAACGGTGAGTTTCCTCGTCGCCCTCGCCCATCTGCCGATCGCCAATGTTTCGGCGGTGCTGCAGGCGCTGCCGCTGGCGGTGACGATGGGAGCGGCACTTGTCTTTGGCGAGACTGTCGGCTGGCGGCGCTGGCTGGCCATCGCCATCGGATTTGCCGGCGTGCTGATCATCGTGCGGCCGGGCTTCGAAGGGTTCAGCATCTACTCGCTGTCGGCGCTGGCCAGCGTCGCCTGCTGTGCGGTGCGCGATCTCGCCACCAAGCGGATTCCCAAGGCCATTCCGACATTGCTGGTGTCGACGGCAACCGCGCTTGCCATGACAATCGTCGGCGCGGCGCTGTTGCCGGCAATGGGCGGCTGGACGCCGATGACGGGGGACAGCACAGCCCTGTTGGCCCTTGCCGCGGTGCTGGTGCTGATCGGCTACCAATTCATCATCATGGCGATGCGGGCGGGCGACATCTCCTTCATCGCGCCGTTCCGCTACACGGCCCTGATCTGGTCGATCCTGCTTGGCCTGTTCATCTTCGCCGATATCCCTGACCTGCCGATGATCGTCGGCGCCACCATCATCATCGGCTCCGGCCTCTATGCGCTCTACCGCGAGCGCGTGGCCGGCCGGCGAAAGATCGTCGCTGAAAGCACGGGGCCGAGCATGGTGCCCGACGGAATCTAGCCGGGTCATTTGAAGGTTCTTGCGATTCCCGGCGGCTGGCGTACAGGCTCCATGGCATGAAGCGAGACATTGCGGGGATCATTCTGGCCGGTGGCCAATCAAGACGGATGGGCGGTGGCGACAAGAGCCTGTTGCCGCTTGGCGATGGCTGCCTGCTTGACCATGTCGTGTCGCGCTTCACCCCGCAGATCGAATCGCTGGCGCTCAGCGCCAATGGCGATCCTGCACGATTCCTGCGCTTTGGACTGCCGGTGCTTGCCGACAGCGTGCCCGGCTTTGCCGGCCCGCTTGCCGGGATCCTGACCGGCCTCGAGTGGGCCGTTACCAACACGGCCTGCAAGGCGGTCGTCAGCGCTGCCGGCGACACGCCCTTCCTGCCGCTGGACCTTGTGGCACGACTGGCGGACGCCACCGATCAACGTCCAGATTCGATCGCTGTCGCTTGCTCGGCCGGCAAACGGCACCCGACCTTCGCGCTCTGGCCGACGGACTGCTGCGACGCATTGCGGCACTTTCTGGTCGACGAGGACAACAGACGGGTGTCGGCTTTCATCGACCGGTACGGTTTTGTCGAGGTGGAATTCCCGATTCCGCCATCGGCGGGGATCGACCCCTTCTTCAACATCAACGAGCCGGACGATCTTGTCTCTGCCGAGCGTCTGTTGCAAAGCATGAAGCCATGAACAGACGCGTCTTCGGCATCACCGGCTGGAAGAATTCCGGCAAGACGACTTTGACCGAAAGGCTGGTCGCCGAGCTTGTCCGGCGCGGCTGGAAGGTGTCGACGGTGAAACACGCCCATCATGACTTCGACATCGACAAGCCGGGCGCGGACAGTTTTCGCCACCGGCAGGCCGGCGCCACCGAAGTCGCGATCGTCTCCGGCGTTCGCTGGGCGCTGATGCACGAGCTGCGCGGCGAGGATGAGCCGACATTGGAGACTGTCTTGTCGCGGCTTGCCCCCTGCGACCTCGTGCTGGTCGAAGGCTACAAGCGCGAAGCCCACAGCAAGATCGAAACCCGCAGGTTGGATGCGAAGGACCGCACGCCGCTTTCGGCGGAGGATCCCAACATCGTCGCTGTTGCCGCCGATTTTGCCATTGAAGGCGAGCTGCTGCCGGTATTCGATCTCGACGATGCAAAATCGATAGCCGACTTTATCGAGCGCACCACCGGGCTCGTTGCTTGAGCGCTGACGCAACGGCAGAATAGCCTTGCCCATTTTTACGGTTTTGCAGTTGCTTTTTTCTTGGAAAGAGTGGGAGTATCGCGCCAGCGGGCGGTCAAAAGCACCGCCCCACAGAGCCGTTCGGAACCACGGCCGGGAGCATAAAGAGAGGACTATCATGCGTATTGCACTGCGTATCGCGCTCGCCGCATCGGCCGCGCTGCTGACGCTCGGCGTCGCCCAGGCCCAGGAAAAGACCCTGAGGATCGGCACCGAAGGCGCCTACCCGCCCTTCAACAACCTTACCGCCGATGGCCAGCTGGTGGGCTTCGACATCGACATTGCCAAGGCGCTTTGTGATGAGATGAAGGTCAAGTGCACCTTCGTCGCCCAGGATTGGGACGGCATCATTCCAGCCCTCCAGGCCGGCAAGTTCGACGCCATCGTCGCCTCGATGTCGATCACGCCGGAGCGCAAGGAGAAGGTCGACTTCTCGAACAAATACTACAACACGCCATCGGCGCTCGCCGTGCCGAAGGACAGCACGCTGAAAGGCGTGACCAAGGAAGATCTCGCAGGCAAGACCATCGGCGTCGCCACCACCACGACGCATTTCAACTATGCCTCGAAGACCTACACCGACAGCACCGTGAAGGGTTATCCGAGCAGCCCTGAGGAGCAGGCAGATCTTGCCAATGGTCGTCTCGACGCCATCGAGGACGATATCGTCGTGCTGCAGCAGTTTCTGGATTCGCCTGACGGCGCCTGCTGCAAGATCCTCGGCCAGCCTTCGCCGCAGCCGGTCGAGATCTTCGGGCCTGGCGCCGGCATTGCCGTGCGCAAGGGCGAGACCGACCTGGTCAACAAGCTCAACTCGGCCATCGCCGCCATTCGCGCCAACGGAAAATACAAGGAAATCAACGACAAGTATTTCAAGTTCGACGTCTACGGCGCCGAGTCCTGATAAGCCAGGTCAAGACGGCGGGGAATTTCCCCGCCGTTTTTCTATTCGTCTTGGGAACGCCGTGGGGATAAGACCGGTCGATGCCAGCCCAGAGCATATGGACACTTCTCAGTTGGGGACCCGAAGGCTGGCTTGACGATATTGCCTATGGCGCACTGATCACCATTGCGCTTGCGCTTGCCACGCTGCCCATCGGATTGACGATCGGCTTTTTCATTGCACTCGCCAAGCAGTCCGAAGAACCCTCGTTGCGCCTTGCCGCCAACATCTACACCACCGTCTTTCGCGGCCTGCCGGAGCTGGTGACGCTTTTCCTGTTCTTCTTCGGCATGCCGATCCTGCTGCAGCATCTCGTCAGGTATTTCCGGCCGGACACCACCATCGACGTCAACAGCTTCGTCGCCGGCATGATCGTGCTTGCGCTGATCTTCTCGTCCTATGCCAGCGAGGTTTTTCTGTCGGCCTTTCGCGCCATTCCCAAAGGCCAGTATGAGGGCGGCTATGCCATCGGTCTTTCGAACTGGCTGACCATGCGCAAGGTGATCGTGCCGCAACTGCTGCGCATCGCATTCCCCGGCCTGGAGAACTGCTGGCTCAGCCTGCTGAAGGACACGTCGCTGGTGTCTGTCGTCGGCCTGGCCGAGACGCTGCGTAACGCCAGCATTGCCGCCCGCGTCACCAAGCACGCTTTCCTGTTCTTCGGCGTCGCCTCGCTGGTCTTTCTTGGCCTGGCCGTCCTGTCGTCCTTCGCCACCAGTGCTATTCTGCGCTCGCTTGGCCGGCGGGAGGCGCAGCGATGAGCGCCGCGGCCACCCTGGTCGAACGTCCCCCGCCACGGGCGCGCGGCTGGCCGCGCGGGCGTATCGTCGGCTACGCGCTGGTCTGCCTATGGATTTTGTTCGGCATTGGTATCGTCAGCTATCTCTTCCTTGCCTGGAATCCCGATTTCTTCGCCAAATATGCGCCTGCCTATTTGCGAGGGCTTGGGGTAACGCTCGCGCTGGTTTCCATATCGATGGTGCTCGGCGCGATTCTGTCGGTGCCCGTCGCTTACGGGCGCATGTCCAAGAACCGGATCCTGTCCGGCCTCGCCTATTGCTACGTCTATTTCTTCCGCGGCACGCCGCTGCTGGTCCAGACCTATCTGGTCTATTACGGATTGGGCTCGTTCCGCGCCGAACTCCAGTCGGTCGGCCTCTGGGATTTTTTCAAGGACGCGTTCAATTGCGGCGTCTTTGCCTTTGCGCTCAACACCGCTGCCTACCAGGCCGAGATTCTGCGCGGCGCCATCGAGAGCGTGCCAAGAGGGCAATGGGAGGGAGCGGCCTCGCTTGGCCTGCACAAACTGCAGACCTTGCGCAAGATCATCCTGCCGCAGGCCTTGATCGTCGCCTTGCGGCCCTATGGCAACGAACTGATCCTGATGGTCAAGGCTTCCGCCATCGTCGCCATCATCACGGTCTATGATCTGATGGGCAATGCCAAGCTCGCCTTCGCCAACTCGTTCGACATCCAGGCCTATATCTGGGTCGCCCTCGTCTATCTGGTGATGGTCGAGATATTGCGCCATGGCGTCGAATGGATCGAGCGCCGGATCACCGTTCACCTGAAACGCTGACTATTTTCAATTCAGCTGCACCAGTCGATCCTGCCCTGCGCATCTTGACGAATTGCGCGCAGAGCCTAGACGTCTCGCAGCAAATTCCGTTTCCATTCTGAAGGGCAGGCTCATGGCATCTGTTGCATTTCTCGGTCTTGGCGTGATGGGCTATCCGATGGCCGGGCACTTGAAGAACAAGGGCGGCCATGACGTCACAGTCTACAACCGCACCAAGGCCAAGGCCGAGCAATGGGTTGGCCAGCATGGTGGCAGCCTTGCGGCGACGCCGGCGCAGGCCGCGGAGGGCAAGGATTTTGTCTTTTCCTGTGTTGGCAATGACGACGATTTGCGTTCGGTGACGACCGGTCCGGAAGGCGCCTTCAAATCGATGAAGAAGGGTTCGGTCTTCATCGACAACACCACGGCCTCGGCAGAGGTCGCTCGCGAGCTGGCGGCGGCGGCGCAAGCCGGCGGGTTTTCGTTTCTCGACGCGCCGGTCTCGGGCGGCCAGGCCGGCGCCGAGAATGGCGTGCTGACCGTCATGGTCGGCGGCGAGCAGGACGCTTTCGACAGAGCGAAGCCTGTCATCGACGCTTTTGCCCGCATGGTCGGCTTGATGGGGTCGGCCGGTGCCGGCCAGCTCACCAAGATGATCAATCAGATCACCATCGCCGGTCTCGTCCAGGGCTTGGCCGAAGGCATCCATTTTGGCAAGAAGGCCGGGCTCGACATCGAGAAGGTGATCGAGGTGATTTCCAAGGGCGCCGCGGGCTCCTGGCAGATGGAGAACCGCCACAAGACGATGAACGCCGGCAAATATGATTTCGGCTTCGCCGTCGACTGGATGCGCAAGGATCTCGGCATCTGCCTGGCCGAGGCCGACCGCAATGGCGCCAGACTGCCGGTCACCGCACTCGTCGACCAGTTCTACAAGGATGTGCAGGCGATGGGTGGCAAACGCTGGGACACGTCCTCGCTGCTCGCCCGTCTCGAAAAATAGGTTTCTGCGGTGGCAGAGCTTTCGCCTCAGTCCAGTGTCGCGGAAATCGTCGCCCATCTTCGCGCTATCGGATCGGAGGAGAACCGCCTCGGCATGTTGCGCTACGGCATCAAGATCGACCGTGCGCTTGGCATCTCGCACGGCATGCAGCGGCAGATCGCCAGGAAGATCAAACGCAACCACGAGCGCGCCTTCGAGCTATGGGACAGCGGCATCATGGAGGCGCAGTTCATTGCCTCCGTCACGGCTGACCCAAAACGGTTTTCTGCTGGAGATGCAAGACGATGGGCGGCGAGTTTCGACTCCTGGGACATCGTCGACGGCGTCTCCGACCTCTTTGTCGATACGGACGCCTGGAAGGAACTGATCGGCGAGTTCGCGGCGGACGAGCGGGAATTCGTTCGGCGCACGGCCTTTGCCATGATGGCCTGGTCTGTCGTCCACCGGAAGAAGGAGCCGGAGACGACCTTCCTCGCCTTCCTGTCGATCATCGAAGCGCATGCCACGGACAGCCGCAATTTCGTGAAGAAAGCCGTCAACTGGGCGCTTCGGTCGATCGGCAAACGATCGATGGCCATGCAAAGTGCTGCCCTTGCTGTCGCCGAACGACTGGCGCAGTCGGCAGACAAGACGGCGCGCTGGATCGGCAAGGACGCCGTAAGGGAGCTGACCAATGCCAAGACGCTCGCGCGGATCGCCGCCAGAAAAGGCTGACGGCGCGGAAATCCGCTTTCCGACGTGACCGGCTCGAGCGTTGACGTCTTTCGCAGCTGCGTCTTTACTTCAGATTCAAAGGAAGCGGCCGATGAGCAATCCTCTAAAATCAACGATGGTGCTCGCAGCTGCGTTGTTTGTGTCCGCTGCTGCCGATGCCTCGGCCGAGACCGCGCACATATTCTGGAAGGATCTGCGCCCGGCTACGCAATCCGCCGCCGAAAACGTCGGACTGCCGATGATCGCGGCAAAATTGCCCGACCATGGCGAGACGCTGTCCCTCAACCTGCAGGACAAAAGCATTCAGCTAGCCGGCTACGCATTGCCGGTCGATCGCGACGGTGATCTCGTCTATCAGTTCCTGCTGGTACCCTGGACGGGTGCTTGCAGCCACATGCCGACGCCGCCGCCCAACCAGATCGTTCTGGTCACGCCGGCCCGACCCTACAAGATGTCCGAGACCTATCAGCCTGTCGCGGTCACCGGCGCGCTGAAGCCGGACATGGAGAAGAGCCAGTTGTTTATCCTCGACGGCGTCAGCGTCATCCAGTCTGGGTACAGCGTCCGCAAGGCAGACGTGGTGAGCGTCGACACGGTGCCGGATACAATCACGCTGCCGATGAACTCACCCTGGAGTTTCCTCAACAAAAAGAAGAACTAAGCAGGGCAGCCTAATGCAGCTCAGGCAGCGTTGGCACCCGATTCCTTGTCCAGCACCATGTAGTCGAGCGGGATTTCGGTCGTGTACTTGATCTGCTCCATGGCGAAGGACGACGACACGTCACGGATTTCGATCTTGGCGATCAGCCGCTTGTAGAAGGCGTCATAGGCGGCGATGTCGGGCACCACGACGCGCAGGAGATAATCGACGTCGCCGCTCATGCGGTAGAACTCGACCACCTCGGGAAACTCCTGGATGACTTCCGAGAAACGCCGCAGCCATTCATGGCTGTGCGAATTGGTGCGGATCGACACGAAGACGGTGACGCGCACATTGACCTTTTCATGGTCGAGAATGGCAACGCGCCGCTTGATGACGCCCTCCTCCTCAAGCTTCTGGATGCGCCGCCAGCAAGGCGTCGTCGACAGCCCGACTTTCTTGGCGACATCGGCGACCGCGAGTGTCGCGTCCTCCTGCAAGAGGCGGAGAATTTTTCTATCGAGGCGATCCATATCGTGCTCCCAAGGGAATAGATTGCCTATACTCTGCCTTATTCATGCCTTTCACAAGAAAGAAATTCTGCTGATCAGGCAAAAAGCGAGTGATTTCTTGCTGAAAGGTCAGCCGAGGCGATAGCGGATTTCCGAACGCAGAAAAGGCAGCAAATCCATTTCAAACCATGGATTCTTCTTCAGCCAGCCGGTGTTGCGCCACGAGGGATGCGGCAGCGGCAACACTTTCGGACCGAGGGAATTCTCCCAGATGGAGCGCCACTCCATGACCGTTTCGGTCAGGGAGGGCCGGCGCGCCGCACCCATGTGCCAGGACTGCGCGTAGATACCAATCGTCAGCACCAGATCGATCCGTGGCATCGAGGCCATCAAAGGTGCGCGCCAGGCCGCCGCGCATTCGCGTCTGGGCGGCAGGTCTCCCCCCTTGGCATCCTGGCCGGGAAAGCAGAAGCCCATCGGGACGATGGCGAATTTTTCGATGTCGTAGAATTCGTCGCTCGTAACACCAAGCCAACTGCGCAAGCGATCGCCGGAGGCGTCGGTGAATGGCATGCCCGACAGATGCACCTTGGTGCCGGGCGCCTGGCTGGCGATCAGGATGCGGGCGCTGGAGGAAGGGCGCAGCACTGGTCTTGGCTCATGCGGCAACGGCTTGCCGGCCGGATTTTCCACGCAGATGCGGCAGGCGCGGACCCTGGCGACGAGGTTTTCGAGTTCGGCAGTCATTCTCAGGCTGATGCGCTCGGCCGGCTGGAGACGGCCTGATGCCAGCGCAACACATTCGCGCATTCATCCGGCACCTTGATGCGTGCCGGCTTCATGAAGTCGACAGCGATCAGACCGGTGATGTCGGCGATCGAATAGCTGTCACCGGCGATGAACTCCCGGCTGCCCAGTTCGCCGTCCAGCAGCCCGAGGAACGCCACGGCCTTCGGCTTGTTGGCCTCGCCCCATTCGGGGACCTGCGGGATTTCCCATTCCTTCATGGCCGGGTGGATGTGCCGGAAAGCCTGCGTAACGCAGCTGAGCAAATTGAATTCCATCCGCCTCTGCCACATCTCGACCTGCGCCTTGCCGAGTGCGCCACGCCCGAACAGGGCCGGTTCGGGATGCAGTTCCTCGAAATAGCGGCAGATGGCGACGGATTCGGTGATGACGGTGCCGTCGTCGAGTTCCAGCACCGGCAGGCGTTGCAAGGGATTGCGCGAGCTGACCGCCTGTTGCCTGTGTTCCAGCGCCCCCATGTCGACGGGCACCTGCGGAACCTCGATGCCTTTCTCGGCCAGGAAAACGCGGACCCGCCTGGGGTTGGGCGCCCGGCCACCGTCGAAGAGTTTCATTCCATCCTCCTGTTCGTTCTCGGTTCCAGTTCCAGGACGCGCATCACCAGAAGCGAAAAATCTCGCGCACGGCATCGCCGATCGACGCCAGTGTGCCGTGCTTCTTCTCGACGACTTCGCCGTGATGGCTGTCTCGCCAATCCTGCGGCTGATCGAACGTTCCCGCCCAGATGCCGGCCTTTCCCGCGCGGGCGATGGCTTCCTCGCTCTCGAAGTCGCCATAGGCAACCGCCCAGCCCGCCTCGACCTGCGCGCGGTTGAGATCCTTGCCGCCGGCTGTGCAGTCGCCGAGCAGCCGGCCATAACGATCACGCTGCCAGCCGGTACAAGAGACGGGCTTGCCGGCGATCAGGCGAACGAGCGACTGACGCGCAAGCGTGCCGCAGGAGTAGTCCGCGCCGTTCTTGCGGCAGGTCTGCGTATATTCCGGAGCATCGATGCCGCGCATGCGGATGCGCTCGGTGCCAAGCGTGATCGAATCGCCGTCGTTGATGATTGCCACGCCTTGCGTCTTGCGTGTCTCCACCCGGTCGAGGCGGGCCGCCAGCAGGATCAGCAGTCCGAGGATGATGACGGCAAGCCCGTAATCCACCAGCCGGCGCCACAGGCTTCTGGGGCGCGCAACGTATCGCCGGCGCGGCCTCGGCGACCATGAACGGCTCATATGGCAAACGGTTGGTTAATCATTCGAACGTAGCTTAACACTTGGAAACCGCTGCTCGCATAAATTGAAGTTTTGATGCCCTTGCAACGCTCGAACACAGCGGACAAGTTCATTGTGGACCGCAGGAAACGCCATCGCAACAGCGATGTCGCGCGCGCGGTGCGCAAGACGCGCGACCGTCTTTCGCAGCAGGCCGGCAATCCCGATTTCGATCGTGAACTGCTGAAGCTGCATGCCCGCGCGATGACAAGCGGCGCCATCGCCATCCCGCTTCTCGTGCTGGCGATGGCTGCGGGCGGCCGGCTGGCCGGAATCGGCAACGAGATCGGGCTTTGGGCCCTGTTCACCCTGACCTGCTACACCATCGTTGCCTTCATGGCGCGGCGCATCGAGCGTACTGAAGCTTCCGAGCTCAACCCTTTGCAAGCACGACGGGAATTCCTGATCGGCCATTTCCTGTGCGGTCTCGGCTGGGCATGGTTCGTGTGGCTTGGCTGCAGCGTCTGCGAGGTCGATCCGTTCCACATCGTCAAGGCCGTGGTGCTGTTGTTCGCCATGGCGGCGACCGCGGTGATGACCTCGTCTCTGCGCGGGGCGCTGCTGGCGACCTTTGCCGTTCCCGTGGCGCTCTACGCCTATGCCGGCGTCAAGCTATGGATGCCGGTCGAGGCGATCATGGCCGCGCTGCTGGTCGTGTCGCTGCCGTTCTTCGCCTATGTGGCCCGTCATCTCAACCACTCGTCCCTGATGATGTTGTCGTTCCGCTCCGAAAAGGATGCGCTGATCGCCGAACTGGAGACGGCGAAATCGATGTCGGACGAGGCGCGGCGGCGGGCCGAGGACGCCAATCTGGCGAAATCGCGGTTCCTCGCTTCGATGAGCCACGAATTGCGCACGCCGCTCAATGCCATTCTCGGTTTTTCCGAGGTGATGTCGAACGAGGTGCTGGGTCCGATGAGCAATCCCACCTATCGCGACTACGCCCATGACGTGCACGAATCCGGCCAGCATCTGCTCGACCTGATCAACGAGATTCTCGACCTGTCGCGCATCGAGGCCGGCCGCTACCAACTCAACGAAGAGCCGGTGATGCTGCTTGGTATCGTCGAGGACTGCTGTCACATGATGGAGTTGAGGGCGCGCAACAAGGATATCCGGGTCGTCCAGGATTTCGAGCACGAGCTACCGCGCCTTTTCGCCGATGAACGGGCCGTGCGGCAGATCACGCTCAACCTTCTGTCGAATGCCATCAAGTTCACGGCTACCGGCGGTGAAATCCGTGTCCGCGTTGGTTGGACCGCGGGCGGCGGACAATACATTTCGATCAAGGACAACGGACCGGGCATACCGGAAGACGAGATCCCGATCGTGCTTTCCGCCTTCGGCCAGGGCTCCATTGCCATCAAGAGCGCCGAGCAAGGCACCGGCCTTGGCCTGCCGATCGTGCAAGGGCTGCTCGCCATGCATGGCGGCGAGTTCGAACTTCATTCCAAGCTGCGCGAAGGGACCGAGGCGATCGCCATCTTCCCGCTCAGCCGGGTGATGGAGGAACTGCCAGCACTGCCGACCGCGGCGGTGGCGGCTCGGCGGCGGTAAGCGTCGCGGCGGACTGTGTCGATGGTCAGCAAGAAAGACGGCACCCCACGATGGCAGAAGGTGACTGGCATGTCGGTGGCACAGAGATCAACTCGGACCGCCTTCGCTTGAGGCTGTTTACAGCCGACGACGCTGAAGACCTCTTTGTCGCCATCACTCCCGCCATCACCCGTTTCATGCAGTGGGAACCACCTCGATCACTGGCGGCCTTTGCCGAAGTATGGCGATCCTGGCTGGCGCCAATCCAGGACGGATCGGATTTGCACTTTGTTGTGCGTGCCTTGGCGGACGATCGCTGTCTGGGACTTGTCGGCCTTCATGCAGCGAAGACCGTGTGTCCCGAACTCGGGATCTGGATCAGGGAAGACGCTCAAGGAAACGGCATTGGCCAAGAGGCAATTGCTGCTGTCGCGGAGTGGGCCTCCGAGGCACTCGAACCGGACTGCTTCGAATATCCGGTTGCGGAAAGGAACGTGGCCAGCAGAAGAATAGCGGAACGCCTTGGAGGCGTAATAGTCGGCAGCCGCTCCAACGCAAAATACAACGCTGTCGTCTATCGCATTCCCAATCTCCGGCGCTAGCAGGTCAAGACTCTAAGCGCGTACCGCCGCAGCCATGCCCGAACTGGTCAGCGCGGCGGCCTTGACCAGACCCGCGGCAAGGGCGGCCCCTGCCCCTTCGCCATGGCTGATGCCCAAATCAAGCAACGGGCGCAGCCCGAGCCGTTGGGCGGCGTGTGCATGCGCGGGTTCGGGCGACAGGCTGGCCAGAAGGCAATGATCGAGCGCGGCGGGATTGGCGGCATGCAGCACCGCTGCGGCTGCCGTGGCGGCCAATCCGTCGAGCAGCACCGGGATCTTCTGCATCCGCGCGGCAAGGATGGCGCCGGCGATTGCTGCGAATTCACGGCCGCCGACCCGGCGGAGCGCCTCGAGCGGGTCGCCGAGATGGCCGCCGTGAAAGGCCAGCGCCGCATCGACCACGTCGGCCTTGCGTGCCTGCATCGCCGCATCGGCGCCCGACCC
>NZ_RZQL01000089.1 GCF_003997935.1 Mesorhizobium sp. M7A.F.Ca.US.006.01.1.1
ATCTGCAGCAGATCGTTGCGCTCGGCGACATCGAGGCGTTCGCGCAGGAACGGCGCCAGCTTGTCGATGACGACGGTGGTGTCGTCGACTTGCGCCGCCGCCCATTTGGCATAGATCACCGCCTCGTCGGTCTTCTTCTTGTCGGCGATCTCGGAAATCACCGCGCGAATGACAGCCTCGCGCTGCGGCAGGATGGGTCCATTTTCGGAAACGATTGACGTAATCAGCGTAGCCGCCGCTACGACCGGGTCATCGATCGCCGTCAGCGGCGACAGCGCCGCCTGCTTGCGCAGCTTCTTGCGACGGATGTTGCCCTGCACGCGCCCGACAACGTCCGCAACTTCGCGAGCCGCGTCGTTCATCGCCTTCATGCGGTACCACCAGAACGCCGCCGCGCCCATCACGCCAAGGATAGCAATCAGGAAAGGCATGTCGAAATCCCCAAAACCCCGGCGACGATAGGAGAACTCTCGCCTTGCTTCAACACGCAAAAGTTACGCACGAAATGAACCAGGACGATCATTCAGTCGAACGCCTTGGTTTCCGCGTGGCTGTAGCACATGGCGGGGGCTATGACCCCGGCACATTGTAGATCGCCCGCACCTCGATGGTGCCGATTTCGGCCAGCGGGATCTCGCCGGCGATCTCCAGCGCCTGGTCGAGATTGTCGGCCTCGATCATGACGAAGCCGAGCAACTGCTCCTTGGTTTCGGCGAACGGGCCGTCGGTGATCAGCCGCTTGCCCTGGCGTCGCCGCACCGTCTTCGACGTCTTCACCGATTGGAGCGCCTGCGCGACGATCAGCATCCCACGCTGATCCAATGACCGGTCATGAGCCATCGAATCGGCATCGAGCTTGGCCAGACGCGCCGGCGACATGGCATGGAGGTCTTTTTCCTCGCCATAGACCAGACAGACATATTTCATTTCCAGCTCCCTTGCTGTGACGAACCATAGGCGATCATGGTATCGGTTGAGTTCTTGCGGGCAGCAACATGATCGAGAAGGCTGACCGCAATGCCGATGATGGCAATTGCCGCAAGCAGCCGGCCGAAGCCGGAGGGCGGCACATGCAGCGGGTCGCTTTCCCCTGGATCAGCCCTTCGGCCGGTGCTTGTCCAATGAGCAGAAAACAGATTGTTCATCCGAGCCTCCATCCGCCACGAGAATCCGTGGTCACCCGCAGGACGGTCGGGGCCGATGCAAGTCGACATTTTTGCACGCACATTTTTTTAAAAAAAATTCGATGAGGCCCGCCGCCGCCGCATGCGCGCGCAAAACAGCGCGGTAGCCTTCCCTCGCGCCCGCGCTATAGTTGGGAGGAACGCCGCCTGGCCGGCGCCACCGCTGTAACAAGGAGGAATTCATGGACCGCACCGCAAACGCTGTCTGGAAAGGCAATCTGAAAGAGGGCACGGGCACGCTCGACACACAGAGCGGAACCCTGAAGGGCACGCCCTATTCGTTCAAGGCGCGCTTCGAGGATGAGAGCGGCAAATCCGGCACCAACCCGGAAGAGCTGATCGCGGCGGCGCATGCCGGCTGCTTTGCCATGCAGTTTTCGCATTTCCTGGCCGAGAACGGCACGCCTGCCACCGAACTCGACGCCAAGGCCGTGGTGACGCTGGTTCCCGGCACGGGGATCACCGGCAGCGCCCTCACCGTGGTCGGCAAGGTTCCCGGCATCGATGCGGCGAAATTCAAGGAATTGGCCGAAAAGGCCAAGGCAGGATGCCCGGTCTCGAAGGCGCTCGGCGCCATAAACGTATCGCTGGACGCCCGGCTCGGCTGAAGGCCCGAACGGCAAATTCATCTAGAAACCGCCGGCCCTTGGGCCGGCGTTTTCGTTGCGGTCAGCCTCCCAACGCGGCCGCCCGCACATCCGACGGTGTCGCGCCATAGCGCCGCCGGAACGCCCGGTTGAAATAGGACAGATCGTTGAAGCCTGCCTCGAAGGCGATCGCCGTGATGCTGCGTCCGGCATGACGAGGATTGCTGAGCATCCGATGCGCGCGCAACAGGCGCTGGCACAGCATGAAATCCGACAGCGACGTGCCTTCGCTTTCGAACAGCTTCCTGATGTAGCGGGCGGAAAGGCGGTGACGGCGGGCGATGTCTTCGGCCGACAGGTCGCCGCCATGGGCTGTTATTTCGGCCTTGATGGCACGCAGCCGCGCCACGCGCACGCCTCGGCCCCGGGCGATTTCTGCCGCGTCTCGGGTGGCACCCATGGCCAGAGCGACGAGATCGAAAATATGCGTCGTCGCCAGATGCCAGGCCTCCGGGGTCAGCACGTCGCCGGCATCCTGGATCGACCTGACATAGTCGAGCAGCAGCCGCATCGCCCCGCCGGAGGTTGGCAGCGGCTGCATCAGCGCCGGGGCCGGGTCGCCGATCAGCGGTGACAGTGCCTTGAGCGAGAAGCTCATATTGACGAAGCGAAGACCGCCTGGCTGGATGACATTGAGGCCGACCTCCTCGCCGCTCATCATCAGCGCCTGGCCGTTGCCGACCGGCTCCTCGCGGCCGCGATGCTTCATCACGCTGGCGCCATGGAGAGCGACCAGGAGGACGAGATCGTCGCTGTCGATCAGCGACGTCGAATGATGGACGCGGAATTCCGAACACGTGCCCGTGGCGATGCCGAGGCCAGGCAACGCGCGCGCCTGCATATCGACATGCGTCGGGCCGAGCGGATCGAGGTCGACCTTGAGCACCGTGCGGCCATAGACCTCGCGCATGACCTCGACGCGATCCCGCTCCGGAAGCGCGTCCGTCATCAGCCTGAACGAGGCGGTTGGTCCCATCGTCGCCGTCATCGGCATCCCCCATGCCTCAGGTCAATTAGAAGCGGGGTGATATGCGCCGCGCCCTCGAAAACGTCAATACAGGGCCGTTTGGGCCGTTTTTAGGGCCGCTGCGTCCAAGCTGCCCGCTTTTGCCGGACCTAGTTTGCAGCGCGTTTCCGATCAGGAGGCGCATCGCAAACAGCCACAAGGGGGTTCGATGTATCATTTGAAATTGTTCAGGACACTGTCGGGGCTCGCCTCGGCAGGTTTCGATCCACGCGTCTATCTGCTGTCCATCGCTCTCGGCGGAACCGTCGCCGACCGTCGCGATCCGAAGCGGCCGCGTGGCGGAGAGCGTCAGCCATGAGCGTCCGGCATACAGTCATGGCGGCGCCGGTCCTGTGCCTTGGCCTATCGGGCTGCGTCGGCATCAACCCGGTTTCTGCGGTCGTCGGCATGGCCGGCATGGCAGCGGCCAACTCCGCCGGCATGGCGCAATCGAGCGTCATCAGCCCGCAGGAGCAGGCGAAGTATGCCTCGATGTCCTGTGCGGATCTGCGGCAATTGATGGCAGGTTACGAGGAGGCCAGGAACCATGGGGCGTCGGTCAAGAAATACGGCGGCATGGCCCCGGCCGGCAAGACGGCGATCGTCAACAATGTCATCGGCACGCGGCTTGTCTATCTCCGGCAACTTGTCGCGAGCAAAGGATGTTGAGGGCCTCGTCACACCACGCCTGCCGGGCGGCACTTGTCGGGCTTGCCGGCTGGCTGGCCTTCAGCGCCGGCGGCGCTTACGGCCAAGGCAAGGGACCGACGACACGCTCGCGCCTCGGTGCGATGCCGGCAGCGCTTGTCGGCAAATGGGGTTTTGCAGTTGCCAGCGGCAATTATTGCGACACGTTCAGCAACTGCGATCCAGGCAGCGGCGGCAGCATCACCTTTACCTTCGGGGCTGACGGGCGCACCTATTACGCGCTGTTCCAATCGTCTCTGGTCGACGGCTGCGGCCAGGTCCGGTCACTGACCCTGAAGACTGGTAAGGCCTCCGTGCGCGGCTCGACCCTGGTTTTCACGCCGACGGCGGGAACCTACAAATCCGTCAATGGCTGCCGGCCCGACCTCACGGGCCTGTGGAAATTCAAGCCCGGTGACCTGAAGCCGGTCTCCTTGCGCTGGCAGCTGGACGGCAACCAGTTGCGGCTGATCGACCCCGACGGCGAAGTAAGCGGCGTTTACTCGAGGAGATGAGCGGCATAAAGGAGAGTGGAGATCCTTCGAGGGGGTGCTGCCACCTCCGACGAAGGAGTATTAGCGTCCTTCGCCGGTCAGCGCCTCGATGCGGACGTGCAATCTCGCAATCTCCTCCTCGAGGGCGCTGACACGCTCTTCGAGGCCGGAGGCCGATGAAGCGGCCGACGAGGCCTGCATGGCGATGGGCGCAATCTGCGGTGTCCCGCTCAGCAGATGCACGTAGCGGTCCTCGCGCTGGCCCGGTCCGTGCGGGATTTCCTGGATGAGTGGCGGTCGACGCCCGATCAGCATGTCGAGTTCGGCGCGCAGATCTTCGATCGACGAAAACCGTGCCATGCGCTCGGTGCGCGCCGACAATTCATGGGCCGTCTGCGGGCCGCGCAGCAACAGCAAGCCGATCAAAGCGGTCTGCGGCGTGGTCAGCGAGAAGCGCTGCGCCATCTGGTGCTCGTAGCGCTCGACACGCGAACCGAACATCTGCCGCACCAGCCCCTTTTGTTCGAGCAGCTTCAGCCCCCGGTGCACCTCGGTCTGCTCCAGCGCCATCACCGGCTCGCGCGCCGTCTTCTGGTTGGCAGCGGCCAGTGCCGCGTTGAGCGTCAGCGGATAGACATCCGGCGTCAACTCCTTCTTCTCGATCAGGCAGCCGAGAATGCGAGCTTCCACGGGGGAAAGGATGGGAAGGTCATCGCTCATTAGACTAAAATCCTTTCCGAGGCCGGCGGGACAGCGCCCCCCTCTGTCCTGCCGGACATCTCCCCCACGTGGGGGGATATCGCCAGCTTCGCTGAGCGCGCGTCATCCTTCAACCTTTGAGATTGGCTAAAGCCGCGATGACAGCCAATCTCCCCACTGGTGGGGGAGATGTCCGGCAGGACAGAGGGGGGCGCTACGGATCGCTACATCCGAGGTTTGCAGCAAATCCGCTACGCCTAAACCCTTCTCTCCACCATCATCTTCTTGATCTCCGCGATCGCCTTGGCCGGGTTGAGGCCTTTGGGGCAGGTCTGCGCGCAGTTCATGATGGTGTGGCAGCGATAGAGCCGGAACGGGTCTTCGAGATTGTCGAGCCGCTCGCCGGTGGCCTCGTCGCGGCTATCGATCAGCCAGCGATAGGCCTGCAGAAGCGTTGCCGGGCCGAGATAGCGGTCGCCGTTCCACCAATAGCTCGGGCACGAGGTCGAGCAGCAGGCGCACAATATGCACTCGTAGAGCCCGTCGAGCTTCTCGCGATCCTCATGGCTTTGCAGCCACTCCTGGGCCGGCTCCGGCGACACCGTCTTCAGCCAGGGCTGGATCGACGCGTGCTGGGCGTAGAAATTGGTGAGGTCGGGCACTAGGTCCTTGACCACCTGCATATGCGGCAGCGGGTAGACTTTTACCGCGCCCGAAATGTCGTCGCAGCCCTTGGTGCAGGCGAGCGTGTTGGAACCGTCGATGTTCATGGCGCAGGAGCCGCAAATGCCTTCGCGGCAGGAACGCCGCAAGGTCAGCGTCGGGTCGATCTTGTTCTTGATCCACAGCAGCGCGTCGAGCACCATCGGCCCGCAATCGTCCATGTCGACGAAATAGGTGTCGATGCGCGGGTTCTCGTCATCGTCCGGCGACCAGCGATAGATGCGGTACTCCCGCAGATTGGTGGCGCCCTCCGGCTTCGGCCAGGTCTTCCCCGGCTTGATCTGCGAATTCTTGGGGAGCGTGAGTTCAACCATGTTCGATCCTCAATACACTCTTGCCTTGGGCGCGATCTTGGCGAGGCTGATGCCGCCGTCCTTTTCAGCCAGCTGCGGCTCGGTGTGCACCGGGCGGTAGGAGAGTGCCACCTTGCCGTCTTCGCTCAGCCTGGCCAGCGTATGCTTGCGCCAGACCGCGTCGTCGCGGGCGGAAAAATCTTCCCGCGCGTGCGCGCCGCGGCTCTCCTTGCGTGCCTCGGCGCTGTAGACCGTGGTGATGGCGTTGGCCATCAGGTTTTCCAGCTCCAGCGTCTCGACCAGATCGGAGTTCCAGATCATCGAGCGGTCGGACACTTTGATATCCTTCAGCTCGCCCCAAATCTGCGAAATGCGCTTGCAGCCGTTTTCGAGGGACTCCTGCGTGCGGAATACGGCCGCGTCTTCCTGCATCGCCTTCTGCATCTTTTCACGCAAGTTGGCCGTCGGCGTCGAGCCATTGGCGTGGCGCAGCCGGTCGAAGCGGTCCATGATCTTTTCGACCGAGGCTTCGTTGGGCGAAGGGATCGCCGACTTGCGGTCGATAACCTGGCCGGCGCGGATCGCGGCCGCGCGGCCGAACACCACAAGATCGATCAGCGAATTCGAACCGAGCCTGTTGGCGCCATGCACGGAGGCGCAGCCGGCTTCGCCGACAGCCATCAATCCGGGCGACACCTGGTCTGGATTGAGCGCCGTCGGATTGAGCACCTCGCCCCAGTAATTGGTCGGCACGCCGCCCATATTGTAGTGGACCGTGGGCAGCACCGGGATCGGCTCCTTGGTCAGGTCGACACCGGCAAAGATCTTGGCCGATTCCGAAATGCCCGGCAGCCGCTCATGCAGGACGGCGGGATCGAGATGGTCGAGATGCAGGAAGATGTGGTCCTTGTTCTTGCCGACGCCGCGACCCTCGCGGATCTCCAGCGTCATGCAGCGCGAGACGACGTCGCGCGAGGCAAGGTCCTTGGCTGACGGCGCATAACGCTCCATGAAGCGCTCGCCCTCGGAATTGACGAGATAGCCGCCCTCGCCGCGCGCACCCTCGGTGATCAGGCAGCCGGCGCCATAGATGCCGGTCGGGTGGAATTGCACGAACTCCATGTCCTGCAGCGGGAAGCCGGCACGGGCGGCCATGCCGCCGCCGTCGCCGGTGCAGGTGTGCGCCGAGGTGGCCGAGAAATAGGTGCGGCCATAGCCGCCGGTCGCCAGCACCACCATCTTGGCCGAGAAGCGGTGGATGGTGCCGTCATCCAGGTTCCAGGCGACGACACCGGTGCAGGTGCCGTCCGGCTCCATGATCAGGTCGAGCGCGAAATACTCGATGAAGAACTGCGCGTTGTTTTTCAGCGACTGGCCGTAGAGCGTGTGCAGGATGGCGTGGCCGGTGCGGTCGGCGGCGGCGCAGGTGCGCTGCACCGGCGGGCCTTCGCCGTAATTCATCATGTGGCCGCCGAACGGCCGCTGGTAGATCTTGCCCTCTTCGGTGCGCGAAAACGGCACGCCGTAATGTTCGAGCTCGTAGACCGCGGCCGGCGCTTCGCGCACCAGATATTCCATGGCGTCGACATCGCCCAGCCAGTCCGAGCCCTTGACGGTGTCGTACATGTGCCATTGCCAGGAATCGGGACCCATGTTGGACAGCGAGGCGGCAATGCCGCCTTGCGCCGCCACCGTGTGCGAGCGGGTCGGGAACACCTTGCTGATGCAAGCGGTGCGCAGGCCCTGTTCGGCCATGCCGAGCGTGGCGCGCAGGCCGGCGCCGCCGGCGCCAACGACCACCACGTCGAACTTGTGGTCGACAAAGGTATAGCCTGCCGTGTTGGCTTGTTTCGCGTCCTTGGCCAACTCAGCCTCCGAATGCCAGCTTGAGCAGGGCGAAGATCGAGGCGACGCCGACCGCTATGGTGAAAAATGTATTGAGCGCGATCAGCGCCAGCTTCATGCCTTCGCCATGCACGTAATCCTCGATGATCACCTGCATGCCGAGCCGCATATGGACGAGCCCGGAGATGAGTACCAGGGCCATCACCAGCGCCACGAATGGGTTGGCAAGGGCTGCCCGCACATGCTCGTGGTCGGCGCCATTGAGCGCGATCAGGAACCCGACGAAGAACAGGATCAGTGGGATGTTGGCGATCGCGGTCAGGCGCTGGCGCCAGAAATGCTCGGTTCCCTCGCGGGCGGAGCCGAGGCCGCGGACCTTCGCCAGCGGCGTGCGCATGTCGGAGTTGTTGCCGCTCATGATCAGGCTCCCCGCGCTATGGTGCCGGCGATCCAGATCAGCAGCGTCAGCAGGATCGAGCCGGCCAGCGTCGCCCAGGCGATCTTCGAGGCCGTGTGCTTCTCGAGGCCCGCGCCGGTGTCCCAGACCAGATGGCGCACGCCACCCAGCATATGGTGCATCAACGCCCAGGTGTAACCGAACAGGATGAGCCGGCCGAACCAGGTGCCGAAGGCCCAATTGGCCCAATCGAATGTCGCCTGCGAGCTTGCCGCCGCCATCAGCCACAGGGCGACCAGCAGCGTGCCGAAATACAGCGCGCCCCCGGTGATGCGGTGAATGATCGACATCGTCATGGTGATCGGCGGCCGGTACACGGTGAGGTGCGGCGAAATCGGCCGTTCACGTCTGGCAAATTCGCGGGTGGCTGGTGATTTGCTCATGGCTCCCCCAGTTCGGCGTCTCTCTGGAGCCTCAGGTGGAAATGCGGCATTGCCGCTTCCGGTTGCGACTTCGGACAGCCGGTTTCTAATGCTCTTTTTGCACCGCGTCAAAGCCAGAAAACCGTTTCGAAAACGTAATTTAGTCTGACTAAAAGGCAGGCCTGGGCTTCAATCGATTAGGCCGGCGAGGCCCGAAGCCGGCTCGATATCGCTGCAGTGCAACATGTCTGGCCCCGGGCCGAGCGGTGCTGAGATTAGCGCTAGCGTTTGCAGGTCTGCGGCGTCGACCCCTTCTTCATCACCAGCGCCTCGCGTCCGTCGATCACGATTGCGTCATGCGTGACCGCCTGGTAGCGGCTGCTCTGGTTCGCAGGCGACGCCGCAAACTCCTCGGTCGCACCGTCGGACCCGACCACACGCAACGACGTGCCTAGATTTTGGATGGAAATCATACCGTTGTTGCCGCATCTGTAGGTGGCCGTGCCTATGCCGGATCGCGGCGCGGTAAGGTCGGTGATGATCTTGGTTGCAGCTGCCGGAGGCGCCGCGGCTGCGGCGGACTGCTGAGCCGGCGCAGGTGAGACGACGACGGTATTGGCCGCCTTCGGCTCGCTGTCCTGTGGCACACAGGCAGCGACGACACCGAACAACGGGAAAACGGACACCCAAACCGTCCGGCGTAGCGCCATATGCTGTCCTCCCGCGCGGCAAACCTGCCGCGATGCTTTGCCAAGATCAAGGTCATCCCGACGCCGAGACGGACACCGGCGCGATGGTGCGGCCAAGAATGGCCGAATGATGGCCACCGGGTTTTCCATCCAGTCGGATATTAACGGATATTAACCATGTTTGCCGAGACATCGCCGCCAAACGCGCCAGCCTCTTAACAAAGGTTAAGAAAACGTTAATTTCTGATTCGAGGAGGCTTTCCCTCAACACACGGAGGACGCCATGCGTTCGAATTCGGGCAGATCCCGCCTTGCGGCGCTTATCGTAGCGGCTTCGGTCGTCGGCCTTGCAGCGCCAGCGCTTGCCGGCGCGCGGCATCAGGATCGCGTCTACGCCGATTCCTTCGGCAACCTCGTCGTCGACAGCGCCGCCGGTTACAAGCGCATCATCGTCGGCCAAGGCAGGCTGGCCAAGCAGCTTTCCGACTACACCAGCGCCGGCCAGCCCAAGGTGATCTACGAGAACGAAGCCGACGAAATCAGCGGTTATAGCGATTGCTACCGGCCGCCGGTGCTGGTGAAGGGCCGCTCCTATATGTACGGTCTCTCCGACGGCGAGATGCCCGAGCTCAGCCCCTGCCGCTAGCCTCGGTACCGGCTGACGACCAGTTGCCGGCCGGCCCGGCGGAGACGCGCACGCAATCGCGCCCGGCATTCTTCGCCTGATAGAGCGCCTGGTCGGCGCGCCGCATCAGGTCGGCAAAGTCTTCGCTCGGATGAAGTTCGGCGACGCCGAAGCTTGCGGTGCAGCGGTTGTCAGCCGGCAGTCCGTCGATGGGCAGCGCGCCGAAGGCGCTGCGCGTACCCTCGGCGAACAGCCGCGCCGCGGCAAGGTTGGTCCCCGGCAGGATGATGGCGAACTCCTCGCCGCCAATGCGGCCGGCAACGTGATGCGCGGCGGCGGCTTCGCGCAGGAAGCCCGCAAAAGTCTCGATCACCCGATCGCCGGACGCATGGCCGAAACTGTCGTTGACACTCTTGAAATGATCGAGGTCGGCGATGACCAGCGCGACCGGCACGCCTTGCCGCGTCGCGCCAAGCACCGCCAGTTCGGCATGGCGGGTGAAGCCGCCGCGGTTGAGCAAACGCGAAAGCGTGTCCGTCTCCGACTTCGACGTCACTTCGGCAAGCACGTCGCGAACCAGGATGGCCAGCATCAGCAGCGCCAGCGCCAGCGCAAAGACAGTGCCGAGCGATTGCGACACCAGAGCGTAGTTGCTTTGCAGATAGGCTTGGGGATTGGCGCCCCAGCCGCCGAGCGCATGGGCGATGAACGGCTTGGAGGCAAACTGCAGGCCGCTCGCCGCCAGCACGGCCATCAATATGCGATCCAGACGGGCAAGCTTTTGCCTCGATGACCAAACGATGGCCAGCCCGACGAACTGCATGACCGCATAGGGAAGCTGGTAAGCCATGATGCGGAGCAGCGACTGGCGGGGCAGGTACTGTACGAAATACACGGCTATGGTGGTGGTCAACAGGAACAACAGCATCGGCTTCCAGGGCGGCGCCACGCTGTATTTGCGGGCAAGCCCGCCATTGAACGCAATGGTGGCGCCAAGGAAGACAGCGAAGGCGGCAACGACCGGGAGCCGCGCGTCGGCAAAAGCGGGAATGGAGAATTCGATGGCCGAATAGGCCATGCCCAGCAGATAGCCAAATGCCAGCCAGCGCGCCGGCGCCCGGCCGACATCATGGAAGGCGACCGCCATGAAGGACGCCGCCAGCAGGCCGGCAACCGACAAATTGATCAACAGGATGAAGTTGGCGCCGCTCATGTTCTTCCCGCACCCGCGCCGACAGCTAACCATCGACGGGCGAAGAAGACGTTAACGCCATCCCGGCCAGGATTCAGCCGGTCTTGAGCGGCTCCGGCAGGAACGCCGTTTCCGGCCGCTCATAGGACAGGCGTACACTGTCGCGGCCGTTCTTCTTGGCTTTGTAGAGCGCATCGTCGGCACGGCGCATCAGCGGCTCCAGCGCCTCGTCACCGCTGCGGGCCGCCACGCCGAAGCTGGCTGTCACCTTCGTTCCCTGGGGAAGCCCGTCGACATGGCCGGCCGAATAGACGGTGCGCACGGCCTCGGCGAACAGCCGCGCCGCGGCAAGATCGCTGAGTGGCAGCAGCACCGCGAATTCCTCGCCGCCGATACGCCCGGCAACACCGCGCGCGCCGGCCGCCGACCGAAGCTTGGCGGCGAAGTCGGCGATCACGCGATCGCCCGCCCCATGCCCATGCACATCGTTGAGCGCCTTGAAATGATCGAGGTCGGCCAACACCAGCGCGACCGGGAACCGCGCCGAGGCGCAGTGCCGCAAGAGCAGCATGCCGCGTTCCTCGAAGCCACGCCGGTTGAGCAGGCCCGACAGGGGGTCGGTATAGGTCTCGGTCTTCAGCGCTTTCAACACGTCGAGTGCCGCGGCGGAAAACACGCACAGCGCGATAAGCAGCGAGAGCAGCGCGTGCGACAGCAGCGCCGTCGTCCAGTAGGACGAACCGTAGAACCCGTCATAGCTGGCGAAAGGCCCATGCGCGATGACGACGGCAAGGGTGCGCACGAAGAAATTGGCGCCCGACAGCAGCGACAGCACGAACAGGATTTTTTCGGTCGGGCCGTTGTTGCGCACCGGGCGCAGTTCGGCGGCAACCACAAGGCTGATACCGCCGAAAGCGAAATTCATCGCCAGGATGCGCCAGGTGAGATCCGGCGCGACGAACAGGAACCAGCAAAACGACGCCAGCCCCCCGCCGGCCAGCACGCCGATCCCCACATAGGGCACCTTGCGGCCATAGCGGTGGACGATGGCTCCGGCCAGGCAGCAGCCGGCGACGCTGAAGCAGATGTTCGACACCAGCTTGGTCAGCGGCATGCCGATGGGCAAGGTGAAGTACTGGAGCAGGAAGCCGACCGCAGAGAGACTGTAACTGACCGCCAGCACGGCCAGATAGGGACGGTGGCGCTGATAGAACCACAGCACGAGGAATGCCGCGCCGAGCGCCAGCGCGATCGTCGGGTTGAGCAGCGCTATGAGCAGACCCGTGTCCAAACGACTGGTATTTCCCCGCTTACGTTAGGGAAGACCTTAGAGCGCAAGCGCAAACAAGCGGTTAAGCGAAAGCGGCAAGCAGGATCGCCGTCTCAAAATAATATCCGGGAACCGCAGTCTCCGGTCAGCGTTCCTCCGTTCACAATCTGGAGCGACCCATGGCCGACACGACCACACTGACCGACCACGATGCGATCCGCTCATGGGCCGCCGGGCGCGCCGGCTTTCCCGCAATCGTCGACATATCACCCGAAGCGGGGACGCAGCCCATGTTGAGGCTGGTCTTCGGCCAGCACGCCTATCAGGATCAGGACCAGCCTGAACGGCCGCTCAATGCGGGAGGCTATGAACTCGTCGAATGGGACGAATGGTTCAAGCTCTTCGAGGAACAACAGCTTGCGCTTGTGGTCGCGGCCGAACAGCCGGGACGCCGCGAGGAGTTCCACGAACTCGTCCGCCGTGACGGGAAGCTTTGAACCCGAGCCCACGCGGCTCGGGTTCTGTTCAAATCCGGGTTACTTCCACTCGCGGATGTCGACGAAGTGGCCGGCGATCGCCGCCGCCGCCGCCATCGCCGGCGACACCAGATGGGTGCGGCCCTTGAAACCCTGCCGGCCCTCGAAATTGCGGTTCGAGGTCGAGGCGCAGCGTTCATGCGGCTTCAGCCGGTCGTCGTTCATGGCCAGGCACATCGAACAGCCCGGCTCGCGCCAGTCGAAACCGGCGGCGAGGAAGATCTTGTCGAGACCTTCGGCTTCCGCCTGTTCCTTGACCAGGCCGGAGCCGGGCACGATCATCGCATCGACATGCGGGCTGACCGTCTTGCCTTCGACCACCTTGGCGACGGCGCGCAGATCCTCGATGCGGCCGTTGGTGCACGAACCGATGAAGACGCGGTCGAGCGTGATGTCGGTGATTTTGGTGCCCGGTGTCAGACCCATATAGTCGAGCGCGCGCTGCTTGGAGGTGCGCTTGTTTTCATCGGCGATGTCGTCCGGGTTCGGCACGATACCCTGCACCGACACGACATCCTCGGGCGAGGAGCCCCAGGAGACGATCGGCGGCAGCTTGGCCGCATCGAGCACGATCACCTTGTCGAAATGCGCGCCTTCGTCGGACTGCAGCGTCTTCCAGTATTCGAGCGCCGCATCCCAGGACGCGCCCTTCGGCGCGCGCGGCTTGTCCTTGACATAGGCGAAGGTCGTCTCGTCGGCGGCGATCAGGCCGGCGCGCGCGCCGCCCTCGATCGACATGTTGCAGATCGTCATGCGGCCTTCCATCGACAGCGCACGGATCGCTTCGCCGGCATATTCGATGACATAGCCGGTGCCGCCGGCAGTGCCGATCTCGCCGATGATGGCCAGGATGATGTCCTTGGCGGTGACGCCTTCCGGCAACTGGCCGTCGACACGCACCAGCATGTTCTTGGCCTTGCGCTGGATCAGCGTCTGTGTCGCCAGAACATGCTCGACCTCGGATGTGCCGATGCCATGCGCCAGTGCGCCGAAAGCGCCGTGCGTCGAGGTGTGGCTGTCGCCGCAGACGATGGTCATGCCGGGCAGTGTAAAGCCCTGCTCGGGTCCGATGATGTGGACGATGCCTTGGCGGATATCGTTCTCGGAATAATATTCGACGCCGAAATCTCTGGCGTTCTTGGCCAGCGCCTCGACCTGGATACGGCTTTCCTCGTTCTTGATGCCGAACTTGCGCTCGGGCGAGGTCGAGACATTGTGATCGACCACGGCCAGCGTCTTTTCCGGATGCCGGACCTTGCGGCCGGTCATGCGCAGGCCTTCGAAGGCCTGCGGGCTGGTCACCTCATGGACGAGGTGGCGGTCGATGTAGAGCAGGCAGGTGCCGTCGTCCTGGCGGTCGACGACATGGTCGTCGAAAATCTTGTCGTAGAGGGTGCGCGGTGCGCTCATGTGCGTAAATCCGTCGATATGAGAATGGGAAAGAGCAGACGCCTGACTTTCGGCCCGGCGAAAACGACCTGAAGGTCGGCCTAGGGTAGTCGGCTGGTCAGCGCCCCGGACACGCGCGCGGAGAAGCGCGACGGCAGGCGTTTCCTGTCCTGCAGCACGAACCCCTTGTAGGCCGGATCGCCAAAAAGCTCTTCCATGGCGTGGCTCATATCAATGTTTTGGGTTTTCGGCAATTGCGGCGTGTCTTCGCAGAACCCAAGCCTCTCCGTTCAGATCACTTCAAACACAAAGGTCTTCACCAGCGCGTCCGGCTCGGCGATAGCATAACAGCGGAACCACGGGCTCTCCTCGACCGGCCGCCATTTCCCAGCTTGCTCCAGCTCGTCGAACACGGCCTGGAAGCCGCCGCTTTCGAACACCTGGTCGCGCACGGTGAAGATGGCATGGCCACCCTTGGCGGTGATGCGCACCAGTTCGTGCAGGCCCGACGCCGGCGCATGGCTGATGGTGAACACGCCGGTCGAGAAGAAGGCGCGGAAGTGGCCGTCAGGCCACGGCAGCGTTTCGCCCAGCATTGCCTGCTTCAGTTCGCTGTAGGCATTGCGGTGGCTGGCGATCTTCAGCATATCATGCGAGAGGTCGAGCCCGGCAATGTCGCGGTAGCCGAGCGCCTTCAGCGACGGCCCCGACAGGCCGGTGCCGCAGCCGGCATCGAGCAAGGGGCCATCGCCCGCCGGCACATGGCGCGCCACCCAGGCGGTGATCAGGAAAGGCAGGAGGTAGCCGAGCGAGGCGGTCTCGCTGTCATAGGTCGCGGCCCATGCGGCATAGGCCTCTTCAAGCGCTTCCGGCGTGTCGGCTGTATAGACGGAATCCAACGCCGCATTGGCTTTGTCGACGATCATGGGACCTCCTCAACGGGAATGCTCGGGGATCGTAGCGCTGCCTTGGCCGAAAGACTATTCCTCGTGCTGGCGGCGCAGCCGCCGCTCCAGCGCCCTGAGCGCCAGCGACAGGCCGACGGTTAGGATGAGATAGATGTAGGCCGTTATCGAATAGGTCTCGAAGAAGCGAAAGGACCCGGCGGCGTAGACCTTGCCCATCTGCGTGATATCGGCAACGCCGAGCACCGAGACCAGCGAGGAATCCTTGACCAGAGCGACGAAATCATTGCCGAGCGGCGGCAGGATGGTGCGGATTGCCTGTGGGAACACGATCAGCCGGAAACGCTGCGCGCGGGTCAGCCCGAGTGCCTTCGCCGCTTCGATCTGGCCCTTCTCCACGGCCTGGATGCCGGCCCGGAAAACCTCCGAGATAAAGGCCGAATAGCCGATGGTCAGCGCCATGATGGCGCGCCAGAGCAGCGACACGTCGCGAACCAAAAGTTCGCCGAACAGGCCGGCGCTTTGCAGCGGCGCGGTCAGCGCGTTCCAGGCCGCGACGAAGGCTGGTGCACCGGCAAAGGCGATCCAGAACAACAGCACCAGGATCGGCACGCCACGGATGATCTCGACATAGAAGCGCGCGATCTGGCGTAGCCAGCGCGAACCGGACATTCCCATCAGCGCGATGCCGAGACCCATGGCCGACGCCAGCACGAAGGCGATCACGGTGACGAAGATGGTGACGCCGATGCCCTTGGCGACCGTGGCGAACACCTGGGCATAGAGGTTGCTGGTGGCGACGAAGACGGCCACCGCGATCGCGATGGTTACGGCCACGACAAGCCACCAGGGAAAGTCGGCCTTGGAGGTGGAAGCGGGGGGCATCAAAAGGATTGCGCCAAGGCACCCCCCTCTGGCCTGCCGGCCATCTCCCCCTCAAGGGGGGAGATCGGATGTCGCATTGGCTTTCGCCACTCTCCAGCGTTGCAGAATGAGCGATGGAGTTGGAGCTGCCAATCTCCCCCCTTGAGGGGCTGGAGGAAGTGGTCCGCGCAGCGGACGGAAAGCCAATTGCTTGGCTTTCCGTCCGACGAAGGCCCGGCAGGGCAGAGGGGGGCGTTCAAGCGCGAAGTCGGCGCGAAATCACTGCCCCATCTTGTAGTCAAGAAACCACTTCTTGTTCAGCGCATCGAACGTCCCGTCGGCCTTGAGCGCCGCGATCGCCGCGTTGACCGGCTTCACAAGATCCGAACCCTTGGGGAAAATGAAACCGAAATCCTCGGTGCCGAGCGGGCCGCCGATCAGTTTCAGTTTGCCCTCGGAGGCGTCGACATAGCCTTTGCCGGCGGTGCCATCGGTCAAAACGACATCGACGTCGCCGGATTTCAGCGCCTGCACCGTCGCGCCGAACGTCTCGAAGAGCTTGATGCGCGGGTTCTGCTCATTGCCGTCGAGCACGCTGTAGACGGCGGTGTAGAAGGGCGTGGTGCCGGCCTGCGCGCCGATCAGCCCGTCCTTGAAGGCGCCGAAGGTCTTGGCGTCGGTGAAGCGGCTCTCATCGCCGCGCACCAGCATGAACTGCTCCGAGCGCATATAGGGGTCGGAGAAATCCACCTTCTCCTTGCGGTCGTCCTTGATGGTGATGCCGGTCATGCCGATGTTGTACTGGTTGTCGGAAACCGCCTGGATCATCGCGTCCCAGGATGTGTTCTGGTACTCGACGGCGAAATTCAGCCGCTTGGCGATCTCGTTCATCGCGTCATATTCCCAGCCGATCTGCTTGCCGGTCTTGGCATCGATGAACTGCAGCGGCGGATAGGCGTTTTCGGTCACAACCACCACTTTCTTGCCGCCGAGGTCGGGCAGCGCCTGCGCAAAGGCGGCAACGGGCACCAGGACGAGGGCAAGCAGGCCTGCCAGCAGCAGTTTCGATTTGGTCATGACACACTCCCCGGAAATTGACGGACCCGGGCATGGCCGGGTTTGCAGGAAAATCCGGCCGACTTTAGCTTTCCGCAAGCGTCATGCAAGACAGTCCGCTGCGTCAGCGCGCGCGAAAAGGGATTCCGATGCCTTCATTTCCGGGATTCAGGAAACGAACGGTGTCGCGGCAGCGATCAGCTCCGCTTCGCGGTGCCGGCATCCGCCTTGCGCAAGCCGGAGACGAACCGTGTCAGGGTGCGGTGCAGGGATTGTAACTCGTCGGAATCCAGCGGCAGGTTGCAAAGCATCGCCGCCGGCACACTTTTGGCCTGCTCACGCAACGCTTGGCCCTTCGCTGTCGGCTCGACCAGAACCCGGCGCTCGTCGGCCGGGTCGCGCCGGCGTGTGACCAGGCCACCCGCCTCCAGCCGCTTGAGCAGCGGCGTCAGCGTCGCCGAATCCAGCCCCAGCGCTTCGCCAAGCTCGCCAACCGTGCTTGGAGCCCGTTCCCAAAGCGCCAACATGGCCAGATATTGCGGATAGGTCAGACCAAGCGGATCGAGCAGCGGCCGATACAGCCGCGTCATCAGCCCGCTTGCCGAATAGAGCGCGAAGCAGAGCTGCTGGTCGAGCCGCGGAACGTGAAACGTCCCGGCGGCCTCCGCCGGGACGTCGCTGGTGCTCTTTGTCGTCTTTTCCGTCATGCCGCCTTTACCGAAAGCACTACGTCGACATTGCCGCTGATGGCGTTGGAATAGGGGCAGATCTTGTGCGCCTCCGATACAAGCGCTTCCGCCGCCGCCTGATCAAGGCCTTTCGTTTCCGCCGCGAGCGCGACGCCGAGCTTGAAGCCTTCGCCATTGGGAAGCAGGCTGACGGTGGAGGTTACCCCGGCATCCGTCAGCGACAGCTTCTGTTTGCGTGCGACGAAGCGGATGGCGCTTTCGAAGCAGGCGGCATAGCCGATTGCGAACAGTTGCTCGGGATTGGTGGCGCCCCCCGGGCCGCCGAGCTCCTTGGGCATTGCCAGATCGACCTTGAGCAGACCGTCGCTGGTCTCGCCATGGCCGGCGCGGCCGCCGGTGACGTGAGCCTGTGTGGTGTAGAGTGCCATATCAAATCTCCAATTATCTTGTGCACGATTATTTAGTACACAAGATAATATGCCGTCAACAGCCGGATCCTGTTTCTGGCGCCGAAAACGTTCACAGTCTGGTGAAACGAAAAAGGCGGCCGAAGCCGCCTTTTTGAATGGGATTTCCGAAAGCCTTATTCGGCGGGGGTCGCTTCCGCGGCGGCCTTGGCTGCTGCTTCGGCTTCGGCGGCGGCCTTCTTCTCGGCGGCGTCCTGGGCTGCCTTCTCGACGGCCAGGGCCTCGGCTGCTGCCACCTTCTCGGCCTCGATGCGGGCCTTTTCGGCGTTCAGCGCATCGCGCTCCTCATCGTTCAGCTTGCGGGCGCGCACGCCGGTGTTTTCCGAAATACGGGCCGATTTGCCGCGACGATCGCGCAGGTAGTAGAGCTTGGCGCGACGCACCTTGCCGCGGCGAACGATTTCGACGCCTTCAACCATCGGCGAGTAGACCGGGAACACGCGCTCGACGCCTTCGCCGTAGGAAATCTTGCGAACCGTGAAGTTCTCCTGGAAGCCGGCGCCGGCGCGGGCGATGACGACGCCCTCATAGGCCTGGACGCGGGTGCGGGTGCCTTCGGTCACGCGGACCTGGACGCGCACGGTGTCGCCGGGCTGGAATTCGGGAAGCTTGCGCTTGGCTTCGATCTTGGCGGCCTGTTCGGCCTCGAGCTGACGGAGAATATCCATCTCAAAAGTCCACTTCTTGTTCTTCCGACAGTCAGAGCGTCCGACACTCGCCTTGCAGTTCCATTGACCGCTTGGCTATGCCTTTTGTCTCCAAGACATTTGTCTTTGAAACATCCGGCAGGGGCGACTACACCGTCATTGTTGACGGGTCCGGCAGATTCTTTCTGGCCGGTACGGGCGGGCCATACAGCTATTTCGCCGCTTTGTCACGCCTTGGGCGCGCATTTTCTGCTCGCATGGCACCATCGTAATCCTGCCGTGCCGGGTTGCGCCGGTCGTTCAGGCTTTCTAAGCCTGAAATAACACAGTTTTGAGCGGCCGCAATTCATGTCTGTCTTCGATGCCATCCTGCTCTTTCTGGCGGGCTTTCTGTCAGGCGCCGCCAATGCGGTCGCCGGTGGCGGCACCTTCATCACCTTCGGCGCCATGACGTTGGTCGGCCTGCCACCGATCGTCGCCAACGCCACTTCCTCGGTGACGCAATTTCCAGGCTACATCACTTCGACCCTCGCCTACTCGGCCGACATCAGGCATTTCTGGCGCGGCGCGCTGCTGCTGTGCCTGATATCGGCCGTGGGCGCACTGGCCGGCGCGCTGATCCTTTTGGCGCTCGACAATCCGTCGTTTCGCGCTCTGGTGCCATGGCTGCTCTTGGCCGCGACAGCCCTGTTCGCCGCCGGCCCCTGGCTGAAACCAGCGCCGAAGCCCGGCCATGAAGCGGCGGTGGGCTCGCTCGCCGGCTCCCTGGCGCAGTTTCTCACCGCCATCTATGGCGGCTTCTTCGGCGCCGGCATGGGCGTGATGATGCTGGCGACGCTCGGCCTGACGCAAGCCGGCGACTATCACCGGCTCAACGCGCTGAAGAACATGCTGGCCATGGTCATCGCCGCTGTCGCGATCGTCGTCTTCGTCTCGGGCGGCGTCGTCGCCTGGCCGCAGGCGATCATCATGATCCCGGGCGGAGCACTCGGCGGCTATGCCGGCGTCTGGATCGCCAAGCGCGTGCCGCAAAACGCGGTGCGCGGCTTCGTCGTCGCCGTCGGTCTGTTTTTGGCCTTCTATTACTTCACCAAGGGCTGAGCCAGGTCAGTCTGCTTCGGGCAGATCATGGTGAATATCGAGGCCAAGCTTAATGCCGCGCTCGCCCAACTTCTGGAGCGTTTGCGGGGTCAAATCCAAACCTCGACTTTCTTCACCAAGCCAGACCCCACAGAACATATCAACCTTTAACCGCAGCACGAGAGCGGCCCAGACAGAAAGGTCCGATGTAAGTGTCGCTAAGATATCTGCGATCTGCCGATCAAGTTGATCGCCTGCCTCGTATCCGGACGAGAGCCGCCAAAATCCGGTCAGCGCTATCCGCGGTGGGCGATTTGGGGGATAGGTATGAAAATCCCCTTTCTTGATTGCATAGGTTGGTTTCCCACCCAGCAATCTGGTCAGCTCCACGGGATCCAGATCATCGCCAAAGAATCTGAGGCTTGCCGAGCTTTGGGCAATCTCAGGCATTGTTGGCTTTTCCGATTTCCAGCAAATCCGGCCGCCGCTCCTTAGTCAGCTTCTCGGACTCCGCTCGCCGCCATGCGGCGATCTTCTTGTGATTGCCCGAGATCAGCACCTCGGGAATCACACGGCCTTCGAACTCCTGCGGCCTTGTATAGTGCGGATGTTCGAGCAGGCCGTTTTCGAAACTCTCCTCCTCGCCCGACACAGCGTTGCCCATAACGCCGGGCAACAGCCGCACCACCGCATCGAGCAGCACAAGGGCGGCTGGCTCGCCACCGGAGAGAATGAAGTCGCCGATCGAGACTTCCTCCAATCCCCGCGCGTCGATCACCCGCTGGTCGACGCCCTCGAAACGGCCGCACAAGATGACGGCGCCCGGCCCTGCGGCCAGTTCGCGCACGCGCGCCTGGGTCAGCGGCTTGCCGCGCGGGCTCATCAGCAGCCGGGGCCGCGCGTCGCCTTCCGGCGAAGCATGGTCGATGGCTTTCGCCAGCACGTCGGCGCGCATCACCATGCCGGCGCCGCCGCCGGCGGGCGTGTCGTCGACGGTGCGATGGCGGTCGGTGGCGAAGTCACGGATCTGGATCGCCTCCAGCGACCACGTGCCGGCCTCGAGCGCCCGGCCGGCCAACGACAGGCCGAGCGCGCCGGGAAACATTTCGGGGTAAAGCGTCAGCACGCAAGCCGAAAAACTCACCGGTTGCCCCCGGCATCGCTCGGTCCGCGCGGCCTGCCCTTCGGATCGAAGTCTTCCTCTCGTGGTGCATCGCCATCCTCGTCGTCGACCAGCCCGGCTGCCGCCGGATCGACACGGACAAAACCCTCGGCGATCGACACATCAGGCACGGCAGCCTGTGTGAACGGGATCAGCACGCCCTTGCGTCCGCCCAGCGTCACATCGAGAATGTCGCCGCCGCCGAAATTGTGCACCGCGACCACCTTGCCGAGCGCAGCACCCGTGTCGTCCCGGACTTCGAGGCCGACAAGGTCGGCATGATAGAATTCGTCTTCCTCGCCGTCGTCCGGCAGCATCGAACGGTCGACGAACAGCTCCGTGCCTGCCAGCGCCTCCGCGGCGTTGCGGTCGGCAATGCCCTTGAAGCGGACCACGACGACGGTGTTGGCGGGCCTGATGTCGATGATCTGGAAGGCGCGTCCGTCCCTGGCGTAGAGCGGCCCGTAATCGGCCAGCGCCAGCGGCTCACCGGTGAAGGTCTTCACCCGCAATTCGCCCTTGATGCCATGGGCGGCGCCGATCACGGCCATCTGGACAGGGTTCTGGGGCTTGCTCATGGCGCTTTTACCTTCGTCATCCACGGGCGGAGCAGGCGCGAAGCGACTGCGCAGACCCGAGGATCCATTCCGTTACGGTGACTAAGAGACGACAGTTCAGAAGGCGCACGGGTCTTGTTCCTGCCAAATCTCTATCTGCGGACACGTCGCATTGTCCGCCGCGAATATTTGTAACCTCTGTACCGCAGCAACGCTCGCAGGTCACGGCATGGATCCTGGGGTCTCCGCGACGTCGCTTCGCTCCTGCTCCGCCCCAGGATGACGAAGGGGGCGGGCATTTCAGCCAATCACCAAGGTGGTGGCCTGCCACCAATCCGATGGTCTCCTAACCTCAGCCGACTGTCATTTCAATGACGGGTCTTCACCGCTTCCTAACCCGAGTACCCGAAAATGCCGCCATGCAGGAATTCCTCATCCCGGCCAAACCCGATCTCCAGGCGGCGCGCGAAAGCTGGCTGAAGATGCTCGCGCGAGAACGTCGGCTGTCGCCCGCCACGGTGGAAGCCTATGAGCGCGACACGCGCCAGTTCCTGCATTTCCTCACCGGCCATTGCGGCGGCTCGCCCGGCATTTCGGATATCGCCGATCTGCGCCCCGCCGACCTGCGCGGTTTCCTCGCAGCGCGGCGCAATGCCGGTGCCGGTGCCCGCACGCTGGGCCGGGGTCTCGCCGGCATCCGCTCGCTGCTGCGTTTCCTCGAGCGGCGCGGCCTCGCCAATGCGGCCGGTGCGGCAGCACTGCGCGCGCCGCGCCAGCCCAAATCGCTGCCCAAGCCGCTGACGGCGAGCGATGCCAAGCATATCGTTTCGATCGAAGGCCAACTGGCGGAAGAACCCTGGATCGCTGCCCGCAACGCCGCCGTGCTGACACTGCTCTACGGCTCTGGCCTGCGCATTTCCGAGGCGCTCGGCCTGGCCGGCGCCGATCTGGCGTCGGCGGCCGACACGGTGCTGCGCGTTACCGGCAAGGGCGGCAAGACGCGTCTGGTGCCGGTGCTGCCGGTGGCGCTCAGGGCGATCGCCGAATATCGCCGGCTCTGCCCCTACTATCTCGACCCCAAGGGCCTGTTGTTTCGCGGCGCCCGCGGCGGCCCGCTCAACCCGGCCATCGTCCAGCGCGACATGGCCAAGCTGCGCTCGGCGCTCAACCTGCCCGATACCGCGACGCCGCATGCGCTGCGCCATTCCTTCGCCACGCATCTGCTCGGCCGCGGCGGCGATTTGCGCACCATCCAGGAACTGCTCGGCCACGCCAGCCTGTCGACGACGCAAATCTACACCGGCGTCGACACCGCGAGGCTGCTCGAGATTTACGAATCAGCCCATCCACGGGCATGAACCCTTCAATTTCGCAGTACCAATTAACCGTTTTGCCGCTTTTCGGTCCTAAAACTGACCATGATCCCGAAAAGTGGCACCCGGTTTTCGGAAAAGATCATGGTCAAACATGAAGACAGAACCATGAAACGCGTCATCGCCATCGCCGACCGTGCAGCTCACATCTCGCTGAAGGTGGTCGTCGCGCTCAACGTTCTGTTCTTCCTGGCCTTCCTCGCCGCGCTGCTGTTCGCGGCCGGCAAGGCGCATGCCGAAATCCCGACCTGCACCGGCGCCGACATGCTGTCGGCCTTGCAGAAGAACGATCCGGCGACCTACCGCAAGATCGAAGCGGAAGCCGCCGCGACGCCGAACGGCAAGGGCCTGTTGTGGAAGCTGGAAAAGCCCGGCGAGAAGCCGTCCTTCCTGTTCGGCACCATGCATATGACCGACCCGCGCGTCACCACGCTGCCTCCCGACGCGCAGAAAGCCTATGACGCCGCCGGCACCATCGTCATCGAAACCACCGACGTGCTCGACAAGCAGAAGATGATGGTCGCGATGCTCAAGGAGCCGGACCTGATGATGTTCACCGATTCGACGACGCTGGCGTCACTGCTGTCGCCCGATGATGCGGCGGCCATGAACACCGCGCTCGACGCACGCGGCATTCCGCCGGCAACGGTTGCCAAGATGAAGCCGTGGATGCTCTCGGCCATGATGGCACTGCCGGCCTGTGAGCTGGCCCGCCAATCAGGCGGCGCCCCGGTGCTCGATGTCAGGCTGGCGGAAGGTGCGAAGGCTTCCGGCAAGCCGGTGGAAGGATTGGAGACGGCTGAAAGCCAGCTGCGCGCCATGGCCTCGCTGCCGCTGGCGTTTCACATGAAGGGCCTCGTCGACACGCTGAAGCTCGGCGACAAGGTCAACGACATCAACGAAACCATGATCGTGCTCTACCAGCGCGGTGACACCGGCATGTTCTGGCCGCTGTTTCGTGCCGCCATGCCAGACCAACAGGACGACCCCGCGGGCTATGCGGCGTTCGAGGAAACCATGATCACCAGCCGCAACAAGGTGATGGTCGAGCATGCCGAACCGATCCTTGCCAGAGGCAACGTCTTCATGGCGGTCGGCGCCCTCCACCTCCCCGGCCCCGAAGGCCTCGTCGAGGATTTCCGCAAGGCCGGTTACACCGTCACGCCTGTTGGACTTTAGCGACTTCAGTTTACTTCGCCAGGATCTGGGCCAGCATCGCCGGAACGACGATCCGGTGAAACGGCATGATGATCGCGAGATAGGCGCGCCCGAGCAGATTGTGCGTCTTGACGATCGTAGATGCGGCCACTTCCTGTCGGCCCATGCCAAGATCCCTGACCTCGACCAGGAGACGAAAATCGAGATGCCGGTCGTCGAGGCCAAGCACGACCTTGCCGGGAGATTGGCTGATAAGCGGAAAGATCCCGATCTGGCCGCCCGGCAACACGGCAGGTTCCAGGCCCGTCTTCAGCCGGAACGGCCTGACGGCAAGATTGCGCAGCGCTATGAGCCTTCCAACCCAGCGCGGCGTTTGCCCCAAAGCCCGTTCGGCGGCGCCGAGAGCGGTCAATGAAAGACCTTCTGTGACCAGCACATAGCGGTCGGCGAACTGGGCGCCGGCAAGAGCGTCGTGGGGGTTCGGGACAATCAGCGCTGTGGAATTCATCGCGGCAAAATCCTCTGAATCCACCATAGCAGGCACGGACTTGGCGCGCTGCGTGGCGAAACGACGCCATTCCGGCTGCGGAAAGGCAGGATTGTCCTTGTTTTTGGCGTTTTCCAACCCTAGCGTGAAACCAGTTCAATGATTGCGCGTTATATGGTGTTGATTGATATTTTTAATCCACGGAGGACACTTTTATGGCGAACGCACCGAATCCAAACGACCCGTTCAATTCGTCCACCAACGCTCCAAGGCCAAGTGGCGGCGGCGGTAGTGGTTGGCTGATTGCGCTGGTCGTCGTTATTCTGGCGGTTGTCGCGTATTATGTTTTTGGAAGAAGCGGTGAGCACCCGGCACCCGCAGAGCCACCGGCGGCCAGCAC
>NZ_RZQL01000090.1 GCF_003997935.1 Mesorhizobium sp. M7A.F.Ca.US.006.01.1.1
GCCAAGCACCGCGCGCGTGGCGGCAGCGTAGGCCGGGAATTCCTTGCGCATATGGCGCTTGAGGCGAAACCTCGATATGCGGCCGCAGATCGGCGCCCACCAGCGCACCGGCAGTGCCGCTGCCACCACGAGATAGAAGACGGACAGCAGGCCTTCGCGAAGGTCCTTGTTGGAAAAGCTGCGAAGCCGGCCGGGGCGAACCAGGTTGCGGCTGAAGAAGCGCACGTCCTGCGCCCGTTCCGGGACGAAGACGTCGGCGATGATTTCAGTGCGGAAACTGGCTGCCGATGGCAGCTTGCGGGCGGCCTTGCGGGATTTTGCTAACCACCACAGCCTCATCGGTCCAGCCCGTTCTTCGAACCCCGCTTTACTGCGTCGGCTTGGGCCGTGCAAGGTCGTGTCCGCGCTCGAGACTTCTGCGAATTTCGCTTGCTCTAGACCTAAGACAGGCGCGCCGCTTGCGAAATGTTGATTTCGAGAGCCGGACGAAGATATTCGTGTCGCTATTCCATATACGGCGTCAGCACATCTTCGATCCATTTCATGAACGCGCGGACTCGGCGCGATAGATTGCTCCGATGTGCGACGACGAGGGACACGGCGAGCGGCCGGCGACGAAAATCGGGTATGATTTCGACAAGCGCTCCACTCTCCAAGTATCGGCCAATACCCAAGAGTGGCGCCTGGATCAGGCCAATGCCGGCGAGGGCAGCGGCTTCATAGGTCTGCGCGCTGTTGACGTGTAGTGCACCTGGCAACTGAAGCGTCGCGTAGCTGTCGCCGTCCGGATATTCCCATCCATAAGGTTTCGCCCCCAGCATCGTCGAAAAATGAATTGTCCTATGTTGCTGACGCTGGAGATCTCCCAGCGATCGAGGCACGCCATAGCGCGCCAGATAGGCGGGACTGGCAGCGTTGGCCATGCGCAACAGGCCCAGTGGGCGGGCAATCAGCGTCTCGTCCCGAATGGGTCCAAGCCGCAATACACAATCGAACCCCTCTTGAACCAGATCGACTTGCCGATCCGTACTTGACACCTCCAGCTCCAACTCGGGGTGAGCCGCCATGAAATCCGGCAGGGCCGGCACGATCGTTGTGCGCGCCACTTCGGTCGGAAGGTCGACCCGCAAACGACCGCGAAGTGCCACGCGATCGCCTGCGAACATCGAGTGGAGATCGTCAACGTCCGCGAGCAGATCGCGGGCACGGGCATGAAATGCGCGTCCGTCCTCCGTCAACCGCACGCTGCGCGTCGTCCGGTGCAGAAGCCTGACACCCACATCTTCTTCCAGCTTCCGGACCGCCGTCGAGGCTCTCCCCTTTTGGATGCCCAGGCTATCGGCCGCTCGGGTGAAGCTCCCCATTTCCGCTACCGTTGTGAAAATGAGGATGGGTTCGAGATTCTGCATTTTTCGTGCCTCGGTATTGTTTGCCAAAAAGAGAACAGTCGGTTCATTTCCTCGGTGTTTATCATACCTAATAGGCACAGTAAGTTTCGAATATGGGATCTCCCCATCGGAGAATGACAAGTGTCCGAAACTGTGAACGTGCATCAAACACCGGAAACTATGACCCTGCATCGCGCCCTGTGGGCCGGCCGGATAATGAGCGCGTTTGTCGTCATCGCTCTGGCGGCAGATGGCACTGTTCAGCTTTTCGCGCCGGCACGGATCGCGAGCATGTTGCAGGAAACCGGGTTTGCGATGGACCTGACCCGTGTCGTGGGTCCGATCATCCTCGCCTGCGCCATCCTCTACGCCATCCCGGTCACCGCCGTCCTCGGCGCGATCCTGGTGACGGGCTTTTTGGGAGGTGCCATCTGCGCCCATCTCCGCATCGGTGAATTGGGGTCGCCGCCGGAAATCATCTCCCTGCTTCTGGGCGCGATGACCTGGGGCGGCCTCTATCTGCGCGATCCCCGTATCCGGGCCATTCTGCCACTCATCCATTGAACCAACAGGGGCAGCTCTGTCCCTCAACATCAGGAGAAAACACATGTTCCTAGTAATGGGAATCACGGGAAAAGTTGGCGGCGCAACGGCAGAACATCTGCTGGCGCACGGCAAGGAGGTACGCGCGCTCGTCCGCAATCGCGAAAAGGCGGCCAATTGGGCAAACCAGGGCGTGGAACTGGTAGACGGCGATTGGAATGATTCGGCGGCCATCGTGCGAGCGCTCAAAGGCGTCGAAGGCGCGTTCGTCATGTTGCCCCCTGTCTGGGCGCCGTCACCCGATTACAAAGAAGCAAAGAGCGTGATTGCAAGCTATGTCGAGGCGCTCACCAAGGCAGCGCCGCCGCGGGTGGTTGCGCTTTCGTCGATGGGTGCGAACAGAGCCAGCGGGCACGGGGTGATCGCGGCCTTGTCGCTTCTGGAGCAAGGTTTTCGCGACCTGACATCGCCAATCGCATTTGTGCGCGCAGGCGGATTCTTCGAAAACTTTCTTTACGGCTTGCAGGTCGCGCAGGGCGGAACGCTACCGGTCTACTACAATCCGACAAACCGGAAATCGACCATGGTCGCGACGAATGACATCGGCGCGGAGGTGGCAACCCTTTTGACCGGGCCAGCGTGGTCAGGGCAGCGCATCGTCGAGATCGGTTCGATGGTCACCGCGGATGAAGTCGCGGAGCAGTTGGGTGAAGTCCTGAATCTTGACGTGAAAGCCTTTGCAATCCCGCGTGCGGGGTGGGCGGAAGCGTTCGAGCAATTCGGCATCCCGAAGGGCCACTCCGGGCCTGCCGAAGAAATGTTTGAGGCCGTGAATGCAGGATGGATGGACCTCGGTGTGGCGGGTACGGAGCACGTAGCGGGTACGACGTCCGCACGCGACGTATTCGAGGCTGCGTCTAGTGTGAACGGGTAGGCCAAAACGGCATGGGGTTCTCCGTGATTTCGAGCTTCGCAACCCGAGATTCGGAGAACCCTCTTCAATCGAAGAATCTCATGTCTGTCTGAGCGCGGCCAGCTTGCAGTCGGTGGTTTAGATCTGCGACGTCAGCTCGACCGGAAAATCGTCATTGTCGGCATCGCGCATGGCGGCGAGGCTGCGATTGTCGAGCACCTCGGCGATGGCCTGCCGCACCTCCAGCATCATGTGGCGGACCTGGCAGGTCGCCTCGTCGCAATCCTCGCAGCGTTGATACTGCGTGCGGCTGGCGCAAGGGATCGGCGCCAACGGCCCGTCAAGCACGCGCACGACATGGCCGATCTTGATTTCTGAGGCCGGCCGGGCAAGGCGGTAGCCGCCTTCCTTGCCTTTGCGGCTCTGGACGAAGCCGGCATTGCGCAACTCGCCCAGGATGGCATCGAGGAATTTCTTCGGGATGTTGTTGGCTACAGCGATGTCATTGACGAAGGCCAATTGGCCGGCCGGCAGGCCAGACAGATGCACGAGGGCCTTGAGGCCGTATTTGCCTTTTTTTGTCAGCATGCCCAGATCAACCCATAAAAGCCCCAACCACTCGCATCTGGCGACTGTTTGTGTGCAAATAATGACGTCTTCGCCGCGCGATGATGTTTCGCGAAACAGCCACCAAATTGCACGTTAGGCATAAACGCGTTGATTCTTTGTAACGTTTTGCACTGAGAACTCGGATATTCCGCTGACAACCAGGTTATCGGCGTTCAAAAACGAAAAAAGCCGGCAGGGCGCCGGCCTTTCCGTCTGCTGCGCAGATATCGCTGCCCTCAGCGGCTGCCGTAGGTCTGGTCAAGCAGGCCGCCGGCGGCGAAATGCTCTTTCTGCACTTTGTCCCAGCCGCCGAAAACGTCTTCCACCGTCAGCAGCCGGATATCGGGGAAATCGGCCTTGTATTTCGCCGCGACAGCGGCGTCGCGGGCTCTGAGGCCGTTGCGGGCGGCTATGTCCTGGCCCTCCGGTGTGTAGAGGAAGTCGAGATAGGTCTTGGCCAGATCGCGTGTGCCGTGCTCGTCGGCAACCTTGTCGACGATCGCGACCGGGAATTCGGCGAGCAGGCTGACCGTCGGCGTAACCTGCTCGAACTTGTCGTCGCCATACTCTTTGCGGATGCCGCGTGTTTCCGACTCGAAGGTGATCAGCACATCACCGATCTCGCGCTGCACGAAGGTGGTGGTCGCCGCGCGGCCGCCGGTGTCGAAGATCGGGACGTTGTTGAACAGCTTGGTGATAAACTCTTTCACCTTGGCGTCGTCGCCCTTGAAGGCTTCCTTGGCGTAGGCGGTGGCCGCCAGATAGGTGTAGCGCGCATTGCCGGAGGTTTTCGGGTTGGGGAAGATCACCTGCACGTCGTCGCGCACGAGATCGTTCCAGTCCTTGATGTGCTTGGGGTTGCCCGCGCGGACAAGGAACGAAGGCAGAGAATAGAACGGCGAGGCGTTGTCGGGGAAATCCTTCTGCCAGTCGGCCGAGACGAGGCCCTTCTTGACCAGGAAGTCGATGTCGATGACCTGGTTGAAGGTAACAACGTCGGCGCCAAGGCCCTCGGCGATGGCGCGCGCCTGCGCCGAAGTGCCGGCATGCGACTGGTCGACCGTGACGCCCGGATGCTGAGCGATGAAAGCCTTGTTGACCTGCACGAACAGTTCGCGGCCGACATCATAGGATGCGTTGAGCAGTTTGTCGGCCGACCAGGCCGGGGAGGATGCGAGGAACAGGCCGGCGACGGTGGCAAGCCCGAGGAAAAATCGCTTCATGAAAACAGGCTCCGATGCAATGCGTTTCTGGTCGGACCATAGCCGGCGTACGTGGTGTGCGACGAGGCATGCGCCGTAGGTTCGCGGCCTCGTCGTGGGAAAATATATCGCCAAACTTGGCAATTGTTGGAATTCCGTTCCACGGGATGGCGGCCTTCGTCGGGGGTTTTTCTGTGCCTTGTTTTGTGGTGCTGCATGGCATATACAAAAGGCATATACAAAAGAGCTGCGAACATGCCCCAGAACCGTCATTCAACAACGCCGCCCAAGGAAGCGAAGCTGTTTCGCAACAACCGGAGCCAGGCGGTGCGCATTCCTGTCGAGTTCGAGCTTCCCGGCGAAAAAGTCCTGATCAGCCGGGAAGGCGACCGCCTGGTCATCGAGCCGGTTCGCAAACCCGGCCTCACCGCGCTGCTCGCCCTTTGGGCGAAAGATCAGCCGCTCGCTCCTGAGGATGACTTCCCCGAGATCGACGACACGCCAGTCAAATCCGAGGACATTTTCTAGATGCGGTTCATGCTGGATACGAACATTATCAGCGACATGATCCGAAACCCGGCTGGCAAGGCCGCGAGTGCAATGTCGCGCGAGGGAGATGACGCCGTTTGCACCAGCATCGTGGTCGCCTCGGAATTGCGATACGGCTGCGCCAGGAAGGGATCGGCCAAGCTGCTCAAGAAAGTTGAAGACTTGCTGGCCGAGATTCCTGTCTTGCCGCTCGATGTGCCGGTGGATGTCGAGTACGGCGCTCTTCGTGCCGAGCTTGAAGCCGCGGGCCAGACCATTGGTCACAACGATCTTTTTATTGCCGCTCATGCCTATGCATTAGGCACCACGCTGGTGACCGCCAACACGGGAGAATTCAACCGAATCAGGGGCTTGAAGATCGAGAACTGGCTGGAGTAGCCCTCGACCAGAGGGTCAAGCAGCCGGAAAAAGCTTCCAGCGTCCGGGGCGGAACGCCACCCGGCTTTTCTGGGCCGCGGGGTGATCGACCGGCAGTTCGATTTCGACCCGCTGGCGCTCACCACCGATCTCAAGCTCGACCCGGCGCGTGCCGGCGACGCGGCGGCTGGCGGCGACCGTGCCGGCGATGCAGCCGCTGCAGCCGTCCAGCAGTTCGACATCGTGCGGGCGGAAATAGAGCGTCGCATCGCCCGAGGGCTCGTTGGGCGCGGCAATCCCGATCGGACGATCGGCGAGCCAGATCTCGCCATTCTCGACCTTGACGGGAAGCGAGCTCGATTCACCGATGAAGCCGTAGACAAAGGGCGAGTTCGGCGTGTCGTAGATATCGTCGGCGGTGCCGACCTGCTCGATGCGGCCCTGGCTCATCACCACGACGCGGTCGGCAAGCTCCAGCGCCTCTTCCTGGTCGTGGGTGACGAAGACGGTGGTGTGGCCGGTGGCGTCATGGATTTCGCGCAGCCAGCGGCGCAATTCCCGGCGCACCTGCGCGTCAAGCGCGCCGAACGGTTCGTCGAGCAGCAGCACCTTGGGTTCGATGGCCATGGCGCGCGCCAGCGCCACGCGCTGCCGCTGGCCGCCGGAAAGCTGCGCCGGATAGCGCTTCTCCAACCCCGACAGCTGGACAAGGTCGAGAAGCTCGGAGGCGCGGCGGCGGATCTCCTGCGCCGGCGGGCGCGACGGCCCGTGCCGGACCTTCAGGCCGAAGCCGATATTGTCGGCCACCGTCATGTGCCGGAACAGCGCATAGTGCTGGAAGACAAAGCCGACATTGCGATCCTGGATCGACTTGTGCGAGGCGTCCTCGTCGCCGAAGAAGATATTTCCGCGTGTCGGCCGTTCCAGTCCGGCGATGAGCCTGAGCAGCGTCGTCTTGCCGGAGCCGGACGGCCCCAGCAACGCGATCAGTTCGCCCGACTTGATGTCGAGCGACACGTCGTGGAGGGCCGGAAACCGGTCAAACTCCTTGCGCACGTTGGCAACGCGAACTTCCATGCAAATCCCTCTGTCAGTGTCCGCGCGTCGCGGCGATCTCGGCGCCGTAGCGCATCTCGAGAAGTGTTTTCAAGACCAGCGTGACGAGCGCCAGGCCCGCAAGCAATGAAGCGACGGCGAAGGCGCCGACGGCGTTGTACTCGTTATAGAGGATTTCGACATGCAGCGGCATGGTGTTGGTCAGGCCGCGTATGTGGCCCGACACCACCGAGACCGCGCCGAACTCGCCCATGGCACGCGCATTGCACAGTAGCACGCCGTAGAGCAGCCCCCATTTGACGTTTGGCAAGGTCACATACCAGAAGGTCTGCCAGCCATTGGCGCCAAGCGAAAGTGCTGCCTCCTCGTCGCCATTGCCTTGCTCCTGCATCAACGGGATCAACTCGCGGGCGACGAAGGGGAAGGTGACGAAGACGGTGGCCAGCACGATGCCCGGCACGGCAAACAGGATGACGATGCCATGCGCTTTCAGCCAGCCGCCGAGCAGCCCCTGGGCGCCGAACAAAAGCACATAGACGAGGCCCGATATGACCGGTGAGACCGAAAAGGGCAGGTCGATCAGCGTGGTCAGGAAGGCCTTGCCCTTGAACTCGAACTTGGCGATTGCCCAGGCGGCGGAGATGCCGAAGACGATGTTGAGCGGCACCGAGATCGCAGCCACCAGCAGCGTCAGTCGGATCGCCGAGCGCGTATCGGCGTCACTCAGCGATTGCGTATAGGCACTGACGCCTTTTGCCAGTGCTTCGTGGAAGACGATGATCAGCGGCAGCAGCAGGAAGATGCCAAGGAAAGCGAAGACGATTGCCATCAGGACGGCCTGCGCCGGCCGGCTTTCGGTGACCGCGGCCGAGCGGCTTTCGTGATGCGGTGCGTAGGATTTGATCTCGGGATCAGCCATAGCGCTTGCGGCTCCATGATTGTGCGAGATTGACGATCAAAAGCATCAGGAACGACAAAAACAGCATGATCGCCGCGATCGCGGTCGCCGCCGGATAATTGTACTCCTCCAGCCGGATGACGATCAGAAGCGGCGCGATTTCGGATTTGTAGGGCAAATTGCCGGCGATGAAGATGACCGAGCCGTATTCGCCGACGCCGCGCGCGAAGGCCAGCGAAAAGCCGGTGATGATGGCCGGCGCCAGGCCCGGAAACAGGATGCGGGTGATGATCTGGAAGCGGCTGGCGCCAAGCGTGGCGGCGGCCTCCTCGACCTCCTTGTCGATCTCCTCCATGATCGGCTGCACGGTGCGCACGACGAAGGGCAGGCCGATGAAGATCAGCGCGATGACGATGCCGAGCGGCGTATAGGCGACCTTGATGCCAAGCGGCATCAGCAATTTGCCGATCCAGCCGTTCGGCGCATAGAGCGTGGTCAGTGCGATGCCGGCCACCGCCGTCGGCAGCGCGAAGGGCAGGTCGACCATGGCATCGACGATGCGGCGGCCGGGAAAGCGGTAGCGCACCAGCACCCAGGCGACGAGCGTGCCGAAGACGACGTTGACGCCGGCCGCGATGAAGGCGGTGCCGAAGCTGATTTCAAGCGCATTGATGGTGCGGCGGTCGGTTGCGATCGCCCAGAACTCGGGCCAGCCAAGGGCGGCCGAGCGCCAGATCAGTCCCGACAGTGGGATGAGGATGATGATGGTGAGGTAGGCAAGCGAGAAGCCGAGCGTCAATCCGAAACCCGGAATGACACTCGGCTGTCTGAACCGCCACCCCGCCTGCGCGGGTGCTATGGTCATATCGTCCTGATCTAGATTTAGCTCACTGGGCCGGCTTGTAGATCTGGTCGAATATACCACCGTCGCCGAAATGATAAGGCTGTGCCTTCTTCCAGCCGCCAAAAAGCGGATCGTCGATGGAGATCAGCTTGATTTCAGGTGTTTTGGGCAGATCCGCCGGAGCCACGAGTTCGGGCTTGGCCGGGCGATAGTGGTTCTTGGCGATGATCGTCTGTGCTTCCTTGGAATAGAGCCAGCCCAGATAGGCTTCGGCGACCTTGCGCGTGCCTTTGGCGTCGACATTGGCGTCGACAATCGCCACCGGTGGCTCGGCCAGGATCGATGTCGGCGGGTAGACAATGTCGAAATTGTCGGCGCCGAATTCGTCGAGTGCCAGATAGGCATCGTTTTCCCAGCCGATCAGCACATCGCCGATGCCCTTTTGCGCGAAGGTAACGGTCGAGCCGCGCGCACCGGTGTCGAGCACGGGGGCATTGGCGTAGAGCTTGCCGACGAATTCCTTGTTCTTGGCCTCGTCGCCGCCGTCATTGGCGTTGGCGTAAGCCCATGCGGCGAGATAGTTCCAGCGTGCGCCGCCGGAGGTCTTGGGGTTGGGCGTGATCACCTGGACGCCGTCCTTGACGAGGTCGCTCCAGTCGTGAATGCCCTTGGGATTGCCCTTGCGCACGAGGAAGATGATGGTCGAGGTGTAAGGCGCTGAATTGTTTTCGAATTTGGTGCGCCAGTCCGGATTGATCTTCTTCGACTTCGAGACGATGGCGTTGATGTCGCCTTCGAGTGCCAGCGTCACCACGTCGGCGTCAAGGCCGTCGATCACGGCGCGGGCCTGGGCGCCCGATCCGCCATGCGATTGCTGGACGGTGACCGTCTCGCCGGTCTCGGCCTTCCAGTGGGCGACGAAAGCTTCGTCGTAGGCCTTGTAGAGCTCGCGTGTCGGATCGTAGGACACGTTGAGAATGGTGGTATCGGCAAACGCGAAACCGAGCGTGCCGAACTGGACAGATGTGGCGACCAGTGCGCCGAGCAGTTTCCTGAAATGAGGTTTGGTCATTTCTGCCTCCGTTGAACCCGCGCCAAATCTACCGAATTGGTAGAAATTAGATGCATTCAATGTTGCCTTTTTTGCCCGCCTGGAGAAAATATCCGACGTCATTTCGTCGTTTGGAGAAATATTTTCCTCTTGCGCCCAAAGGAAGAATCCCTGCCGGCCACTCAGCCTATCTAGCAATGGGCGGTGCCGAGGCAAGGGTATGGAATTTGGTCCGTGCCTCAATCGGCGGTGATGGGAAAGTCGAAACGCAGCCTGGTGAACGGTTCACTCTTCAGCGTGAAGTGCCACCATTCCCGCGCATAGTTCCTGAAGCCGCCCGCGCGCATGGCGTCGACAAGCATCCTGCGGTTTGCCGCCGCTTCAATGGCAAGGCCGCGGTGGGCGGTTTCGCTCATCGGATCAAAGCAGTCGAAACCGGTGCCGAAATCGAGCGTGTCGGCATCAACGCCGCCGCAGGCCGGGTTCGGGCTGGACCTGCGGCCCGTCCGGGCGATGGCGACGTCGACGGTCGAGCCACGTGAATGGGTCGATAGTTCTCCGACATAGCCCTTGGCGATCAACTCACTGCGCCTGACCTTCGGATACCATTGTGGATCGGGCGGCCCGCCCTGTTTTGTCCATTCGCCCATGTCGGCGACGGCGGGGGCAGGGCGATAGCAATCGAACACCACCAAGGTCAGGCTTTTGGCCGCGATCGCTTTCTGGATGGCGGAGAGTGCCTTTGCCGCCTGCTCGGTAAGGATGCAGGCCGGGGCGTCATAGCCGTTCACCTCTCGGTGCAGAAAATTATCCGATCCGGCGTAGCGGATGTCCTGGCGGATCGAGGGGTCGACATCGGCGAGCCGGACAAAGCCGTTGGGCAGGGCATCGGCCAAAGCGGGGAGAGGAATTGCCGCGACAAGGATTGTTGCTGCCAGCGCTGAGGCTGCCGACAATCGAGGTTCGCGCCTCGGAACAGGCATGGGTGAGTATCCTGCTATCTGCCGAGCGTCCGGAAAGCCAGCTCTTGGCGCGATCTATTCGACGAACACCTTCACACTTGCCGCACGTCCCGCGGCGTCGATGACGGTCAGCGTCGAATAGCCGGCGCCGTCGGGCTGCCAGGTCGCGGTGCGGCGACGGTCGATGCCGATGAGCGGCTTGCCGTTGGCCAGCCAGCGGAACGGCGCACGGCCGCCTTGCAGCTTCAGCACCAGCGGCGAGGCGTCGGCCGAATTGGTGCCGAGATCGACGCGGGCGCCGTCGGGCGGGAAGATGATGGTCGGCGCGGGTTCGGTCACCGTCGCCTGCACCAGGCCGTCCGACCCGGCGCCGAAGCGGGCGAGCGTCACCGACAGGTCCTCGCGCCTGGGGCTGAACACGCCGGGCGGCCTGCCCGGCAATGGGACGGTGGCGAGGCCCGAGCGGACAAAACCCTCGAACAGGATGGGAGCGGCCGAGACATAGCCGGACAGGCCCGGTATTGCGCCGGCGTCGGGGCGGCCGACCCAGACGCCCAGCACATAGCGGCCGTCGAAGCCGACCGACCACGCGTCGCGGTAGCCGTAGGAGGTGCCGGTCTTGTAGGCGATGCCGCGCTGCAAGGCACCCTCGGGCGGCTTGACGCCCGACAGTATGTCGATGATCTGCCAGTTGGCCTGACCGTCGAGGATGGTGGCGCTGGTGCGCTCGGCATTGACCGGCTCGGTGCCGTCATGCAGCGTGTGCGTCTTGCCGCCATTGGCGAGCCCTGTGTAGAGCTGGACGAGGTCGCGCAGTGTCACGCCGACGCCGCCAAGGCCGATGGCCAGGCCCGGCGCTTCGTTGACCGGCAGTATGGGGTTTACCCCTGCCTGGCGGAAGCGCGCCATCAGCCGCGTTGGCCCGACCGCGTCGAGCACGCGGATCGCCGGCACGTTGAGCGACAGTTGCAGCGCTTGCCGGATGCTCACATCGCCCTGATAGCCCATGTCGAAATTCTTCGGCCGATAGCCTGAGAAATCGACGGGGCTGTCATCGATCAGCGTCTCCTGCGCCACCAGGCCCTGTTCGAAGGCAAGACCGTAGATGAACGGCTTCAGCGTCGAGCCGGGCGAGCGGACGATCTTTGTCATGTCGATCCAGCCGGAGCGGCTGGCGTCGAAGAAGTTGGCCGAGCCGACTTCACCAAGAATGTCGCCGGTGCGGGAGTCGGCCAGCACCATGGCGACCGACAGGCGAGGGCCGAGCTTGGTGGCCGCGTCCCTCGCCACCTGTTCCAGCCCTTCCTGGACACTCTTGCGGATCGTCAGTTGCACGGGCTGGCCGGGGGCGGCCTTGGGCAACACCGCATAGGCGGCGTGCGCGGCGAGCGTCGGCAGGGTGCGGCGCAGGCCCGACACATCGTCGAGGGCGGCACGCGCGGCCTCGCGCTCGCCGAGCAGGCCCGAGGAGACCATGCGGGTCAACACCCGGTCGCGGGCGGCGTGGGCAATTTTCAAATTGCGGTCGGGCCGGCGCTTTTCCGGCAACTGCGGCAGGGCGACGAGCAGGGCGGATTCGGAAACGGTAAGCCGCTTCGGCTCCTTGCCGAAATAGGCGAGCGAGGCGGCGCGCACGCCTTCCAGATTGCCGCCATAGGGCGCCAGCGTCAGGTAGCGTTCGAGGATCTCGCGTTTGGACAGCCGCCGTTCGATCTGGATGGCGCGCAGCATCTGCTTGATCTTGGAGCCGAGGCTGCGGCTTTCGCGCGGCTCGATCAGCCGGGCGAGCTGCATCGAAAGCGTCGAACCGCCGGAGACGATGTGGCCACTGGTGGCAAACTGGCCGGCGGCGCGCGCCAGTGCCAGCACGTCGACACCTTCATGGTCCCAGAAACGCTTGTCTTCGTAGGTGACCAGCATGTCGACGAACTGCTTGTCGACCTGGTCGAGCCGGGTTTCCAGCCGCCAGTAGCCGTCCGGTGTGGCGAAGGCACGCAACAACTGGCCGTCGCGGTCCTGGACTTCGGTGGAGACCGTGAGTTCGGCCGGCAGCGGAGGCGGGAAGGCACGGTCGAGTTCCCAGAGGGTGGCTGCGGAGAGGGCGAGAATGCCAGTGCAGGAAGCTGCGGCGATGGCGGCGCGGCGGCGGAGTTTTCTTGAAAGCATGGCGCTGCCCCTCATTGCCCTCTGCCGGGCATTTCTCCCCGTATAGTGACGGGGAGAAAGAGGCCTGCACCGAGGCTCTCGCCAATTTCCAACGTTTCAGAACAGATGCCGACGATCGCGACAGTCCCCTTCTCCCCGTCACTATACGGGGAGAAGGTGCCGGCAGGCGGATGAGGGGCAGCGCCGTCGTCCTGATCATGATCGCCACCACCGGCGCCTTACGGCGCCTTGACCTCCATCATGCCGGTGGCGGTGCGGGCCGAGTATTGCGGCCGGTACATGTCCTCCACCGTTGCCGCCGGGTGCGCATAGGTACCCGGCGTCACCGCGCGCACGACATAGGCGAGCGTCAAATTGTGGTCGTGGTCGCCGTCGGCCGGGTTGAACGCCGCGACGAAACGGTCGTCGCGGAATTCGAGATGCGCGGCATCGGTCTGCGCCAGCCACGAGAAGTTCGTCAACTGGGCGCTGGAGACCAGGCCGGGATTGTCGATCTCGAAGCCGGCCGGCAACAGGTCGGTGACCAGCAGGCGCGACGGCCATTTGTTCTGCTCGTTGACCTTGAGCACGACGACATAGCGTTCGTTCTGCGTCGCCTCGGTGACATTGGCCTCGGTGCCATCGAGCTTGTAGTAGGTGCGGCTGATGGTGAAGCCGTCGCCGCCTGCCGGCAAGGGCTGGACCGGTGACGCCACCGTGGTGACGACGGCCTGCAGCGGGGTCTTGCCGGTGTTGGCGATGGTCAGAGGGCTGTCGGCCAGGTCAGAGCCTTCGACCTGGTTGGAGTAGCCGCCGGAATGCGCCGCGCCATTGACGGTCAGCGTGATCGTTTCATTGCCTTCCCTGAGCGCGCGGGCCGCGAGCAGCATCCAGGATTCGTCCTGGGTGCTGGTCCAGCGGGCTTCGGCGCGTTCCCTGGTCACCAGCTTGATCAGCTCCGGCACGATCGTCGGCACCGGCTTCGATTCCGCCGCCAGCGCCAGCATCGCCGCACCATCACGCAGCCGCGAACCGTAGTCGGAGCGGTAGTAGTCGTAGTCGGTGGTCGACTTGGCCAACTGCAGGGCAGTCTTGAACGTCGATTCCGCACGCGGTGTATCGCCGTAAAGCGCCAGGCTCGCAGCCAGTTGGGCAACGGCCATCGGGCTCGAGAAAGCTTCGAGTTGGGTATCCGCATAGTAGCGCAGGTCGCCGATCGAGGCCTTCTTGTTGCGGGCCAGCACGTAAAGGGCGTAGGCAATCTCGCTGCCACGGTCCTGCACGCTCTGGTCGTAGCCGAGCGAGTTCTGCAAATTACTCAGCGCCTGGTTCATGGCTAGGCTCGGCACGTCGTATTTCTGCTCGCGCGCCCTGGTCAGGAAGTCGGTGACATAGGAATCAAGCCACAGATCGCCGGAGCCCGGGCCCCACAGGCCGAAGCTGCCGCCCGAGGCCTGATAGCTCAGAACCTTGTAGATGGCATCCTGGATGCGGCCATGGATATCGGGATCGCTGGCCATGCCGACGCCGGAAGCCAATTCATTGACGTAGAGAAGCGGCATGGCGCGGCTGGTGGTTTGCTCGGCGCAACCATAGGGGTAGCGGTCGAGCGTCATCAGCAGCGACGGCACGTCGAAGGCGGCGGCCTGCGAAACGCCGACGCTGACGGAAGCACCGTTGAGCAGGCTGGCCGCCAGCAGTTCCTTGTCGATGCGCAGCGCGCCGCCATTGCCCTTGAGGTCGACCACCAGCCGGGTGGTCACCGGCAATTGCGCCGGACGCACCGGCACATAGAGCGTCTGCTCGACCTTGGTGCCGTCGGCATGGGCGAGCTTGATGGTAAGCGAGGCATTGCCGGCCGTCTGAGCGATCAGCGGCACGGTCAGCGTCTGGCGCTTGCCCTGGGCGAGCGTCAGTTTCTGGGGCAGGGGCTTGTCGCCGGTCGACAGGTCACCCGTCGTTTCGATCGAGAACGCATAGTCGCCGGCCGGACCATCGGTGTCGGCGACGTCGAGGCGCATGACGGCGGCGTCACCAGGCGCCAGGAAGCGCGGCAGTCCGGCGGTGATCACCACGGGATCGCGCACGATGACGTCGGACTGAGCATGGCCGACCGCATCCTTGGTCCAAGCGACGGCCATGACGCGCACCGTGCCGTTGAACTGCGGAATGTCGAAGTCGACCCGCGCCTTGCCGTCGGCATCGAGTTCGACGATACCGGAGAAGAAGGCGACCAGCTTTTCGGTCGGCGGGCTGCCTTGCGCCTGCATGTTGGCGCCGTCGCCGCCGGTCCTGAGCTTGCCGGTGTTGCCAAGCGAGCCGTCGATCAGGCGACCGTAGATGTCGCGGATTTCCATGCCCAGCATGCGCTGGCCGAAGAACCAGTTCTCCGGATCCGGCGCCTTGTAGTTGGTCAGATTGAGGATGCCGACATCGACGGCGGCAACCATGACATAGGCATTGCTGCCCGGCTGCACGCCGGCGACCGAAACCGGGATCGACAGCTGCTGGCGCGGCATGGTCTTGTCCGGCGGCGTCAGGGTGACTGCGAGCTTCTTCGAGCCCGGATCGACCTTCAACCATTTCACGCCGATGGCGCGCGCCGGCATGCGCGTTTCCTGCGCCTCGCCCGGCCGGAACAGGGTTGCGGTGACATAGGCGCCGGCGCCCCAGTCGTCGCCGACCGGGATGTCGACGGTGCTGCCGCCGGCCGGAACGGATGCCGTGACGGTCTTCAACAGCTTGTCGGAGCCGATGTTGATCAGAAGTTCGCCGGCAAAGTGCGGCGAGACTTTCAGCTTGGCCACTTCGCCGGCGGCATAATTGTCCTTGTCGAGGGCGATTTCGAGGCCGTCGGGCGTTTCGGTGGTGGTCGAGGAGACATACCAGCCGGCATCGAACTCGTAGCTGGTCGCCGGTCCCTCCGGGTCGGCGGTTTCAACCTCAAGCCGATACTGGCCCCAGTCGACCGGCACGGAGACCGTTGCGTCGCCGTCGGCGCTGAGGTCGACCTGGCCGTTGGCGATCGACTTGGTGAAGTTGACCGGCTCGTAGTTCCAGGAATTGTTGGAGCGGTACCACTGGTAATTGCGTTCGACCTTGACCAGCGTCCACTGCGCGCCTTTCAGCGCCTCACGCTTGCCGTCGGGATCGACGGCAATCAGGCTGAACTTGGCGGTGCCACCCTGCGGCACTTCATTGTCGGCGAAATCCGGACGGATGCCGATCATATGGCCTTGCGGGCGGATGCCGATGTTGAGCGAGCGCTCGATGGCGCGGCCGCCGGTTTCGCGCATCCTCACCGTCACCTTGGCGTCGACCAGCTTGGTGGTCGAGGGCAGTTGGTCGACGGAGACCGGGAAGGTCACCTTGCCGTCATCGCCGACCACCGGCAGATCGGCGAGGGGGGTGACGGTGGGTTCGGCCGACTGCTCGTCGGCGAGACCGAAGGAAAAGCCCTGGAAGCGGTCCCAGTCGCGAGACGTCGACAGCGTCAGCTCGCCTTCCAGCGCCAGGCCCGCCGCCGGCGCGCCATAGAGGAAGCGGCCGTCAATGTCGATGTTGGCGGTTTCGCCCTGGGCGATCTCCTGCTTGTCGGCCTTCATGTCGAATTCGATGCGATCCGGCACGAAATCCTCGACCAGGAACATCTGGCTGGCCACCGCCGGCTGCTTGGGGTCGGTGTAGATCGACACCGACCAGGTGCCGCGCATGGCGTTGGGTGCGAGCGGCAGGTCGACGGCATGGCCGCCGGCAGAGGCGCCGTCGCTGACGATGCGGCGATCCTCGACGCCGTCGGGGCGCGAGAAGATGAAGGTCAACGGCAGGTTTTCGACCGCCTTGGCGGCGCCGTCGCGGGCAAGTGCCGCGACATGAACATCCTCGCCGGCGCGGTAGATGCCGCGCTCGGTCCAGGCATAGACGTCAAGCGCACCAGGCGCCGCGCGCCCGGTGACGCCGCGGTCGGACAGGTCGAAGCCGGCCCGGCCCATGTCGAGGAAGACGAAGTCATTGTCGCCCTGCTTGGCCATCAGCACGGCCGGCACCATGCCGCCGTCGCCGCGCGTCAGGCCGGGGTTGAAGACGGCATGGCCGTCGGCGTCCGACGTAGCCGTGCCGAGAACCTCGTTGTTCCTGGCAACCAGCGTCAGTTCGGCGCCGGCAATCGGCTTGGCGCTGCCCAGCGAACGGGCAAAGACGTTGAGCCCGTCCTGGCCGGTATAGGTCGACAGGCCGATGTCGGAGACGACGAACCATTGCGTGGCCATCGAATTGTAGTCGTCGCTCTTGTCGTTGACGGCCTGGGCGGTCAGCACATAGACGCCGGGCTTGCGCTGCGGCACGGCCTCGTCGACAGGGAAGGAGGTGGTGACCTCCTTGTTGAGATCATTGGCGATGTCGAGCTGGCCCTGCCAGACCGGCGCGCCCATCTGCTCGGAAATGTTGGAGATGTCATAGCCGTCGAGCTGGTGCAGGAACTGGTAGCCCGACAGAAGCTGGGCCAGCGAACGATCGCCGACGCGGTAGAGCTTCATCTCGGCGGCGTTCATGTTGACGGTAACGATCGGAATGCCACGGCGCGCGCCGGCCGGCAGCACGAAGCTGTCACCGGTGAAGCGGGCGGACGGTGCGCGGTCCTGGACATAGATCGACAGCACCACGGGAGCCGCGGTCACTTCGCCGATTGCCGCCGGCAGGCCGGCGCGGAAAGTGACGTCGTAGTGCTGGCCATGCTCCAGCCCTTCGACGCAGATCTGCTTGTCCTTGGCCTCGACGCCCTTGGGCGGTGCATTGTCGACGGTGACGAATTGCGCGTAGTCGACGCCGGTCTTGACCAGATCCTCGGAGAATTGCGCGCAGATGCGCGGCGCGCTGGTATCGGCATCGATGGTGTGGTCGATAACGCGGAAACCCTTGCGCGCCTTGAGATCCGCATAGTCGGCCTGGACCGCCGGCGAAGGGTTCAGGGCAAGGCTGGCCTCATAGGCCTGCAGCGCCGGCCGGTAGAGATCGCGCTTGTCGAGCCCGTTGCCGAGCAGCGCCAGCACTTCGGCGCGCGTCTTGCTGGTGCGCAGTAATTTATAGGCGTTGAATGCGGCTGAAGTGCCGTTCGTCGGCAAAGTGGAAGCTTCGGAGGTGCTTGCGGCGGGCTGCACGGCCAGCGTTTCACGCGCCAGGTTGAGCCAGAGCTGGCCATCATCGGGCAGCACCGAGACCGCGGCCTCGTATTTCAGCATGGCCGAGCGGTGGTCGCCGGTTAGTACGGCCTGTTCGGCGGCGCTCAGCAAGGCAGCCATGCCTTCTGTCGGTCTGTCATAGGCCGGGCCGAGCAGCTTGTTGCGGTATTGCTGGGCCTGATCGGACATCCAGTTGGGGAAGAAGGCGAGTTCCGGCGGCGCGCCGATATCAGGGTCGCCATCGATGTTGACGACCTTGCCCGCGACCGCGCCGTTGAAGGTTTTCAACTGGTTGTAGTCGGATTTGAGGAAGCACCATTTGGCTTTTTTGTTGTAGGTGAAGGCGCGGCAGGCCGGGTCTCCCAGGCATGTCGTCTTGCACTGGTCGATTGTCACATTCTGGTCGGACCTGAGATCAAAGCCGAAATAATCGGAATTGTCAGTTGTCGCTATTCGCCGGGCTTCGGCCGCTTGCGCGGTGCTGCTCCAGGCCAGGACATTGGCCCAGGCAAAAATTAGGAGAATCAGAATCGCAAGACCACGAGCCGCGCGCATTGCCATAACACCCCTCCAGACACAGCTGACGTCCGGGCATGATCAAGCTTCAGTCAGGCTTGTCAACACAAGGACGCGGCAGGGTTCCGCCTGCCAACGGTTTCCTTTCCGGCCGATGACCGGTAGTACCTCCATAGGACAGGGGATCACGCTTTCTTGCGGCGACGCAAAAGGTGTGAATTCCAAGCCCGCCCTATTTCAGACAATTGGATTGTGGCCCCTTTACGAGCGCTTCAGAACTTCATTCCAATTTTAGTTTTGTAATCTAGGTTGTCTTAATGCCGGCGCATGAAGAGCAGATGTCAGGAGGTCGCGCGCCAGGGCGTGCGCTTCCGCGCACCCTGCTGCTGGCCATGATGTGCTCGACCGTGCTCGTCGCCGAATCGCGCCCGGCGGCCGCTTTCGAGCTTTTCGGCATCAAGCTGTGGGGGTCGTCCAGCGACGAGGATGCCGATATCGTCGATCCCCTGCGGTACGCCGTGACCATTTCCGCCCCCGACGCCGACAAGGATCTGGTCAAGAAGCTCGAAAATGCCTCTGCGCTGAAGAGTGACGAGGAGCGTCCGGTTTCCGGTTCGCTCGGACTGATGGCCAAAGCGCGCAGCGACCGCGAACAGCTTGTCGCCGCGCTCTATGCCGATGCCCGTTACGAAGGCGTCGTCACCGTCACCATCGACGGCAAGCCGCTCGACGATTTGCCGCCGGATGCCGAATTCAAGGGGCCGCAGCCGGTTCCCGTGGTCATTGACATTGCCACCGGGCCGAAATTCACCTTGGGCAATATCCACCTTGAGGGCGATGCGGCAGGGCTGATGAGCGCCGATTACGGCCTGATTTCAGGCGGCGATGCCGGATCCGGCGCTGTGCTCAAGGCTGAGGCCCTGATCGTGCGGGCGCTGAAGGAGGAGGGCAGACCGCTGGCCAAGGTGACGGACCGCCAGATCGTCGCCGACCATGCCACCTCGACGCTCGACGTTGCGCTGACGGTCGCCGCCGGGCCGGTCGCCGGCTATGGTGACACCACGGTGGAAGGCACCGAAAAGGTCGACCGCGACTTCACCGAATACATGACCGGCCTCAAGCGCGGCCGGCAATACTCGCCGCAAGAGATCGACGACGCGCGCGACCGGCTGCTGGCGCTCGAGGTCTTCAACAGCGTGACGTTCAAGGAAGCCGACACGCTCGACGCCGACGGCAACATCCCGATCGGCGTCCAGGTCAGCGAGCGCAAGCCACGCTATTTCGGCGTCGGCGGCACTTTTTCCAACACCGAGGGGCTCGGCCTTGAGGGCTATTGGGGCCACCGCAATTTGTTCGGCCGGGCCGAGAAGCTGCGCATCGATGGCAAGATCAGCGGCATTGGCAGCAACGATCTCGGCGAACTCAACTACAATGCCGGCATCATGTTCGAAAAGCCCGGCGTGGTCGGGCCGGCATCGAAGTTCTTCGCCAGCGTCAAAACGGTGCTCGAACATCCTGATGCCTATGACCATTTCTCAGTCAAGGGCAGCACAGGCCTGTCCTACGAACTGACCAAGAAGCAGACGGTTTCCGCCGAGGTGGCGCTCGACTATTCCCGCATCCACGACGCCTTCGGCAAGCACAAATACCTGATCGCCAGCATTCCGCTGCAATATGTCTACGACAACCGGGACAACCGGCTGAACCCGACCAGCGGCTTCCGGGTGCTGGCCTATGCCGAGCCGAGCTACGACATTTTGAGCGGTGCGGCGTTCCTGAAGTTGAAGGGCGAAGGGTCGGCCTATCAGTCGCTGGATTCGGCTTCGAAGTTCGTGCTGGCCGAACGTGTCGCAATCGGTTCGATCGTCGGCACCAGCCTCGACCATGTGCCGGCCGACCGGCGCTTCTATTCCGGCGGCGGCGGCTCGGTGCGCGGCTACGCCTATCAGGGCATCGGTCCGAAGGATTTCACCGGCCAGCCGATCGGCGGCCTGTCCTTCTTCGAAACCTCGGTCGAGATGCGCATCGCCATCACCGACACGATCGGCATCGTGCCCTTCGTCGACGCCGGCACCGTGTCGACCAAATCGGTTCCCGATTTCTCCGATGTCAAGGTCGGCGCCGGCGTCGGCCTGCGCTATGTCACGCCGTTCGGGCCGCTGCGCATCGATGCCGCCGTGCCGCTCAACCGCGATCCGGGCGATCCGCATTTCGGCATCTATGCCGGCATCGGACAGGCATTCTGAGCGATGAAAACAGTCTGGCGCATCCTTCGTATTGTCCTCTACACGCTGCTGATCGTGGTTGCGGGAGCGATCGGGGCGCTGGTGGTGCTGACCAAGACCGAGCGCGGACGCGACAATCTCGCAGGCATCATTTCGCGGCTGGCTTCGAGCGACGACCGCAAGATCACGGTCAGCGGCATAGACGGCATCTGGTCCGGGGCGCTCAGCGTTGACCATGTCGTGCTGGAGGACCGCGAGGGCGCCTGGCTGGTGGCGCGCAAGGTGGCCGTCGACTGGTCGCCGCTGGCGCTGCTGTCGAAGAACTTCAACGCCGATCGCATCGCTGCCGAGCGTATTGAACTGGCGCGATTGCCGGTGGCCAGCACGCAGCCCGCGCCGAGCGGTGGCACGACGACGCTGCCGGTTTCCATCGACATCAAGCAGATCGACCTGCCCGAGATCGCGCTTGGCCAGCAACTGGCCGGCAGCGGCATCGCCGAGCTTGCGGCCAAGGGATCGATCAAGGCCGATGCCGCACCGCTGGCGGTCGAGACGGTGCTCAACATCACCCGCCATGATGGCAAGCAAGGCAATGTCGACGCCAAGGTCCACTTTGCGCCGGCGGACAACAGGCTCGATCTCGATCTGAAGGCCTCGGAGCCGGCAGGCGGCATCATCGCTAATCTGCTCAAGCTGCCCGACACGCCGCCGGTCGACATAAATGTTTCAGGCACCGGGCCGCTCGCCAATTGGAACGGCATCGGCACGTTCACGGTCGACGGCAAGATCGTCACTCAACTGACAGGCCGCCATCAACTGACCGATAAGGGCAATCACATCGAGGCCAAGGGCGACGGCGACTTCGCCCGCTTCCTGCCGGAGAATTTGAAGCCGCTGTTTGCCGGCAAGACAAGTTTCGATGTCGCGGGCACCGCCACATCGGCCGGTGGCGTCAGTGTCGACCGCGCCAATATCGACAGCGATGCGGTGCACGGCACCGCCACCGGCATCGTCGATCCTGCCGGCGCCAGCGATCTCTCGGTCGAACTCGCCGCCAAGGGCCCGCCGGTGGTGATCAGCGTCGGCAGCAAGGCGCAGCCGATCACGCTGGCGATCAGCAATGCCACCGCCCGAGCCTTTGGCGACGGCAAGGCGCCGATCATCGACATCGGCGCCTCCTTCGTCTCCATCGTCGCCGGCGGCACGCGGCTGGATGATCTGGCGGCGCAGATTCATTCCGACGGCTTCGATATCCAGAACCGCGCCGGGCCGGTTACCGTCAAGCTGGGAGCGGGCGGCCTCAACACCGACGTGGCGACGCTGGCACCGCTGATCACCGGCAAGATCGATGTCGATCTGGCCGGGTCCGTCAGCAAGGATGCCATTGCCATCGACCAGGGCACGCTGCGTTCCGACGCGCTCAACGCCTCGCTGACGGCGACGGTGGCGCTTGCCGACCTGTCGATGCAGCTGAAGATGAACGCGGATGCCGTGGCGACGGCCTTTCCGCCGCAGATCGCCTCGGTGCTCGGCGCTAGGGTGAAATTCTCGGCCAGCGCGGCCCGCGATCCGCAGGGATCCTTCGCCGCCAACTCGATCGAATTCACGTCCGGCACGCTTAGCGCCGCCGGCACGGCCAGCATGCAAGGCACCGACATCCAGGCCGACATCAAGGGCAAATTGGGCGATGTTTCGGTGCTGTCGCCGACGGTCGGCGTGCCGGTTGCCGGTGGCGTCGATTTCGCGCTGTCGGCAAGCGGCGCGATGACGGCGCCGGACTTCACGGTTACCGCCGACAGCGACAGCCTGACGGCATCGGGCCGCACGGTGAAGAGCATCAAGCTGACGGCAAGCGGCAAGGCCGATATCACCAGTCCCGCCGCCAACGTATCGCTGACCGGCTCCGTCAACGACCAGCCGCTCGACATCAAGGCTGCGCTGGTGACAAGCGAGGGCAAGCGTTCGATCAACGGATTCCTGGTCTCGCTGGGCGACAACAAGGTCTCGGGCGATCTCGCGCTGGACGACAAGTATATGCCGCTTGGCACGCTGACGCTCGAAGCGCCCGCCATCGACCAGTTGGCCGCACTCGCCGGCCAGGCGGTGACGGGCGACATCGACGGCACCATCCGCTTTGACAAGGAGGGCGACGCGCCCTCCGTCGCCATCGATGCGAAGAGCACGTCGATCGCGCGCGGCGACGTGACGGCCAAGGCCATCACCGTCAATGCGCTGATCGCCAACTATCTCAAGGCGCCGGCGATCGCGGGTTCGATCAAGGCGGACAGCGTCACCTCCGGAACCACCGAAATCGGCGGCATCGCCGTCGACCTGAAGCGCGACGGCGACTGGACCAATTTCACCGGCGGCGCCACCATAGCGGGCATTCCGGCGACCGCTGCCGGCCGGGTGAAGATCGCCGACGGCACGACCAGCGTCGAGATCGCCTCGGGCGAAGCTACTGTTCGCGGCATCAAGGCGGCGATCGCCCAGGCGTCGACACTGAGCATCGCCAACGGCACGGCCAGCATCGAGAAACTGGCTCTCGATGTCGGCGGCGGTTCGGTGACGCTGTCGGGCACTGCCGGTCAGACGCTCGACCTGGCGGCGCAATTTTCGGCACTGCCCGCGGCGCTCGCCAATGAATTTTCGCCCGGCCTCGATGCTGTGGGCACGCTCAGCGGCACGGCTGGTGTGACCGGACCGCCGGCCGCTCCCGATGTCCGGTTCAATGCGCAACTGGCCGGTATAGAAACCAGCCAGACCCGCCAGGCCGGGCTCGGAGCGCTGGCTGTCGATGCGGCCGGCAGCTACACCTTGGCCGGCGGCGTGATGCTCGATCAGGCGACGCTGATCGGCGACAAGATTTCCGGCAAGGCTACCGGCACCCTCAACCCGAACGGCGCCAGCGATTTTGCGCTCGATCTCATATCATCCGGCCCCAGCCTGCCCCTGACTGTCGGCAGCGCCGAGAGCCCGGTCAAGATTGAGATCCGGTCCTTGTCGGCAAAGGTGGCGGGCGAGAGCACGCGGGCCCGCCTGGATGTCTCCGCGATCCTGCCCTCGATCGTCACCAGTCCGGCGAGGGTGGAGGGGCTGGTCCTGGCGTTGCACTCGGATGCGTTTGATCTCAAGAACCGTGCAGGGCCGGTTTCCGGCACAGTGTCGGTGGATAAGGTCGGCCTCGACAATCCGGTGATCGCGCCGCTGATCGCCGGCAAGGTCACGGCAGCGCTCAGCGGTCGCCTGACAGCCGATGCGGTTGCCATAGACAGCGGCTCGCTCAAGAGCGATGCGCTGAACAGCCAGGTCGCCGGCCAGGTGTCGCTGCGTGACGGTGCCATAGACCTCAACCTGAAGGCGGATGCTCCATCATCGGCCTTGCCGGCGGCGGCGCGCGGCATGCTTGGCGAACGCGCTGAGATCAGCGCCACGCTGAAGCGCGACCCCAACGGCAGTATCAATATAGGCGGATTGAAGCTGACCTCGGGTGCGCTGACCGCCGACGGGCAGGCGAGCCTTGCCGACAACAAGGTGGCCGCCGACATCAAGGGTGCGCTGAGCGACATCTCGCTGCTGTCGAAAGACGCCAAGGGCGCCATCGCCTTTGCGTTGAACGCGCAGGGCCCGGCCGCGGCGCCCGACCTGTCGCTGACCATCGACAGCGACCGCCTTCTCGTGGCGGCGCGAGAGATCACCGGGCTGAAGCTGACCGCCACCGGCAAGGCCGATGCCGCCAACCCGGCGGCGAATGTGCAGCTGACCGGCAATGTCGCCGGCCAGGCGCTGCAAGGCAGCGCGGTGCTGGCGACGGCTGACGGCAAGAGCGCCATCAACGGCCTGCTGTTGTCGCTCGGCAAGAACAGGATTTCCGGCGATCTGGCGCTGGACGAGAAGTTCGTGCCGGTCGGCACCATCGCGCTCGACCTGCCCGATATCGGCCCGCTGGCGGCGCTTGCCCTGGAAAAGGCCGAGGGTGACGTGCGCGGCACGATCGCCTTTTCGAAGAACGGCACCGCACCGCAGGTCGCCATCAAGGCGGCGACAGCATCGATTACGCGCGGCGACCTCCAGGCGAAAGCCGTCTCGATCGATGCGCTGGTCGCCAACTATCTGGCGGCGCCCGTGATCTCCGGAAAGATCCGCGCCGACACCGTCACGTCGGGCGGCACCGTGATCAGCGGCATCGATGTCGACTTGAAGCGTGACGGCGACTGGACCGGCTTCTCCGGCGGCGCAACCGTCAAGG
>NZ_RZQL01000008.1 GCF_003997935.1 Mesorhizobium sp. M7A.F.Ca.US.006.01.1.1
CCGAGTATGGACGCTATCGCCTGCAATCGGCTGGCGCCGACGCGGTTGGTGCCTTTTTCATATTTCTGAATCTGTTGAAATGTGATGCCGAGGTTTTCTCCCAGCTTTTCCTGGCTCATTCCCAGCATGTTACGGCGAAGCCGGATGCGACTGCCAACATGGATGTCGATCGGATTCGGTTTCTTCTTGTTATCTTCTGTCATTTTTTCCTCGCCGAATTTTTTCGGCTTTCTCTATTTTTTTCTCGCCCAAACAAAGCCGGAGGCAACTGCCCCAACAGAACGATCCACCGGCTTCGAGAAATTTTCAGGCACTTACAGTATGAGTTTCTAATGTGTTGGCTGTCAATTCACCCGTAGCCTTTGCCTTACGTTCAACAGCGCTGCCCCAACGGCAAACAGCAACATGATCAGCATTCCGTTAATGCGCCGTTGGCCGGGAGATATGAGCGCCTGTCCGGAAATCGGTATGTGGGCATCGATGGCGCCGCGTGCGTCGATCGCCAGCGCATCGACGATGCGCCCGCGCGGATCGACGACGGCCGAGATGCCGTTGTTGGCAGCACGTACCAATGGCAATCCATTTTCCACCGCGCGGATCTGGGCCTGCCTGAAATGCTGATACGGACCCGGCGTGTCGCCGAACCACGCATCGTTGGTAACGTTCACAATAAGCTGCGCTGACGCAGCGTCAACTGCCACAAGATCGGGAAAGATCACTTCATAGCAGATAAATGGCAGAGCACGGATGCCATCGGGCAGCGTGATGGCGTGCCGCTCATTGCCGGCCGCGAAACTCATTGGCCCGGCAACCAGTTGCTCGATGCCGAAACGCTGGAGCAGATCGGCGAAAGGCAGGTATTCGCCGAACGGCACCAGGTGAACCTTGTCGACTGCGTCCGTGATTTCACCCTTGTCGTCGATCGCCACCACAGAGTTGTAGTAACGGCTGTCGGCATTCGCCGCCGAACCGCCTTCCTCGCGAACGACGCCGGCAATCAGCATCTGGTCGGGTCCGAGCATGTCCCCCAGCGCCGTCAATGCGTCTGGACGCTCGGTGAAGAGGAAAGGTACCGAGGTTTCGGGCCACAGGATCAGTTGCGGCTTTTGATGGCCTGGGTCCGGCGCCTTGGCCGAGAGCCCCATCAGGACCGCGAAGATGCGGTCGCGCACCGAGGCATCCCACTTTTCCGACAGGTCCACGGCCGGCTGGACGATGCGGACATCCAGGCTGCGTGAAGCTGGCGGTTCGGGAGCGGCAAGCCTGACATAGCCGAAGCCGACATGGGCGGCGGCGAGCACGACAAACAGTGCCGCGCCGAGGCGCAGGTGCCGACGTGCCGCCAGCAGTGCCGGCAATGCGAAGACGAACACCGCGAGCGCGTTCATGCCGATCATGCCCGTCACCGAGACGCTCTGCATCAGCAGCGGCACGGGCATGGCCGCGTAGCCGACGGCATTCCAGGGAAAACCGGTGAACAGGAAATCGCGCAGCCATTCCGCCAGGCCGAATCCGAAGGCAAGGGCGGCGATGCGGCCAATGTCGTTGCTCCACAGCAGCCGGGCAACGATTGCCGCAAAGCCGTAGAAAAAGGCGAGCATGAAAGGAATGCCGACCACCGCGAAGGGAAGCGCCCAGGCAAAGTTGTCGGCCTCGACCAGCAGCGCCGAGCCGATCCACCAGAGGCCGGCGAGGAAATAGCCGAAACCGAACCACCAACCGACGGCGAAAGCCGGCCGCAGACGCCGGAACAAGCTGCCGGAAGCTTCGCCGGTGGCGCCGTCGAGCAGCCAGACCAGCAGCGGAAACGAGACGAAACAGGCAGCGAAGAAGTCGTAAGGCGCCTGCCCAAGCACGGCAAAAGCGCCTGCGAGAAACGCCACGAGCGCACGCCGCCAACCCCAAAGCAGAATTATCCGGCCGGTGAGGCGCTCCATGCATACTTCCGAGTCGCGAATCAGGACACAAGATTTAACAGGCTGCGCTCCGCGCTCCAAACGGCGGATGGACTGGCTGTGATGCACAGTTCCGGCCCTGCCCTACCGGTGCCAACCCTCGATTTGAACGCCCCCCAGCCGCTCGGCCTCCTCGCGCGGAACCGAACGGATGGTCTGCGTGAAGGTCCAGACATGGCCCTCAGGGTCGCGGGCACGATACTGGCGCTCACCGTAGAACTGATCCGCCGGCTCCTGGATTATATCAGCCTCGGCAGCCCGCGCCTTCTCGCAATGCGCATCCAGGCCGCGCTTCAGCCTGACATAGATCGACTGCGTGTTCCTGCCCGAGACCGAAGCCGGGCTGGCGACGTAATCGCTCCATTCGGAATCGACGATGATGTAGCTGTCGCCGAATCGCATCTCTGCATGGACGAGTTTTCCCTCAGCATCGCTGACCACCATGCTACGCTCAAAGCCAAATGCTGCTTCAAGCCAGTCCAGCGCGGCGCGAGGGTCCTTGTAGAAGACACCGGACCCCAGCGTGGAATGCTTGAAGGGGTCTTCGACAGTCATCGGGCGAGCGAAACACTTACGCCTGTTCGGTTCGCGCGGTGGCGCGCCGGCGGCGCTCGCCTTTCTGGCTCTGCACGATGCGCACGCGCTTGACGCGGCGCGGATCGGCGTCGAGGACGTGGAATTCGAAGCCGGGTATGGCCTGGACCACCTCGCCGCGGGCCGGAACACGGCCAAGCGTGTTGAAAATCATGCCGCCGATCGTGTCGACATATTCGCCATGTTCACCGGCGGCGAAATCCCCGCCGATCATCTTGGCGACGTCGTCGATCTCGGCCTTGCCATCGACGATGAACACGCCGTCGCCGCTCTGGGTGATCATCGGCTCGTCGTCGTCATGTTCGTCCTCGATGTCGCCGACCACCATCTCGACGATGTCTTCCAGCGAGGCAAGGCCGTCGGTGCCGCCATACTCGTCGATGACCAGCGCCATCTGGGTGCGCGTCGTCTGCATGCGGCCCATCAGGTCGGAGGCAAGCATCGACGGCGGCACGAACAGCACCGGGCGGATCAGATTGAGGTCGCCAATGGTGCGGGCGAGGTCGACCTGGGCAAGATCGAGAACCGTGGCGGCGGGGGTTTTCCTGGTCGTGCGGCCCTTCTTGACGCGCGCGATCTTGGTGATGTGGGCCAGCACGTCACGAATATGGACCATCCCGCGTGGATCGTCGAGCGTCTCGGAATAGACGGGCATGCGGGAATGGCCGGATTGTTCGAAAGTGCCCAGGAGATCGCCGAGCGTCGTCGTGATTTCGACCCCCTGAATGTCGGCGCGCGGTACCATGACGTCCTCGACGCGCACTTCGCGCAGCCGCAGGATGTTGTTGAGCATGGCGCGTTCGCCGGGCGAGAAGGCGCCGGCATCGCTCGTCGTCTCGGCAAGCGCGCCGGCGATTTCCTCACGCAGGCTGGTTCCGTTGCGTTGCCGAAACAGGCCCAGAACGCGGTCGAACAGGGAGGGACCGGCGGGCGATGTCTCGCTGGCAGCGCTGCCGGTGCCGGCGGCAGCAGAGGTACTGCTAGCGCCAGAGGTAACGGTACTCGGACTTGATCCCTCTTCCGACGTATCGGAAGCCTTGGTCGCACTGCCGGCGTCGGGGCGGGCGGCAGTCTCTGGTTTGTCGTTCATCGTCGTCCGGTCAATTGGTCAGATGTAGTTACGCGTAGGGGTCGGGAATGGCAAGCCTTGCAAGCGCCGCGCGTTCGACGGCTTCCATCGCCTCGGCCTCGGCCTCGGTCTCGTGATCGTAGCCCAGCAGATGCAGCAGGCCGTGGATGACGAGATGGGTGATATGGTTCTCGACAGGCTTGTCTTCCAGTGCCGCTTCATGGGCGACCGTTTCGGCGGCCAGCACGATGTCGCCCAGCATCGGCGGCAACGGACCGCCTTGCGCAAACGGAAAAGCCGGGAAAGACAAGACGTTGGTCGGTTTGTCCTTGCCACGCCAGCCGGCGTTGAGAACCTGGATATGGGCATCGTCGGTAAAAACGAGGCTGAGTTCGGAACGGCCCGCCACGCCGGTTTCGGCAAAAGCCGCCTTGACGGCGCGATCGACCAGCCGCGTCAGGCCTGCCTCGTCGGGCCAGTTGCCCGCCTCAATCGATATGTCGATGTCGACGGGAACATTCCCGTCGCCGGATATTATGTCCTCAGGCATGAAGCCGCATCGCCAACATCAATTCTCGGCGCCGAGGCCACGAGCCAGCTTGGCGTCCCGGTCGTAGGCCCTGACGATTTCCGCCACCAGCGGATGGCGGACCACGTCGCCGTCGTTGAAGCGCACGGTGACCGCACCCGCCACGCCGTCCAGCACCCGCAAGGCTTCGACCAGGCCCGATTTGGTGTTCGAGGGAAGGTCGATCTGGGTCGGGTCGCCGGTGACGATCATGCGCGAGTTTTCGCCCAGACGCGTCAGGAACATCTTCATCTGCATCGGCGTGGTGTTCTGCGCCTCGTCGAGGATGACGGCGGCATGCGCCAGCGTGCGGCCGCGCATGAAGGCGAGCGGTGCGATCTCGATCACTTCGGCGGCAATGGCGCGCTCGACCTTGTCGGCGGGCATCATGTCGTAGAGCGCATCATAGAGCGGTCGCAGATAGGGATCGACCTTCTCCTTCATGTCGCCAGGCAGGAAGCCGAGCCGTTCGCCGGCCTCGACCGCCGGCCGCGAGAGGATGATGCGCTCGACCATGCCGCGCTCGAGCAGCATCGCCGCATGCGCCACCGCCAGATAGGTCTTGCCGGTGCCGGCCGGGCCGATGCCGAACACCAGTTCCGACCGTTCCAGCGCCCGCATATAGGCGTCCTGGTTGAGCGAGCGGGCATAGATCGTCTTCTTGCGGGTGGCGATCTGGGCGGCGGAGACCTTGCCCTTGCGCTCCAACGTCGGCAGGGTCAGCTGATCGTCGGCGGCGATCGCCATGCGCACGGCGCCGTCGACGTCGGACTGGCCGATGTCGACGCCCTTCTGGAGAATGCCGTAGAGATTGTCGAGCGCACGGCGCGCCTGCTCGGCGGCCGATGCCGAGCCCTTGATGGTCAGTTGGTTGCCGCGTGAGCGGATGTCGACGCCAAGCTTCTGCTCCAGCCTAGCGAGGTTTTCGTCGAACTGACCGTAAAGGGCGCTGGCAAGCTTGTTGTTGTCGAAAGTCAGAACGATGTGCGCCATGTCAGAAGCCCCAGATGCCGGTACCGGGGGCAGGTTCTTCAGCTCTGCTGCGCTCAACCGTCTCTCCTCATCTGCCGAGACCCCTCAGGCCAATTCGGCGAACAGGCTATTGTAGCCCGTCTTCGTGATTCGCACCTGGATAATGTCACCGATTTCGCCGGCCTTTTCATCAACAATAACCGGCTGCAGCCAAGGTGAGCGGCCAACCTTCTGGCCGGCCTGACGGCCGGGCTTCTCGATCAGCGTGTCGATGGTGGTTCCGACGAGGCTCAAACCAAAATCCTGCTGCTGGTTCACAAGCAGAGCCTGCAGTCTCTGCAAGCGCTCGTCCTTGACCGTTTCCGGCACATGGTCGGGCATTTCGGCGCCCGGCGTGCCCGGACGCGGCGAATATTTGAACGAAAAGGCCGAGGCGTAATTGACCTGGCGCACCAGTTCCATGGTCGCCTCGAAATCCGCTTCTGTCTCGCCGGGAAAGCCGACGATGAAGTCGCCGGAGAGCGCGATGTCGGGCCGCGCGGTACGAATACGGTCGAGCAGCGCCAGATAATCCCTCGCCGTGTGCCGGCGATTCATCGCCTTGAGGATGCGGTCGGAGCCTGATTGCACCGGCAGATGCAGATAGGGCATCAACGACGGCAGATCGCGATGGGCCGCTATCAGCTCGTCATCCATGTCGCGCGGGTGGCTGGTGGTGTAGCGCAGACGCGCCAGCCCGGGAATTTCGGCCAGCCTGAACAGCAGGCGGCCAAGGCCCCACTCCTGGCCGTTCTCGCCCTGGCCATGCCAGGCATTGACGTTCTGGCCAAGCAGCGTCACTTCCCGCACGCCGGCTTCGGCCAGGCGCTCAGCCTCCGCGACAATCTGCGCCACCGGCCGGGAGACTTCGGAGCCCCTTGTGTAGGGCACAACGCAAAAGGTGCAGAACTTGTCGCAGCCTTCCTGCACGGTGAGGAAGGCGGTGACGCCGCGCTTGATGACCTCCGCGCGCTTGGGCTGCGGCAGATGCTCGAACTTGTCCTCGATGGCGTAGTCGGTCTCGACGATCTTTTCGCCGCCGCGCACCCGGGCCAGCACGTCGGGAAGCCGGTGATAAGTCTGCGGGCCGATGACCAGGTCGACGGCCGGCGAACGGCGGATGATCTCGGCGCCTTCGGCCTGCGCCACACAGCCGGCGACGCCGATCAGCATCTCGCGGCCGGCCAGGGCACGTTCGGCCTTCATATCGCGGATACGGCCAAGCTCGGAATAGACCTTTTCGGCCGCCTTCTCCCTGATATGACAGGTGTTCAGCAGCACAAGGTCAGCCTCGCCAATGGCATCGGTCGCGGAATAGCCGTCGGCAGCCAGCGCATCGGCCATACGCTGTGAATCATAGACATTCATCTGGCAGCCATAGGTCTTGATGAAGACCTTTCTCGCTGCCGCGGAAAGCACCGCCGGCTGTCCAGCCGTAGTGCCGATGTCGTCGCTTTCTATCGTGTTCAAGTCCATAAGGCGGCTTCTAGCGCCTTTCCGTGACAAAAAACAGACGATTCTCGGCCCGCGCCAGCAAGGGCATGCCGGGGCTAGCGGCTCGGCTGCGGGTCGGCAAGCGCCGCCTGCATCATCTCACGCACCTGGCTTTCCATCAGTTTCGACGTCTCCTTGCGGTTCGAACCCTTGGAAAAGGCGATTGCCTCGCCGAAATGCACCTCGACGTCGAGCGCGCCCTCCGCCAGCAATACCTTGAGATGCGGCATCAAATCCTCATCGCCGATCCAGGCGGCAAGCGGGCGATGCCGGCGGCCGAGCGGCACGCCGTGCAGACGCGTATAGGCGATCGCCACCGGCTGGATGAACACCTGTTCCGCCGCGCCTTCCGAAATCGCCATCGAGGCGGCGCCGAACAGCGTGCTCTTGAACGGCAGGACCATATTGCCGTCGCCGGTCGAGCCCTCGGCAAACAGCACCATCGCATCGCCCTTGGCCATGCGGCTGGCAATCTCGCTTGCCTGGTCGCCCGACGAACGCTTGCGCTCGCGCTCGATGAACACGGTGCGCTGCAGCTTCGACAGCATGCCGATCAGCGGCCAGCCTTCCATATCCGCCCTGGCGATGAACTTTACGTCGGCAAAAGAACCGAGCACCATGATGTCGGTCCAGGAGATGTGATTGGACGCAACCAGCAGCGGGCGCTTGTCGGACAGCGTTCCCTTGACATGGATGCGCATGCCGAGCGCCCTGATGATCAGCCTGTGCCAGATCTTGAGGATGAAGGTTTCCGGCCACCAGCCGGTCTTCATCGACAGTATCTGTAACGGCACGAGGACCAGCGAACCGGCGACAACGAGGCCCAGTGCCAGGAAAATCCTGATTTTCTTGATCATCGCCCCATCCCGGCCGTCTCGCTAGCGAAGATCGCGGCGCATGACAAGCGCGCCGGTCGGTCCGTGTTCGGCCGACCTGTAGTAATTCGGCCGCTTGCCGACCTCGCGGAAGCCCAGCCGGCGATAAAGCGCGATCGCCGCGACATTGGTCTCGTCGACCTCGAGGAACAGCGCTTCGGCGCGCTGCGCGTGCAGTTCGCGCAACACCGCGTCCATCAATTGCCAGCCCAGCCCCTGCCGGCGATGCGATCGCGCCACCGCGACGGTCAGGATCTCGCCCTCGCCTGCCGCAAGCCGCGCCAGCACGAAGCCGACGGGCGGCTTGGAGCCCTGTCCGGTTTCGCGCGCGGCATAGCCGAACACAGTGTCCTGTTCGAGCAGGGCCGCGAATTCGCCATCGGTCCAGGGGCGGACAAAGTCCTCGCGGTGCAGCAGCGAGACCGCCGGACTGTCGGCGATCCTCAGCGGCTCGAGCGCATAGTCCCGGCGGCGTGGTTGGAGAAAAGGTATGCGCATCTAATTTTTGTTTTCTTGTTTGACCATGACCTCTTCCGAAAACCGGCTCCCACTTTTCGGGATCATGGTCTGATCCTTGAAAGAATGAACCCGGCCTGCGGCTTGGCGTCGGCGCCGCGCAGATAGAGTGGTTTCGGCCGTTCGCCCGCGCCCTTGGCGGCAGCCAGGCGGGCGTAGGTGACAATGTCGGCGGTGGCCGTCCGAGGGCCGACATCGAATTTGCGCCCGGCCGATGCGCTGATGAGCGCTGCCGCGGTGCCGGCAAGCACCGGAGACGTTTCCATCGCCATGGCCACCACGTCAGCCAGCGTGGCCACGGCCGGACCGTAAGTCAAGACTGACATTTTGTCGTAAAAGGCCGCGTGGATCTCCTCACGGCCGGCATCGAGCGCCGCCAGCACGGCGCGACCGGGAAATGCCGCTGATGCTTCGGCGGCCAGCGCCTCCAGTGTCGTCACCCCGATTGCGGGTATCTTCAGCGCCAGCGCCAGCCCACGCGCGGTCGAGACGCCGACGCGCAGACCGGTGAAGGAACCGGGGCCGACAGAGACGGCAATGGCGCCAAGACCGGCATAGTCGGTTGCGCTTGCCTCCAGCGCTTCGGCGATGACCGCCATCAGATGCTCGGCATGGCCCTTGCCGAGATCGAGCACCGAACGGCCAAGCTCCCGCTTCGCCGTCGCGTCATAGACGCTAGCAGCGCAGAGGTTGGCGGCACAGTCGATGGCAAGCAAATTCATGAAACGCCCGGTTCGAAAAACAATTCCCTGTGCCCGCCACGGCCCGCCACCGCAAGGGGATAGTGCATAATTCGTTAAGCGGCTTCGCTTGTAGCCTATGCGGCCTGTTCGATGCGCAGCATGTGGTTGTCCCAGACATAGTCCGGTTCGGAGCGTGTCGCACCGCTGCCCTCGACGATCTCGCCGGCGCCGGTGGTGGCCATGAAGCCGGTTCTGTCGGGCGCCACGCCGCAGACCTCGACCAGCGCGCTGTTCGCGACGACCCGGCCGCTGGCCGCATCGATGACGACAAGCGAATTGCCTTCCGGCGAAGAGACCGCGACGGTGCCGGCAGCCGGATTGGCGGCGACCGAGCCTATGTAGTTGCGGAAGCCGGACAAAACGTCCTGCGGCATGTCGAGCAGCTGCAGATCCTTGCCGCGCGTGGCGCGGCCGACCAGCAACGGACGATCGGTGCCCGGCCCCCTGTACTGGCAGCCGAACCAGACGGTTCCGGACGGATCGGTGTCCATGTGGCGGATCGACAGCTGATGCAGTGCGGCCGGCAATTCGTGCTTCTCGACAAGGTTGCCGGTTATGCGGTCTATCAGCACGTAGGACGGCTTCATGGTGGCGATGTTGAGCTCGGCACGGCCGTAATCCGGATGGGTCTCGATGCCGCCATTTGCAACCGCAATCGTCCTGCCATCGCCCAGGAGCAGAAGCTCGTGCGGACCCATGCCATAGGTCGGGAACTCGCCGACACGGCTGAATTTCGCCCGCGCATCGTACACGCCGACGACGCCTGCGGCGTTGTCGAAGTCGTTTTCGGTGGCATAGAGCAGCGCCCCGTCGGCCGAGAACACGCCATGGCCGAAGAAATGCCGACCGGGGATGCTGGCGATGGTCAACGGCGCGTCACGGCCCGAGTGATCGAAAACCACGGCGAAGGTGCCGGGCTGGCGCGCGAAGACCACCGAGCGTTTCGATATGGGATCGAAGGTGACATCGTGGCCGCGATCGGGCAGGTCGATCGCATGCAGGACTTTGCCGGCCTGGGACAGGACGGCAGCGCCAAAGCTGCCGTCGCGTTTGACGAAAGCGGTGGCGAAGACGGCGTCGGCCGCAAGCGTCGTTGCCCAAGCCGATGGCGCCATCGCGGCCATGAAGCCAACGCCTGCAGCTCTCAGGAAATCGCGGCGATCTATCAGAGCGGTTTTCAATTCAGTCCCCATCCAGCGAGGAGAAGCCAGCGGTCAGGCCGAATTCAGCGGTCAACCTGGTGCCGATCAGGGTCGACAGGCTGGAGGTGATCAGCGCGAAATGGTCGAGTTTGTCACGCAGCGCCGGATCGGCAAGCGCCTTGTCGATTGGACCGCTGATGGCCTTGGCGGTGGCGACGCCGTTGACCAGCTGGATGTGGATCGATTCGGCCATCCAGCGCGCATCGGCCGGCAGGGCGTCGCCAAGTTTCGAGGCCTGGAACAGCGTATCGATGCCGGAGAGATTGCCGGCCAGTGACGCGGTGGTGTTTTGCGAGCGCCAATAAATCGCTTGCTTCGGCTTGTCCGCGCCCGGCTTGCCGCCGAAAAACCCTTTCAGGCGCACGTCGCGCACCATTTCCAGCTCGTTGATGAAGACGCCGACCAGTTCGGTCACCGCTTCATTGCCGTCGCGGTAGAGCGCGTTCTGCGGCCCCGGATTGGCCCAAAGCGCTGCAAAGCCGTCCGGCTTGTTCCAGGCGGCGCTGACCTCACCGGCCATGGTTTCGATGTTGCCGGCAACAGCAGTGCCATAAGCGCAGCGGTAGGGATCATCCTTGCCGGCAAGTGCATCGGCGCCGTCGCCATAAAGAACGAATTCGAGCGCGCCCAGCCCCTGCATGGCAACGCTCTTGCCGGCCAGTTGTGCCGGATCGGTGGCGGTTGGATCTTTGGCCGACAGCGCCGCCTGCACCTGCTTCAGGCCAATGCTCTTGCGATCCGGCCAGAACAGCATGCGTTCCAGCCGGTTGTTCTCCTTGATCGGCCCGAAGCTGATGATTTCGGCTGACGACCAGGCATAGACGGTGGCGGAGAATTCGGCGCGTGCGGCATCGAGTTCTCCTTGCGAGGGCGTGACGCACAGCTTGCGCATGGATCCGGTCAAGGCTTCCGCATGCTCGTGCAGGCCGGCATAGGCCGGGCGGACGAAGCCATCGATCGCCCGCTGGATGATGTCGGAGGCTTTGACCGCCGCCGACGCAGGGACAACGCCCAGCAGGGCCAGCGGAAGAACGAGAAACAATGCAGAACGCTTGAACATCACAGTGACTCCAGGAATTTGAGCAGCGCGTCGCGCTCAGTCGCACTGGCGGCGGCAAAGCGGTCGCGCGCTTTCTGCGCCTCGCCGCCATGCCACAGGATCGCCTCGGTCAGGCTGCGCGCGCGCCCGTCATGCAGGAAGAAGGAATTGCCGTTGACCGTCTCGGTCAGGCCGATGCCCCACAGCGGCGGCGTGCGCCACTCATTGCCCGTCGCATCGCCCACAGCCTGGCCATCGGCCAGATCAGGCCCCATGTCGTGCAGCAGGAAGTCGGAATAGGGCCAGATCAACTGGAAGGCCTGCGCCTTGTTGGGCGTATCGCGGCGCGTGACGAATTTCGGTGTGTGGCAGGCAATGCAGCCGATCTCGTAGAATGTTTTTTTGCCCGCGAGCACGTCCGGCCGGTCGAGGCCGCGGCGCGCCGGCACGGCCAGGTTCTGCGAATAGAAGGTGACGAGATCCATCACCGGCGGCGGCGCCTCGACCGGGCCGAGACGCTGCTGCACGCCGTTCGGCATGGCGAGGCATTTGGCTTGCGCGGCAGTGCAGTCGCCCCAGTGTTTCGGCTCTTCGGGCGTCGAGATGCCGATGTCGCCGGCAAAGGCATCCGCCGCCTGCTGGCGGATCGAAGCAGTCTGCGCCTTCCAGCCGAAGCGGCCGAGCGTCAGTTCCCCGTTCAGGCTATCGCGCACGATGTTCGGCCTGCCGGAAATGCCGTCGCCGTCCCTGTCGTCCGGATCGGCGTGGGCGAGAATATCAGCCGGCGCGATCTGTTCGATCAGGCCCAGGCCGATCATTGGCGGCGTCAGCCGCGGCGACAGCGTGGTGCGCGGATCGATTGGTCCATAGGCAGCATCGACAACCGAATAGCCCGGCTTGCGCAAGGAGATTACAGTGCCGTCCGTCAGCTCTACCTTACGTTCCTGATAGTCGACATGCATCCTGCCTTCACCGGGCAGGCCGGGTACGGCGAGCTCCTGCAATTGCATGCCGTAGACCGGGTCGGGGAAGTTGAGCACCTCGTGGTCGGCAAGCGCCGCCTTCTCTTCGACGCTGCTGGCGTCGCGGGCCAGCCGCAGGAACATCGACGTGGTGCCGGCGTCGCCTTGCGGCGGACGGCCGCGGCCGTCCTTCAGATGGCAGTTCTGGCAGGCACGTTCGTTGAACAGCGGGCCGAGCCCGTCCGAAGCCTGCGTCGAGGATGGCGACGAGACCCAGTTCTTGCGGAAAAGGGCATTGCCGAGCTTGAAGTCGCCCTCTTCCTCGAAGGTGATGTTGGCCGAGGATTGCGAGAAGGAATCGCGGCTGACGTCCTTTCGGGACGTGCCGGCGCCACCTTGCATCAGTTCGAACTGCTCGGGTTTGGAAAAATCCGACGTCGGCCTGGTGATGGCGGTGACGCGCGCCTGATCCTTCGCATTGAGGTCGGTGCGCGTGGTGGCGAGGCCGGCAGGTTGAAGATCACCAGCCATCGCCGAAGAGGTAAGCGCCAACATGAGGATGACACCGCGCCGACGCGCCAATCCGGCCGGCGTCTTCTCAGGGAGCGGCGAGCGATTGGCCCGCCGCGAGCGGCGCACGAATTCTAACAGGCGCCGCATTCCCGCATGCCTTTACTCCGCCTCGTCCGCCGATGCGGCGTTGAGCTGGCCGTATTTTTCCTCGCCGATCGAGGCAAGCAGGTCGAGCTGCGTCTCGAGGAAGTCGATGTGACCCTCTTCGTCGGCCAGCAATTCCTCGAACAGCTTCATCGTCACGTAGTCGCCAGCGTCGTTGCAGATTTCGCGCGAGCGCTTGTAGGCGGTACGTGCGTCATATTCGCCGGCAAGGTCGGATTCGAGCACTTCCTTGACGTTCTGCCCGATGCGCAGCGGCGCCACGGACTGCAGGTTCGGATGGCCTTCGAGGAAGATGATGCGGGCGACGAGCTTGTCGGCATGGTGCATCTCCTCGATCGATTCAGCCCGCTCCTTCTTTGCCAGCTTGGCGTATCCCCAGTCCTCAAGCAGACGGAAATGCACCCAGTACTGATTGACGGCCCCAAGCTCCAGAAAAAGGGCCTCGTTAAGCCGCTCGATGATCTGCGGATCGCCTTTCATGAATTCTGCTCCCGTATTGGATGCGCAGGCCTCTGACGCGATCCAGGTGTGAAACGACATCCACGCCGCTCGCCTCCGAGCGGGCGTGGTAATTTTCGGTGACCCGAATGATCGTTTCCACCACATTTGGGAAGCAGCCGCAACAGCGACCGCGCTTTTGCATTGCATGATAGATCTTCGCCGGCACGATCAGTTGCCAGGGATCCTGGTCCAGCAGCCCGACGATCGTCTGCTCGATCTCCTTCTCGGTGATGATATTGCAATGACAAATCAGCATTGGCTTGCTCGGCTGGCTGACGGCGTCTCCCGCGCCGTTTGGCTTGATCTTCTGGCGGAGACCGTTCCAAAGCCGGTTGTCCGGCTCCGGATCAGTCTCCGTCGTTTACCCTTACTTGAACACCTTGTCCGGCGCGTCGAGGCTGTCGGACCCTTCGAAGGCGATGGTGCTGAGCTTCAGGGAGCCGACGGCGCGCTCAATCGACTTGGTCTGATCGATCAGCGCATCGATCGCCGCCTGCACGGTGGCGTTGCCCTCAATGTTGCCCTCGGCGATCTGCTGATCATAGGCCTCGCCGGCCAGTGCACGCGCCTTGATCGCCTCCATCTTGGCGACCGAAACATCGAGCTTGTCGGACAGTTCCTTGTCGATCGCCGGATCGGCCGCCTTCACCATGTCGGCCACCGAGGGCCCCGCTACGACAGTGCCGTCGAGCCTGGTATAGCTGGCGTGGTAGGCCGCGCGAATGCCGATGGCGTCGTAGAGATGCGAATTGTAGGTGTTGTCGGAGAAGCAATCGTGCTCCTCTTCCGGATCATGCAGCAGCAGGCCGAGCTTCATGCGCTCGCCGGCCAGTTCGCCGTAGGACAGCGAGCCCATGCCGGTGAAGATCGTCGAGATCGCCGTGTTCGGCTCGCCATCGACAAGAGCCTTGCGGGCGGCGCCGTCTTCCTTCCAGTTGCCGACCATCTCCTGAAGATCCGAAACCAGAAGGTCGCTGGCCGATTTCAGATACTCGGCGCGGCGGTCGCAATTGCCGCCGGTGCAGTTATTGAGGTCGTAGTCGGTGAAGGGGCGCTCGCCGGCACCCGGGCCGGTGCCATGCAGGTCCTGGCCCCAGAGCAGGAATTCGATGGCGTGATAGCCGGTGGCTACATTGGCCTCGATACCGCCGGCTCCCTGCAGCGTGCCGGAGAGGAATTCCGGCGAAAGCTTCGATGCATCGACCTTCTTGCCGTTGATCTCGATCTCCTTGTTGGCGATCACATTGGCCGTGTAGAGCGCGTTCGCGTCCGATTCGGTGCCGTAGCTCTTGGCGACGTAGTCGATCAAGCCTTCATCCAGCGGCCAGGAATTCACCTTGCCTTCCCAGTCGTCGACGATCTTGTTGCCGAAGCGGTAGACCTCGGTCTGCTGGTAGGGAACGCGCGATGCTTTCCAGGCGTCACGGGCAGCGTTGAGGGTTTCCACCGATGGCGTGGCGAGCAGCGCGTCGATCGCCTTGTCGAGCGCCTGCGCGGTGGTCAGCGAATCCTCGTATTTGGCGAGCGCAATGTCGGAATAGGTCTTGATGACCGCCTTTGCATCGGTTTCCGCCTTTGCCGGCAACACGAATACCGCCGCCGTCAGCAGGGCAGTGGCGCCGATCGCCGCAAGCCTGCTGCCATATCGTGCTGTCATAATCACTCTCCAGTTTCTCGGAAATTCTGTAAACGGCGCGCACAGCAACCGGCGCCAGGCCATCTGCGGGCCATTGGGCGCAAGAGATGCCGCGCCATCGCGCGGTTCGCGGAAGAAAGACACCAAAATGCCTCCAATCGAAAGGGTTCAAGGCCCAGACATTAAAGGGATGCGCTGACGCGCGAGCTTCCATAAAGCTGCGACACCATCGGATGTCAATGACAATCCGCAAGAAAAGTCAATTGAAACAACACTTTAGAATTATTCTAAACTGCAACTGTCAACTTTATGCATTTTCCTGCACCGGTCTTGCCGCTGAACTGTGCGATTGACAGCCGCCATCCCGGATGCGACCCGCAAAAGCTCGCTTGCAGCGGTGCCAGACAATTGCCATCTGGCGGAACATCCTAGGGTCGAATCGGGATTGAGTGCGATGAAGAACGGTGTGGTCATTGTCGGCGCGGGTCATGCGGGCGTGCAAGCGGCCGCAAGTCTGCGCGAGGACGGCTATGACGGGCCGGTGATCCTCGTCGGAGATGAGGACGAACTTCCCTACCACAAGCCGCCGCTGTCGAAGACCTTCATCAAGGATACCGAGGCCAAGCCACAACCCTTGCGTGGCGAGGCCTTCTACACCGGCAGCGCTATCGACTACCGGCCTGGCGTCAAGATCGATCGCATCGATGCCGGACGCAGCAGCTTGGATATTGCCGGCGGTGGTGCGCTTGCCTTCGATCACCTGATCCTGGCGACAGGCTCGCGCCCGCGCACGCTGCCGCTGCCCGGTGCCGATCTGTCCGGTGTGCTGTCCCTGCGCTCGCTGGCCGATGCGCGGCTGATCCGCGACCTCAGCGCGCAAAGCGACGAGGTCGTCATCCTCGGCGGCGGTTTCATCGGGCTGGAGATCGCAGCCACGTTGCGGGCCGCCGGCCGCACGGTGACAGTGGTCGAGGCGGTGGACCGGCTGCTCGGCCGCGCCGTGGCGCCGGTGGTGGCGAGCCACGTCCGGCAACGGCTGGAAGCGACGGGCGTGCGCATCCTCGCCGGCACCTCGATCGCCAAGCTCGATGGCGAAAACGGTCATGTCGTGGCCGCGATCACCTCGTCAGGCGAAAGGCTGCCGGCGCGCATGGTCATCGTCGGCATTGGTGCCGTGCCGAATGTCGAACTGGCGCAGGCTGCCGGCCTCGGCATCGCCAACGGCATTCGCGTCGATCATCAGATGCGCACGTCGGTGCCGGAGATTCTCGCTATTGGCGATGCTGCCTCCTACCGTCACTGGTTCACCGGCGGCGAGGTGCGGCTGGAATCGGTGCAGAATGCCACCGATCAGGCGCGGCTTGCCGCGCGCACGATATCGGGCCATGCCGACGCCTATTCGGCGGTGCCATGGTTCTGGTCCGACATCGGCGACATGAAGCTGCAGATGGTCGGCCTGACCGCCGGCGGCGACAGCCATGTCGTGCTGGGCGACCTGCCCGACAACAAATTCTCGATCTACCACTATGCCGGCGATCGGCTGCTCGGCATCGAATCGGTCAACCGCCCCGGCGACCACATGCTTGGCCGCAAGATGCTCGGCGCCGGCTTCTCGCCGACGTCGGAAACGGTGGCCGCCGGCCCCGAGGGGCTGAAAGCGGCACTTGCCGCGTTTCAGAATATGGAGCCGGCCAAGGCCAGCGCGTAGGCTTGCCAATTTTTGCCATACGAAATAAAATGCCTGAATGAGCACCATGAATATCTCACTGCCCGACAGCTTGAAGCATTTTGTCGATCAGCAGGTGACGGATCGCGGCTATGGCACGAGCAGCGAGTATGTGCGTGAATTGATCCGCCATGATCAAGATCGTCAACTTCTGCGCGGTTTGCTCCTCGAGGGCGCATCATCGGCGCCGGGCGCTCCGGTAGACGATGACTATTTCGCCGCCCTGCGAAAACGAGCGCAGGGCCAATAAATTAGGTGACGAAGGCAATTGTTCCTCGAAAGCTTGCTCTGCGGGATATCGAGGACGCCGTTGATTACTATGCACGCGAAGTTGGTTCGCATATGGCGTTGGGCTATGTCGAGGATCTTCAAAACGCCTACAAACTGATAGCGAGCCACCCGGCATCTGGCTCTCTGAGGTATGCCTACGAAATTGAATTGCCTGGTCTGCGCAGTGTGCAACTCAAGCGCTATCCATATCTGATTTTCTATCTTGAGCAGCCCGATCATATCGATGTGTGGCGAGTGCTGCACGCCAAGCGGGACATTCCCGCCTGGCTACAGAACCCAAGCTCGTGACGGCAGCTTTTCTCGTTTTGAGGTAGGCCCGCAGGAGAATGGGCGCCGCCCTTTCAGGCGGCGCAGACTTCGCGGATCGAGCTTTCCAGAATGTCCAGCGCCTCGTTCATGACGCCGTCCTGGATGGTGATCGGGGCGAGGAAACGGATGACGTTGCCGTAGACGCCGCAGGTCAACAGGATCAGGCCCTTGTCGAGTGCCTTCAGCCGGATCGCATTGGCGATCTCGGCCGACGGCAGGCCCTTCTTGACGTCGTTGAACTCGACCGCATTCATGAAGCCGAGGCCTCTGATGTCGACGATCTCGGGCACGTCGTCACGGATCGACTGCAGCCGCTGCTTCAGCCTTGCGCCCAGCGTGTTGGCGCGGTCGCACAGGTTTTCGTCCTCGATCACGTCGAGCACGGCGTGCGCGGCGGCAACGCCGATCGGGCTGCCGCCATAGGTGCCGCCGAGCCCGCCGGGGCCGGGCGCATCCATGATTTCGGCGCGGCCGGTGACCGCCGCCAGCGGGAAACCGCCGGCCAGGCTCTTGGCCATGGTGGTGATGTCGGCGGCCACCTCATGGTGATCCATCGCAAACATCTTGCCGGTGCGGGCAAAGCCGGTCTGCACTTCGTCGGCGATCAGCAGCATGCCGTGCTGGTCGCAAAGCTTGCGCAGCGCAACCAGGAAGTCACGCGGCGCGTCGTAGAAGCCGCCCTCGCCCTGAACCGGCTCGATGATGATGGCGGCGACGCGGGCCGGATCGACATCGGCCTTGAACAGCCGGTCGAGCGCGGCCAGGGAGTCGGCGACCGAGACACCGTGCAGCGGCACAGGGAACGGCGCATGATAGACGTCGCCCGGCATGGCGCCGAAGCCGACCTTGTAGGGCACGACCTTGCCGGTCAGCGCCATGCCCATGAAGGTGCGGCCATGGAAGCCGCCGGCGAAGGCGATGACCGCCTGACGGCCGGTGGCATTGCGGGCGATCTTGATGGCGTTCTCTACCGCCTCGGCCCCGGTGGTGACGAAGATCGTCTTCTTCTCGAACTTGCCGGGCAACATGCCGTTCAGCCGTTCGGCCAGGCGCACATAGCTCTCATAGGGCACCACCTGGTGGCAGGTGTGGGTGAAGCGGTCGAGCTGTGCCTTGACCGCCTCGATCACCCTGGGATGGCGATGCCCGGTGTTGACGACGGCGATGCCCGACGAGAAATCGATATAGCGACGCCCCTCGACATCCCAGATTTCCGAATTTTCAGCCCGGTCGGCATAGATCTGCGTGGTCATGCCGACGCCGCGGGAAATCGATTGGTTCTTGCGTTCGGAAATGGCTGAATTCTTCATGATATCCTCACCGGGCCGGCGCCCGTCCTGTTTGATGCCGTTGAGGCGTCTTCTGACCTTATTTCACGTTTTCCTCAAGTCGGCACCACCGGCAGGCTATTGGGCCTGCGGTGAGGCAGATCCCGGCGCTTAACCAGTCAGGCGATACACGTACGAGACCGGTTTTCCTTTTCCCGGGGATCGACTATCCTCTGGATGTCCGCAAGGTATCGCGCTCAGCGAGCTGCCCGCGGCTGGGGGAGCCCATGAGCAGGAACGCGACATCGTCCGTCTCGCCGCCATTGGTCAAAACCCCCTGCCTGTCTTCTTTTCCGATCGCCTCGGTGCTTTTCGCTTGCACGGCGGCCCTTCTGCTAACCGGCTGCCAGAAGCAGGAGGCGGCGGCCAAAAAACTGCCCATCATGGTGCGCACCGAGACGGTGGCGATGGCCAACTATGCGCCGAGAACCTCGCTGACCGGCGTGATCGCCGCGCGCACGCTGAACAATCTGTCGTTCCGGGTCGGCGGCCGCGTCGCCGAGCGGCTTGTCGATGTCGGCCAGCATGTCGATCAAGGCACTGTGCTTGCCCGAATCGATCCGCAGGAGCAGGAATCCGATTTGCGCTCGGCGCAGGCCGATCTCGACGCGGCACAGGCGCAATTGACCCAGTCCGCCGCCGCCTTCGAGCGGCAGAAGACGCTGCTCGCCCAGGGTTTTACGACCAGGCGCGATTATGACGCCGCCGACCAGGCGCTGAAGGTCGCGCAAGGCAGCGTCGACGCAGCGCAGAGCGCTTTCGCCAACGCCCAGCAAAACCTTTCCTTCACCGAGCTCAAGGCCGGTGCCGCGGGCGTGATCACGGCCCGCCAGGTCGAAGCCGGCCAGGTGGTGCAAGCCGCACAAACCGTCTTCACCGTCGCCGAGGACGGCGACCGCGACGCGGTGTTCAACGTGCAGGAGACGCTGGTTGCCAAGACGCCGGCATCGCCTGCGGTGACGATCACGCTGTTGTCCGACCCGCAGATCAGGGCGACGGGCAAGGTGCGCGAAATCTCGCCGGCGGTCGACCCTGCTTCCGGCTCGATCCGGGTCAAGGTCGCCATTCCCGACACGCCCGCCGGCATGCCACTAGGCGCGGCTGTCATCGGCTCGGTCAGCGCCAAGCCGGCAAAGGCGATCCTGCTGCCCTGGCAGGCGCTGACGTCCAGCGCCGGCAAGCCGGCAGTCTGGATCGTCGACCCCGCGACCAAGGCGGTGGCAATGGCGCCGGTCGAGGTGCTGGCGTTCGATTCCGGCACGGTCGTGATCGCAAAGGGGCTGGATGAGGGCCAAAGCGTCGTCACATCGGGCGGACAGTTACTCAGTCCCGGACAAACGATCGAAATATCGGGAGCGAGCCAATGAGCCGGCTGCCACCCATCCTGCTCGGTGTGCTTGTGCTCGGCACGCTCGCCTCCTGCTCGAAGTCCGATGAAAAGCCGCCCGAGATCATCCGGCCGGTGCTGTCGGTGGTGATCGAGCCACGCACCACCCAGGTCTTCGGCTTCGCCGGTTCAGTCGAACCGCAGGTCAGCGCCGATCTGGCCTTCCGCCTGCTTGGTCGGGTCGTCTCGCGCGATGTCAATGTGGGCGACATCGTCAGCAAGGGCACGACCATCGCCGCACTTGATCCGACTGCGCTGGAGCTGGCCGTCCAGGCGGCAAAGGCGGAGCTCTCCAATGCCGAGGCGCAATTCGCCAACGCTGCCGCCAGTGAAGAACGGCAGCGCCAGCTGCTTGCCTCGGCCAACACATCTCAGGCTGTCTTCGATGCTGCGCAGCAGGCACGCAAAGCCGCGGAGGCCGGCGTCGAGCGGGCCAAGGCTTCGTTGGCCAAATCGCAGGAACAGCAGGGGTATGCCAGGCTGTTCTCTGATTTCGACGGTGTTGTCACCGCCGTTGGCGCCGAGGTCGGCCAGACCGTCTCACCCGGCCAGACGGTCGTCACCGTAGCGCGTTCGGACCTGCGCGAGGCGGTCGTCGACATTCCCGACCAATTGACCGGTGATCTCGCGGCCGGCACGCCGTTCCAGGTCATCCTGCAATCGCTGCCGACAATTCAGACAGAGGCCAAGCTGCGCGAGATCGCGCCACAGTCCGAAGGCTCGACCCGCACGCGACGCGTCAAGCTGACGCTCACCGATCCACCACAGGCTTTCCGGCTCGGCTCGACGGTGACGGCGACCCGCGTGACCAAGGTGGCACCGACGATCGAACTGCCCATGTCGGCGCTGCTCGAAAAGAACGGCTCCGCGAAAGTGTGGATCGTCGACCCGCAGACATCCAGCGTGAACGCACGCGACATAAAGATCGCGTCGAAGAATGGCGGCACCTTCACGGTGGCCGAGGGGCTGGAGGCCGGCATGCGTGTTGTCACGGCGGGCGTCCACAGCCTGAGCGAAGGTCAGAAGGTGACAGTGCCCGAGGGAGGCGCCTCATGAAAGGCTTCAATCTCTCCGACTGGGCGCTCAACCACCGCTCCGTGGTCTGGTATTTCATGCTGGTCTTCGTCGTGGCCGGCGTGTTCTCCTACCTCAATCTCGGCCGTGAAGAAGACCCCAACTTCACCATCAAGACGATGATCATTCAGGCCAACTGGCCGGGCGCTTCGGTCAAGGAAACCGTGCAGCAGGTGACCGACCGTATCGAGAAGAAACTCGAGGAACTCGACAGCCTCGACTATACCAAGTCCGTCACCACGGCCGGCCAGACCGTCATCTTCGTCAACCTGAAGGACACCACCAAGGCACGCGATGTCGTGCCGAACTGGATTCAGGTGCGCAACATGGTCAACGACATCGGGGCGCAGTTTCCGCAAGGCGTGCAGGGACCGTTCTTCAACGACCGCTTCGGCGATGTCTATGGCAACATCTACGCCTTCACATCGGACGGGCTGACGCCGCGCCAGTTGCGCGACTATGTCGAGGACGCCAGAACGAAAATCCTGACCGTGCCCAACGCCGGCAAGGTCGACCTGGTCGGCGCCCAGGACGAGGCGATCTATCTCGAATTCTCGACCCGCCAGATCGCCGCCCTCGGCCTCAACCAGCAAGCGATCGTCGCCAGCCTGCAGGCGCAGAACGCGATCACGCCGTCCGGCGTCATCCAGTCCGGGCCGGAGCGCATCAGCGTGCGTGTCGGCGGGCAGTTCACGTCCGAGGAAAGCCTGCGCGCCATCAATCTGCGCGTCAACGACCGCTTCTTCCGCCTGAGCGACGTGGCGACGATCACGCGCGGCTATGCCGATCCGCCAACGGCGCTGTTCCGCTTCAACGGCCAGGACGCGATCGGGCTCGCCATCGGCATGAAACCCAACGCCAATCTGCTCGAATTCGGCGAGGCGCTGCACAAGGAGATGAACAAGGTGCTGGCCGACCTGCCGGTCGGCGTCGGCGTGCATCTGGTGGCCGACCAGCCGGTCATTGTCGAGGAGGCCGTCTCGGGCTTTACGCGCGCGCTGTTCGAGGCGGTGGCGATCGTGCTCGCGGTGTCGTTCATCAGCCTCGGCATGCGCGCCGGCTTCGTCGTGGCGCTGTCGATCCCGCTGGTGCTGGCCATCACCTTCACGGTCATGGCCTATCTCGGCATTTCGCTGCAGCGTATTTCCCTGGGTGCGCTGATCATCGCGCTCGGGCTTCTGGTCGACGACGCGATGATCGCGGTCGAGATGATGGTGGCGCGACTGGAGGTCGGCGACAATCTGCGCAAGGCTGCGACCTATGTCTACACATCGACCGCCTTTCCGATGCTGACCGGTACGCTGGTGACGGTCGCCGGCTTCATCCCGATCGGCCTCAACAACAGCGCCGCCGGCGAATATACCTTCACCCTATTCGTGGTCATCGCCGTTTCGCTGCTGGTGTCATGGATCGTGGCGGTGCTGTTTGCGCCACTGCTCGGCGTCACCATCCTGCCGGCGACGATGAAAACCAAGCATCACGACCAGCCGGGCCGCTTCACCTCGCTGTTCCGGCGCGTGCTTGTCGGCTCGGTGCGCCATCACTGGCTGACCATCATCGCCACGGTGCTGTTGTTTGCTGGCTCGATCGCCGGCTTCGGCCTGGTACAGCAGCAGTTCTTTCCACCTTCCGACCGGCCGGAGCTGATCGTCGACTGGAACCTGCCGCAGAATTCTTCGATCGCCGACACGCGCGACCAGATGGAGCGCTTCGAGCAGCGGGCGCTGGTCGGCAATCCCGACATCGACCATTTTTCGTCCTATATCGGCCAGGGTGCGGTCCGTTTTGTGCTCGCCTATGACGTGCAGCCGGCCAATCCCTATTTCGGCCAGACCGTCATCGTCACCAAGAGCATCGAAGCCCGTAACCGGGTCAAGCCGGCGCTTGAAAAACTGCTGCGCGAGGAGTTCGTCGGCACCGACGCGTTCGTCAAGCCGCTCGAACTCGGACCGCCGGTCGGCCGCCCGGTGCAGTATCGTGTCGGCGGTCCCGACATCCAGACGGTGCGCGAACTGGCGCAGCAATTCGCCGGTGTCATCTCCGCCAATCCAAAGTTGGCCGCGCCGACCTTCGACTGGAATGAGCCGCAGCGCGTGCTGAGGGTCGACGTGCTGCAGGACAAGGCACGCCAGCTCGGCATCACCTCTTCCGACATCGCCAGCGCGCTCAACAGCACGGTCGGCGGCGCCACCATCACGCAGGTGCGCGACGCCACCTATCTGATCAATGTCGTGGCGCGCTCGCGTGGGTCAGAACGCGGCTCGATCGAAACCTTGCAAAACATGCAGCTGCCGACCAGTACCGGCGAGGCGATCCCGCTCGCGGCAGTCGCCAACTTCCGCTACGATCTGGAGCAGCCGACGGTGTGGCGACGCGACCGCATCCCGACGATCACCGTGCGCGCCGGACTGGTCGGCGACGTGCTGCCGGCCACCGTCGTCAACGAACTGAAACCATCGGTCGATGCCTTCATCGCCAAGCTGCCGCCGGGCTATTCGATCGCCACCGCCGGCTCGGTCGAGGAGAGCGGCAAAAGCCAGGGACCGATCGCCGCCGTGGTGCCGTTGATGCTGTTCGTGATGGCGACGATCCTGATGGTGCAATTGCAAAGCTTCCAGCGCCTGTTCCTTGTGGTGGCGGTGGCGCCACTGGGCCTGATCGGCGTGGTGGCGGCCCTTGTGCCGAGCGGAGCACCGCTCGGCTTCGTCGCCATCCTCGGCGTGCTGGCGCTGATCGGCATCCTGATCCGCAATTCGGTCATCCTGATCGTGCAGATCGAGGATCTTGTGCGGGAGGGCAAGGACCGCTGGGCGGCGGTCATCGAAGCGACCGAACACCGCATGCGGCCGATCGCGCTGACGGCGGCGGCCGCCAGCCTGGCGCTGATCCCGATCGCGCGCGAAGTGTTCTGGGGGCCGATGGCCTATGCCATGATGGGCGGCATCATTGCCGGCACGGCGATTACGCTGCTGTTCCTGCCGGCGCTTTATGTGACGTGGTTCAGGATCAAGGAGCCGAAGCAGGGGTCGGAAGGTGCTGAACCGGCAGGTGACGCGATTACGGAAGGCGGCCCAGCCTAAGGACAAGTTGCGATTGACGTCGAGTTCCGTGGCGCCCCCCTCTGCCCTGCCGGGCATCTCCCCCTCAAGGGGGGAGATTGGCAGTTTCGGTCACCTCGCCAACCTTGCCCTGTTTGTAATTGGCGAAAGCGGTTGTGCGAGTAATCTCCCCCCTTGAGGGGGAGATGGCCGGCAGGCCAGAGGGGGGCGCCACAGAACTCGACGTAGAGATCCAGCTACGCCCGCACAAACCCCTCGCTCGCCCGCAACAGATTGCGCGTATAATCCTTGCTGACATGGCGCTCGACGAGATCGGCCGCCGCCAGGTTCTCCACCGCCTCACCGCTTTGCATCACCATCAGTCGCTCGCACATATGGGTGATGATGGCGAGGTCGTGACTGACCATCAGAAAGGTCAGCTTGCGCCGCTTGCGCACCTCTTCCAACAAGTTGAGCACTTCCGCCTGCACCGAGGCATCGAGCGCCGAGGTCGGCTCGTCGAGCAGCAGGATCGACGGTTCGAGGATCAGCGCACGGGCGATCGCCACACGCTGGCGCTGGCCGCCGGAGAGCTGATGCGAATAGCGGAAGCGAAAGCCGTTGCCGAGACCGACTTCGTCGAGCGCCCGCTGGATGCGCTTTTCGCCGTCGGCAAAGCCATGGATGGCAAGCGGCTCCTGCAGCAGGCGGTCGACCGTCTGGCGTGGGTGCAGCGAGCCATACGGATCCTGGAACACCATCTGCACTTCGCGATAAAAGGCCTTGTCGCGGCGTGCGCCGAGCGTCTTGCCATTGACGATGATGCCGCCCGAAGCGACCGGCGCAAGACCGGCGATGGCCCGCAGCAGCGTCGATTTGCCAGAGCCGGATTCACCGACCAGGCCGAAGGATTCGCCCGGCTGCACGTCGAGGCTAACGCCCTTCAGTGCGCGAAAACGGTCGAAGATCACTTCCAGCCTGTCGACGGCAATCGCGGAAGTCATGCCGCCCACTCCGGCTTGCGGTCGAGCACCGGCAGCGGGTGGCGGTCGGCACCGATCTTGGGCATGCAATTGAGCAGGCCGCGCGTGTAGGGGTGCTGGGCCTGGCCGAGTTCAGACGCCTTGAGCTGCTCGACCACCTTGCCGGCATACATGACGATGACGCGGTCGCAAAAGGACGAGACCAGGCGCAGATCGTGCGAGATGAAGATCAGCCCCATGCCGCGCTCACTGACCAGCCGGTCGAGAATGCCGAGCACATCGAGCTGCACGGTGACGTCGAGCGCCGAGGTCGGCTCGTCGGCGATCATCATTTCCGGACCGGCGATCAGCATCATGGCGATCATGGCGCGCTGGCCCATGCCGCCCGAAACTTCATGCGGATGCAAGTTGAAGACGCGAGAGGGATCACGGATCTGCACCGCCTCCAGCATGGCCAATGCACGGTCGCGTGCCTCGGCCTTGCCGACCTTTTCATGGGTGCGCAGCGTCTCGACGATCTGGCGGCCGATGCTCATGACCGGGTCGAGCGAGTATTTCGGATCCTGCAGGATCATGGCGATGCGCTTACCGCGTAGCGCCCGGCGTTCGCGCGGCGAGACGGTGAGCAGGTCGATGCCGTCGAAGGCGAGCTTGGTGGCCGATATCCGCGCCTGCGGCGGCGTCAAGCCCATGATGGCGCGGCCGGTCTGCGATTTTCCCGAGCCGGACTCGCCGACGATGCCGAGCCGTTCGCGGCCAAGCGAAAAGGATACGCCGCGCACCGCCTCGATCAGCCCGGTGCGGGTCGGGAAAGTGACGCGCAGGTCGTCGACGTCGAGAAGCGTCTTTGTCTCTCTGCTCATTGGTCACCACTGCGAGGATCGAGCGCGTCGCGCAGGCCGTCGCCGAGCAGGTTGAAGCCGAGGCTGACGATGAGAATGGCGAAGCCCGGCGCACCGGCCACCCACCATTGATCGAGCACGAAGCGGCGGCCGGACGCGATCATCGTGCCCCATTCGGGCAGCGGCGGTTGCGCGCCGAGGCCGAGGAAACCGAGCCCGGCGGCGGTCAGGATGATGCCGGCCATGTCAAGCGTCACTCTGACGATCAGGGACGAAATGCAAAGCGGCATGATGTGGCGCAGCACGATGCGGAAGGGCGAGGCGCCCATCAGCTGCACCGCCTTGATGTAATCGGAATTGCGCACCGTCAGCGTCTCGGCGCGCGCGATACGGGCGTAGGGTGGCCATGAGGTGATGGCGATGGCCAGCACCGCATTCTCGATGCCAGGGCCAAGTGCTGCGACAAAGGCCAGCGCCAGGATCAGCTTGGGAAAGGCGAGGAAGATGTCGGTGATGCGCATCAGGATGGCATCGGTCCAGCCGCCGGCATAGCCGGCCACCGTGCCGACCAGAAGGCCGATCGGTGCCGCGATGATGGCGACCAGGATGACCACATAAAGCGTCCAGCGCGAGCCGTAGAGGATGCGCGACAGGATATCGCGGCCGAGATCGTCGGTGCCGAACCAGTGCTCGGCGCTCGGCGCCAGCAGGCGCGCGTTCTTCAGGTCGCCGAACGTCGGAGAATAAGGCGCCAGCACCCCAGCAAGGGCGGCGACGACCAGCAGGGCGATGATGATGAGCAGGCCGAGAAAGGCCAGCCGGTTGGCGGAAAAGCGCCGCCACGCCACATAGGCGCGGCCGAGCCTCGCCTGCATGCGCGAGGCCGGCCGCTCGCTGAGCAGCCAGTCGCGACGGCTCTGGATGGTATCTGCGCTCATGCGGACTTCGTCCTCGGATCGAGCACCCGATACAGGAGGTCGGAGAGGAGATTGATGGCGATGAACACCGAGCCGATGACGATGGTGCCGCCGAGCACCGCATTCATGTCGGCGTTCTGCAGCGAATTGGTGATATAAAGGCCGATGCCCGGCCACGAAAACACTGTCTCGGTCAGCACCGAACCTTCGAGCAGCCCGGCATAGGAGAGCGCGATCACCGTCACCATCGGCACCGCCGCATTGCGCAGCGCGTGACCCCAGATGATACGGGTTTCCGACAGGCCCTTGGCGCGCGCCGCGACGATGTATTCCTGCGACAATTCGTTGAGCATGAACGAGCGTGTCATGCGGCTGATGTAGGCGAGCGAGAAATAGCCGAGCAGCGAGGCCGGCAGGATGATGTGGCGGAAGGCGTCGTAAAAAACGTCCCACTGCCCCTGCATCGCAGAGTCGAGGAGATAGAAGCCGGTGATCGGCGTAAAGGTGTACTCATAGACGATGTCGAGCCGCGCGGGGAAAGCGACCCATTGCAGCTTGGCATAGAACAGCACCAGCGCCAGCAGTCCCAGCCAGAAGATCGGCACGGAATAGCCGATCAGGCCGATGACGCGCACAATCTGGTCGATGAGGCTGCCGCGCCTGACCGCGGCCAGCACGCCGAGCGGCACGCCGAACAACGCGCCGATCAGCGTTCCGAGGGTCGCCAGTTCCGTCGTGGCCGGAAGCGCCCGGCGAATGTCGGTCATGACAGGATTGGTGGTCAGCACGGAGACGCCGAAATTACCGCTCAGCGCATTCTTCACATAGATGTAGAATTGCTCGATCAACGGCAAATCGAGGCCCATCTCGCGGCGCGTGCGCTCAATGACATTGGCCGGCGCCCGGTCGCCGAGCACCGCCAGCACCGGGTCGATCGGAATGACGCGGCCGATGAAGAAGGTGACCGCGAGCAGACCAAGATAGGTCGTGATCGCGATGACCAGGAAACGGCCAAGCGAGGATCCAATAGCGACGGCGCGGGCGCTGCCGCGCCCCGCCGCCACTTCTTTTTCAACAGCGCTCATGCGGCGTGTCCGCGAGCATTATTCCTTGGACACCGGTCCGACGAAGTTGGTGTCGAAGCTCGGGCCGAGCGCAAAGCCCTTGAGGTTCTTGCGCAGGCCGGCCACTTCCAGCTGCTGGTGGATGACAACGAAGGGGCTGGTGTCGAGGATCTTCTTTTCAAGATCCTTGTACATGTCGGCGCGTTTGCCGGCGTCCTTCTCGAGCAATGCCGCTTCCGTCTGCTTGGTCAGATCCGGAATATCCCACGCGTTGCGCCAGGCCAGCGTCTTGGTCCTGGCTGCATCCGAATTGTCCGGGTTCGAGGCAAAGGTCTGGGCGTTGGAGTTCGGATCGAAATAATCCTGACCCCATTGGCCGATATAGATGTCGTGGTTGCGGGCGCGGTACTTGGTCAGCGTCTGCTTGCCGTCGCCCGGGATGATCTCGAGCTTGATGCCGGCCTGTCCGAGCGTCTGCTGGATCGATTCCGCCATGCCGGTCGTCGGCTGACCGGTGCGTACGTCCATGGTTACGCTGAAGCCGTCGGGCAGACCGGCCTTGGCCAGCAACTCCTTGGCCTTGGCGACATCGAACTTGAACGGATTCTCATCCAATTCGCCGAGCACGCCTTTGGGCAGGAAGGTCTGATGGATTTCGCCGATGCCCTTGAGGATCGTCGAGCTCAGCGCATCATAGTCTACCAGGTATTTGAATGCCTGGCGCACCTCGGGCTTGGCGAGGTTGGCATTCTTCTGGTTGAGGCTGATGTAATAGACGGTGCCCTTCGGCGCGCTGGTCGAGGTCAGATCAGCATTCTTGGCGATGGCGTCGAGGTCGTTCGGCTCGAGATTGCGGGCAACGTCGATGTCGCCGGCCTCGAGCGCCAGGCGCTGGCCTGAGCTTTCCTTCATGTTGCGGTAGATGACGCGGGCAAGCTTGGCCTTCTCGCCGTAGTAATTGTCGTTGCGCTCGAGAACGACCACCTCGTTGGCCCGCCATTCGCGCAACTTGAAGACGCCGGAGCCGGCATAGCCGGTCTTCAGCCAGGCATTGCCGAAATCATTGTCCCATTTGTAGTCGGCGCTCGGCGTCACCGCAGCGACATGTTCCTTGACCAGCTTGGCGTCGACCACCGACGCGACCGTTGCCGACAGACAGTTCAGCACGAAGCTTGGCGCATAGGGCTTGTCGACGGTGAACTGGAAGGTGGTCTCGTCGACCGCCTTGGCCTTCTCTGCGACATTGTCGCCGCTGATGCCGAACTGGCCGATGATGAAGGCCGGGCTCTTATCGAGCTTGATCACACGTTCGAACGACCAGGCGACGTCGGCTGCGGTGATCGGATTGCCGGAGGCGAATTTGAGGCCGGGCTTGAGCTTGAACGTGTAGGTCAGGCCGTCATCGGAGACGGTCCAGCTTTCGGCAAGGTCGCCCTTGACCTTGGAGGTGTCGCTGAGGTCGAGACGGACAAGCAGATCATAGGTGTTGCCGGTGACCTCGGCGGTCGACAGCTCGAACGCCTCGCCCGGATCCATGGAGATGATGTCGTCGATCGCGAAACCTTCGACCAGCGTGTCGGCGGGCGTGACCGCACCGGCGGGCGCGCCGGCCAGAAGCAGCGCGGACATAGCCGCACCCGCCAGCAGGAAGCGAGAGCGTAGAGCAAACTTTTCCATCATCATCGTGATTGTTCCCTGTTTTGTTGTTTGTTGACCTGAGTTCCCGGCTCAGGCTTGTGTAATTCTTTTCGGGCCTGGAGAAGGCTCCACTGATCTCTCACCGTTGCGGTTTTTGTCCAGTTGGTCAACACCATATCCGGCGGCCTCGTGGCGGGCAACGAGCATTTATACGATGGCTCGATAGGCCAGAAAGGCCGGTGGGATGTCGACGCATCGGCCAGCCAATCGGGGCTGCCTATCGGGGGAAATCTGGCGAATGTCGCGACTACTTTAGCGCCGCGACCAGGTCGGCGTCAGGAAAGCAGGTGGCGGCGCGGCCGTTCTTGGCTTGCCATGTGCCGATCGAGCGGCGGGTCTTGAAGCCGGGCAGGCCATCGGCGCTGCCGACATCATAGCCCTTGGCTTCCAGCGCCCGCTGCAGGGCCGCGATGTCCGAACGGTGGAGCCCGCCAACCGCGCCCCAGCTGCCGGCAAAATTCGCGTCACCATGGGCGATGCGATCGGCGCCGTGGCCGATGAACAGCGCGTAGAGGTCGCTGGTGTTATATTGCTTCAGCACGTAGAAATTGGGGGTGGCGACAAAGGCCGGGCCGCTGCGCCCTGCCGGCATCAGCAGGAAGCCTTCGGCCTCCAGCTCACTCGCCGGAAACGGTTTGCCGCCGACGCGCTTGATGCCCATATCAGCCCATTGCGAGATTTTCTTGCCCTGGTCGGGGCCTTCCAGCGAACAGGAAACGCTTTCCGGCACCGTCACCTCGAAACCCCAGCTGCGGCCCTTCACCCAACCGTAATGGACAAGATAATTGGCGATCGAGGCCAGCACGTCCGGCGTCGAGTTCCAGATGTCGACGCGCCCGTCGCCGTCGAAATCGACGGCATGTTTCAGGAACGAGGTCGGCATGAATTGCGGCTGGCCGAGCGCGCCGGCCCAGGACGATTTCATCGCGCTGACCGGAGCAAGACCACGCTCGACGATCTCGAGTGCCGCAAGCAGTTCGGTGCGGAAGAAATCCTTCCTGGTCGACATGAACGCCTTGGTGCCCAGCACTTCGAAGGCGTCGTAGGGCATTTTTGCCGCGCCGAAGCCGGTCTCGCGGCCCCAGATCGCGAGCAGCACTTCGCCCGGCACGCCGTAGCGCTTTTCGATGGCCGCAAGTGTCCTGGCATTGGTGGCTTCGCGCGCCCGCCCGCCCGCCGTCACCGCGCGAACCGTCTTCTCGGCGAAATAGGCGCCGGGCGAGCCGAATTCAGCCTGGTGCTGCTTTTGCGGCGTGGTCGTCTTCTCGCCCGGCTTGACCAGGTCCGGCAGCTTCAGATTGGGCTTGATGCCGTCGAAAGCGGCATCGAAGGTGGTTTTGGAAATGCCTTGTGACTTGGCCTGCGGCCAGAGGTCGTTCTGCAGCCAGGCGCGGAACTGGTCGTCGATTTTTGCGGCGGAGGCGGGGGCGAGAAAGACCGAGAGAAGAACTGCAAAAAAAGAAAACAGAACCAATCTGAGAGGTTTGCGTTCCTTCACACCCCCCTCTGTCCTGCCGAGGGGGGTGCTTGGCACTAGCCTGGAAGGACGCGCAGCAATCATGATCCGCATCCTCTGCCGCAACTTTGTCAAAACGCCGTCCGCGAGCGCAGCGCTGCGGCCAGCGTGCCCTCGTCGAGATAGTCGAGTTCGCCGCCGACCGGCACGCCATGCGCCAGCCGCGTCACCTTGATGTCGAAGCCGGACAACTGGTCGGTGAGGTAATGCGCGGTCGTCTGGCCCTCCACCGTCGCATTGACGGCGAGGATGATCTCCTTGACCTCGCCGCCGGCGACGCGATCGACCAGCGAGCGCATGTTGAGCTGATCGGGGCCGATGCCGTCGAGCGGCGACAATGTGCCGCCCAGAACGTGGTAGCGCACATTCATCGCCGCCGCGCGCTCCAGCGCCCACAGGTCGGAGACGTCCTCGACGACGATGATGGTGCCGGCATCGCGGCGCGGATCGGTGCAGATCATGCAAGGGTCCGATGTATCGACATTGCCGCAGGTCGAGCAGATGCGCACCTTGTCGGCCGCCTCGGCCATGGCGGCGGCCAGCGGCGACAAAAGCTGCTCCTTCTTCTTGATCAGATGAAGGGCGGCGCGCCTGGCCGAACGGGGACCCAGCCCCGGCACCTTGGCCAGGAGCTGGATCAGACGTTCGATCTCTGGACCGGCGATTCGCTTCGACATCGCTCTGATCTAGAGCAATTCCAGGAAAAGTGCGAAGCGGTTTTCCCGGGAAAAGCGCGAAGCGCTTTCCCTTGGGAATCGCGTCAAAACGAAAAGCTGGAGCGGTTCACCGTTTCCGCGAAACGGTGAACCGCTCCAGGATTTTTCAGAGCGCTTTGGAACATCCCGCATCCGCATGAACCCGCCATATTGGCTAGGCGGACCATTGGACAGACCATAGAACGCAGATCAGTTGGCTTCGAGCGGCCGGCCCTGGCTGACAATCATCGCGCCGACGGCATCGGTGTTCTCAGGTGTCGACTGGAATCCCATCGACGCCTCTTGCGGCGCGTCCTCGACCGAGGAGATGACCCTTGTCCTTGCGTTCAAGGTTCCGCCAAAACGGGCGGCATCCGGTTCCTCCATCGGTTCCTGCATCGCCACCACCGTCGGCTCCGCCGAGACACGCGCGGATTTCGCGGCCGGCGCGGCGGCCGCTGTCATATAGGTCTGCTGGGCAGGGACGGACCGGACGGTGGCCGGCTTGGCCGGACGCACCGGCTCGGCGGACGCGACCAGCGTTACCGGTTCGGCTGACTTCTGCGGCGCCGCCGAGGCAACGGCGACCTGCGGCTCATCCGGCAGCGGCTGCCAGTTGCGGCCGCGCTTCTCGTAGAAGGCATTGCCGCCGGCAACCATGGTGTAATGCATGTTCTTGTAGGGGAAGCGCAGGCCGGCGGTGTGGAAAAACATGGTGTTCTTGAGCTTGGACTTGCGCTCGCCCTTCAGCACCGCGTCGGCGGCTTCCTCGACATCGGGCATTGCGCGCGAATTCATCGGCCTTGTCATGACGCCGGGGGCAAACTGCCCGCGCTCGCCCACCACCTCGCAGATGGTGCTGCCGTGATTGCCGGAGCGCAGCCGGTTCATCACCACCGTGCCGACCGCGATCATTCCGTCGCGGCTCGAACGGTTGGATTCAAAGAACATCGCCCGTTCCAGGCATTCCTTGTCATTTGGCGTGTGGCTGTAGGCCCGGGAGCTCAGGAAACCCGGCGTGATGGCGTCGGTCAGGCTGGCGACGGACATGCCGTGTGAAGTGGTCTGGCTGCAGGCAGCCAAAAACAGGGGTGAAATGACGGCGCCGAGCAACAGCGGCGTCTTCCATCGCGTGGAAATCAACAGGTAACCCTCTCACTTCGTGCCCGCCCCCAGGCTGCGGCAAGAATGAGACACTTTCGGGCAAAATGATGGCCAAAACGTTATTAACAGGGCACTGTTGCCAAATTGGCACAATTTCGTGGCTTTCCAGATAGATCGAGCCATCATTTCACAAAAGCGATGACCGCTCTCTCTTTGTTTCGCCGCAATTGCCCCAAGGGAAAGCACTACGCGCCTTTCCCAGGCAAACGCTGTTCATTTTTCCTGGAACCGGTCTATCGCCCAGCCGCAATCACGGCCGGCTGGCCAGGCTCGAGTTCCTCGACCTTCTCCGAAAACAGGCCGCGCCGGAGGAACAGCGTCCGCGCCTCCCTGGCCGTCGGCGCGATCTTTCCCGGCCAGTCGCTGTCTATGAACTCAGCCTTGGTGAAGTCCGGATTTGTCTCGCTTGCCGCCTCCAGGAATTCAGCGATCTCCAGCACGATCGCGCGCTCGTCCTTCGAAAGCGCCGATGTGCCGGCTTCGATCGACGGGCGATGGACGAAATCCTCGAACAGATAGAAATAACCCTTGATGCCGACGAGATCGACGCCGTCGTCGCAATCGGCCAGGATTTCCAGGATCTCGTAGATCCTGTTGCGGATACGCTGCTCGATCAATCTTTCGGAGGGGTCGTCGGTCATGGCCGTGCCGAATGCTAGAAGGGCAGTTTCATTCCCGGCGGGATCGGCAGACCTGCGGTCAGCGCCTTGGTCTTTTCCTGCATGATCTGCTCGACCTTGGTCTTGGCGTCGTTGTGAGCGGCCAGCACCAGGTCTTCCAGGATTTCGACATCGTCTTCCTTGAACAGAGATGGATCGATCTTCAACGACTTCATCTCGAATTTTCCGGTCAGCGTCACGGTGACCAGGCCGCCGCCGGCCTGGCCGGACGCTTCCAGCATGGCGATCTCGTCCTGCATGGCCTGGAACTTGGCCTGCATTTCCTTCGCCTTGCCCATCAGGCCGAGAAGATCTTTCATGGTCGGGTCCTTTGCGGATTCGTGGCTGGATCAGGGTTCATCGTCGTCAGCGGGCGGCTCGACCGGCACTTCCGCCTCTGTCGTTTCGGCCTCCGGCGCGTCTGGAATGCGCACGTCGATGATCTTGGCACCGGGAAAGCGCGCCAGGATGGCGGCCACGGTCGGGTCGCTCTTGGCATCGAGAAAAGCCGTCTCGCGCTTGGCCGATTCCATTTCGGCGAGCGTCTGGCCGCCCTCTTCCTTCGACAGCGAGACCAGCCAACTGCGGCCGGTCCAGGCGCGCAATTTCGTCGTCAGGTCGTTGAGCAGCATCTTGGGCGCGTCGCTGGTCAGGCCGACGTCGATGCGGCCAGGCTCGATGCGCACAAACCGGATGCAGCTCTTGACCAGCACCTTGAAGGCGATGTCGCGCTGCGCATCGGCCAGGGCAATGATGTCGGCCAGCGATTTCAGCGGCGCCGATTGCGCCTCCATGACCGGCTCCGGCGGAGCGACGTAGGCAACGGGAGCAGGCGAGGCTTCGACCAGCCGCATGGTCAGCGCGCCGCCCGGACCGGCGGGCATGCGCGTCTGCGCCACCGCGCTGGCGCCATTGCCTCCCCCTGCAGGCGCCCCATTCGGGCGCGGCGCGCCATTTTGCACCGGTGCGGCACCTTCGAGAGATCTCAACGCCTCGTCTAGCGTCGGCAGGTCGGCGGCGTGCGCCAGCCGGATCAGCACCATTTCGGCGGCACTGACCGGCCGGTTGGACGACTGCACTTCGGGAATGCCCTTGAGCAGCATCTGCCATGTCCGCGACAGCACCCTGACCGACAGCGTCCTGGCGAAATCGGCGCCGCGCTGCCGCTCGTCCTCGGATAGCGAGGCATCCTCGATGGCCGCCGGCACGAAACGCAGCCGGGTGACGAGATGGTTGAATTCGGCAAGATCGGTCAGCACGGCGGCCGGATCGGCGCCGGTATCGTATTGCGCACGGAATTCGCCAAGGGCTGCCGCGACATCGCCCTTCATCACATGTTCGAACAGGTCGACGATGCGGGCGCGGTCTGCGAGCCCCAGCATCGCCCGGACCGCATCGGCGCTGACGGAGCCGGCGCCATGGGCAATCGCCTGGTCGAGGATGGAGAGCGAATCACGGGCCGAGCCTTCGGCGGCGCGCGCGATCATCGCCAGCGCATCGTCGTCAACCGAAATGCCTTCCTTGGCCGATATCGAGGACAGATGCGCGACCAGCGCGCCGGCGTCGATGCGCCTCAGGTCAAAGCGCTGGCAGCGCGACAGGACGGTGATCGGGACCTTGCGGATTTCGGTGGTGGCGAAGATGAATTTGACGTGTGGCGGCGGCTCTTCCAGCGTCTTCAGCAGGCCGTTGAAGGCCTGCGTCGACAGCATGTGCACTTCGTCGATGATGTAGACCTTGTAGCGTGCCGAGACCGGCGCGTAGCGCACGCGCTCGATGATGTCCCTGATGTCGTCGATGCCGGTGTGCGAGGCGGCGTCCATCTCGATGACGTCGACATGGCGGCCTTCCATGATCGCCTGGCAATGCTCGCCAAGCACGGCTAGGTCGACCGAAGGCAGGTCGATATCAGCGGTTTTATAGTTCAGGGCGCGCGCGAGGATGCGCGCCGTCGTGGTCTTGCCGACGCCGCGCACGCCGGTCAGCATCCAGGCCTGGGCGATGCGGCCGGTGGCAAAGGCGTTGGTCAGGGTGCGCACCATCGGCTCCTGGCCGACCAGCTCGGAGAAGTTCGAGGGACGGTACTTGCGCGCCAGCACGCGATAGGCGGCGGCCTTGCCTATCTCCAGGCTTTTTGGTCCCGAATTTCCGGCTTCGCTCATACGCCCGTAAAGCTCCAAATGGCCGCGCCCGAAGGCGGCCGATTCCTGCGCATAGTCTCGCCCGCGCTGCAATGCGTCGTCAATGTCGCGAGAGGGGCCGATGAGGTGGGAGGCTGGAACAATGACCCGTTCCGGGCTCGTTAGGGCTGCTTCCTTCCGGACCTGACCCGGTTGGCGAGTGGATCGTCCACCACCAACCTCCCGCTTTCCATATCGGCAATTGCGCGACGAAATGCAAGTCCGCCGAAGAAATCGCAAAAATATGGAATTGGCGCACAAAGCGTGAGGGGAGCAATGATTCGCTTGCAGCCCTCTTGCCGCCGCTCTAGCGTTCCTGCGTTTGAAGAAACCAAGAAAAGCAAGGGAAACGCCGATGCTGCCGGGCCTGAAGGCCGGATTCACGCTGGATGCCCGGCTGGAGGCGGACAGCGAGCAGTTGATGTGGCTTGGGCTGTGCGAACTGCGGGTGATGAACGACCGCCGCTGGCCATGGCTGCTGCTGGTGCCGCAGCGGCCCGGCGCGGAGGAAATCCATGACATGACGCCGCTCGACCAGGCAATGCTGACCTTCGAAACCAACATGGTGGCGCAGGCGCTGAAAAAAGCGACCGGCTGCACCAAGATCAACACCGGCGCGCTCGGCAACATCGTACGCCAGCTGCACATCCATGTCGTCGCCCGTTCGGAAGGCGATCCCGGCTGGCCAGGCCCGGTGTGGGGACATGGCCTCCGAGAGCCCTATCAACGTTCCGACCTGCGACGGTTTGCCGAAACGATCAAGGCGGCGCTATAAGCGTTCCTCGTGTCCATCCCTCAACATATTCCAGAGTCCCCATGAGCTTCCGCCTGTTTGACGCGCCTTTGCGCGAGCCGAGCCAGTTCGTCGGCTTCGCCGGCAACACGATCGACCGGCAGTCCGAGAACCGTGCCGACGATTCGGTCGACAAGGCGCTGGCCGACCCGGCGACGCGGCTGCTTCTGATGCATGGCGGCCGGCTCTATCTGAGGCTCGGCGATGGCGGCGATCTCGACCCCTGGTTCGGCGCGACCGAGAGCGAGCCCTTCAAGGTTTCCCTGGCGCAAGGCATCCTGCTCGGCTTTTCCGAACGAGGACCGGTGCTGGCCGTGCCCGCCGGCGTCGAACCCGAACAGCTTCCGGAAACAGTCAAGGCCATCGACTACCGCTCGGTCTACATGCAAGGGCTGATCGACGAGGCGGCGGCTGGCGCGATGGCGCAAGGGGCGGCCCTGCTTGCCTGGCATGCCAGCCATCGCTTCTGCAGCAAATGCGGTACCGAATCACAGATGCGGGCCGGCGGCTACAAGCGCCATTGCCCGAATTGCGGCACCGAGCATTTTCCGCGCACCGACCCGGTGGCGATCATGCTGACGGCAACGCGGGAGAAGTGCCTGCTCGGCCGCGGCCGTCATTTCGCGCCGGGCATGTACTCGGCCCTTGCGGGCTTCATCGAGCCGGGCGAGACGATCGAGGCGGCGGTGCGCCGCGAGACGCTGGAAGAGGCCGGCATCCGGCTTGGCCGCGTCGTCTACCACGCCAGCCAGCCCTGGCCGTTTCCCTATTCGCTGATGATCGGCTGCTTCGGCGAGCCGCTCAATGACGATATCCAGGCCGACCTCAACGAACTTGAGGACTGCCGCTGGTTTTTTCGCGACGAGGTGCGCCTGATGCTGGAAAGGACGCACAAGGACAATCTGGTCACGCCGCCGAAAGGCGCGATTGCGCATCACCTCATCCGCGCCTGGGTCGATTCAGAATGATGGCAGCGAACACCCAAAGACATTGCAGGAGCAGGACATGATCCGTCACACCGTCGTTTTCACGCTAAAGCATCCGCCGCATTCGCTGGAGGAAAAGCGGTTCCTGGTCGACGCCAAGAAAATCCTCACCGCGATCAGGGGCGTCACGCATTTCGAGCAATTGCGGCAGATCAGCCCCAAGAACGACTATCGTTTCGGCTTCTCGATGGAGTTCGCCGACCAGGCTGCCTACAACAGGTACAACGATCATCCCGACCATGTCGCCTTCGTGCGCGACCGCTGGGTGCCGGAGGTCGAGACCTTCATGGAGATCGACTATGTGCCGCTGGGCGCGGTGATCTAGAGCAATTCCAGGAAAAGTGTGAAACGGTTTTCCGTCCGGAATTGCGTAAAAACAAGGAGTTAGAGCGGGTCGCCGTTTCCGTGAAACGGTGAACTGCGCTAGTCCGCAACCTTCCACTGCTCACGCGACTCACTGGCCGGATAGACGCCCAGAATCCGCACTTCGCGCGAGAAGAAACGAAGCTCGTCCAGCGCCAGCTTGACCAGCGGATCGTCGGGATGGCCCTCGATGTCGGCGTAAAACAGCGTCGCCGTGAAAGCGCCCAGCTGGTAGCTCTCCAGCTTGGTCATGTTGATGCCGTTGGTGGCGAAGCCGCCCATCGCCTTGTAGAGCGCGGCCGGCACGTTGCGGACGCGGAAGATGAAGGTCGTCATCATCTTGACGTCAGGCGACGGTCGCTCGGCCCATTGCTTGTTCTTGGTCAGGACGACAAAGCGGGTGACGTTGGAGTCGGTGTCCTCGACGTTTTGCTCGATGATATCGAGCCCGTAGAGGGTCGCTGCCAGTGCGGGCGACAGTGCCGCCATGGTGCGGTCCTTGACCTCGGAGACCATCTTGGCGGCGCCAGCCGTGTCGCCGGCGACGATCGCCTTCCAGCCGTTCTTGCGGATGTATTTGCGGCACTGGCCAAGCGCGTGGATGTGGCTGTGCACCGTCTTGATCTCGTCGCGCTTGACGCCCGGCAGCACCATCAGCTGGAAATGGATGGGCAGGAAATATTCGCCGATGATGTGCAGCTTCGATTCCGGCAGGAGATGATGGATATCGGCGACGCGCCCGGCAATGGTGTTCTCGATCGGGATCATGGCGAGGTCGGCTTTCCCCGTCTCGACCGCGTTGAACGCATCCTCGAAGGTCGGACACGGCAACGGCTCCATCGATGGATAGACGTTGCGGGAGGCGGTGTCGGAATTGGCGCCCGGCTCGCCCTGGAAGGATATTCTGTTGGTCTTTTCAGGCATGGGCCAAGTCTCGAGTTTCTCAGTTTGCAAGGATGGTTCTGGCGCGTTCAAGGTCTTCGGGCGTGTCGACGCCGAGCGGCAGCGACTGGACGATCTCGGCGTCGATGCGCATGCCGGCTTCCAGCGCCCGCAACTGTTCCAGCCGCTCGCGCCGTTCGAGCGGCGACGGCTTGAGCGCGACGAAACGCTCGAGTGCTTCGCGGCGATAGGCGTAGAGGCCGACATGATGGTAGAGTGGCCCCTCGCCCCAAGGCGCCGTGGCACGGGTGAAATAGAGCGCCCTCAGCCTGCTGCCTGAAAGCGGCGAGCCGACGATCTTGACGACATTGGGATTGGTCTTTTCCTCATCGCGGACGATCTCGACGCCGAGCGTGGCGATATCCACCGCACTGTCCTCGAAAGGCCTGAGCGACGCGGCGATGATCCGGGGATCGATGGTCGGCAGGTCGCCCTGCACATTGACGATGGTTTCGACCTTGCGCCCGGGGTCGAGCGCGACCAGCGCCTCGTGGATGCGGTCGGAGCCGGATTCGTGATCCATGCGCGTCATCACGGCCTCGAAACCGTGCGCGCGCACCGCTTGCGCCACGCTTTGCGTGTCGGTCGCCACCACCACCCGGCCAAGGCCGGCTTCGGCGGCGCGGCGGGCGACATGGACGATCATCGGGGCGCCGGCGATGTCGGCCAGCGGCTTGCCCGGCAGGCGGGTCGAAGCCATGCGGGCCGGGATCAGGATCAGCGTGGACATTTCGGGTGCAAGGCGTCTCGAAAGAGGACAGGGAAAGTGGCAAAAGGTCTCACTGGAAGCGCCCTTATAGGTGTTGCAACGCCGCAGCAAAAGACCTAGTTTCCGCCCGATTTGACCGCCCTGGCAGGACGGGTCACGATACCGACGGACGGAGTGGACGGTTCTGTCCGCCGGAAAAGGGAGCAAGGGGCGTATGGATTCCAACGAAGTCAACAAACTGCTCGCCGGATTGCTCGGAACCGTTTTCGTCGTCTTCTCGGTCGGCATTGTGTCCGATGCGCTGTTTGCGTCGCCGGCGCCGGAAAAGCCTGGTTTCGCCATCGAGGCCGCCGAGCCCGCCGAAGGCGGTCCGGCCGCGCCTGCCGCCGCGGCCAAGCCGATCGCCGATCTGCTGGCGACCGCCAATGTCGAGCAGGGTGCTGCCGTCTTCAAGAAGTGCCAGGCCTGCCATTCCGGCGAAAAGGGCGGCCCGAACAAGGTCGGCCCGGACCTGTGGGACCTCGTCGACCGCCCGGTCGCTGAGCATGAAGGCTTTGCCTATTCGGCCGGCATGAAGGAATTCTCCAAGGGCGGCACCGAGAAGTGGACCTACGACAACATCAACCACTTCATCACCTCGCCGAAGAAATTCGTGAAGGGCACCGCCATGGGCTTCGCCGGCCTGCCCAAGGACGAGGACCGCGCCAACGTCATCGCCTATCTGCGCACGCTGTCGGACAATCCCAAGCCGCTGCCGGCACCGGGGGCTGCCGCCGATGCAGGCGCCAAGCCTGCCGATGCAGCCGCTCCGGCAAAGCCGGCTGAGGGTGCCGCGCCAGCCGCTCCCGCCGCCCCGGCTCCGGCCGCACCGGCACCGGCGCCTGCCCAATAATTTCGATATCATCTCAACGACCTTGAAAAAGCCGGGTTCAGCCCGGCTTTTTTATTGGGAAAACCGCATAGGCGGCGACAAAGCCGCGCATGACGGTTTTCACGAGCGCCAAATCATCTAGATTGCCCATGAACGGGCATCGCGAAGAGGATAGTGCATGACGGTTGGCCGAACGCTTCTCAAGTCGTTGCTGGCGGCAGCCCTTCTGGCGGCGGGATTGCAGGCTGCCCGCGCCGACGAATGGCGCACCACCTCATCGCTGATCGGCGAATCCAAATACGGCGCCAATTTCCAGCACTACGACTACGTCAACCCGGACGCGCCCAAGGGCGGCACGCTGAATTCGGTGGTGCCAGGCACATTCGACAGCTTCAATCCCTACGTCGTCCAGGGATCACCGGCCGCGGGCCTGGTCGGGTTCGGCGGCGGCCTGCTCTACGACACGCTGATGGAGCAGGCGACCGATGAAGGCAGCACCAGCCATCCGCTGATCGCCGATGCCTACAAATATCCTGATGACTATTCCTCCGCGACCTACCGGCTCGACCCGCGTGCCAAATGGCATGACGGCCAGCCGATCACCGTCGATGACGTGATCTGGTCGTTCCAGGTGCTCAAGGCCAACAGCCCGCAATACAGCCGCTATTTTGAAAATGTCACCGATGCGGTGGCGATTTCGGATCGCGAAGTGGAGTTCCATTTCAACCAGAAGGGCAATCGCGAACTGCCCAAGATCATCGGCGACCTTGCCGTGCTGCCGAAACATTGGTGGGAAGGCACCGATGCCAACGGCAAGAAACGCGACGTGACCAAGCCGACCCTGGAAATCCCGCTCGGTTCGGCCGCCTACAAGATCGCCAGCTTCAAGCCGGGTTCGGAGATTATCTGGCAGCGTGTGCCGGACTACTGGGCGGCCAAGCTGCCGGTGAAGATCGGCCGCGAGAACTTCGACACGCGACGCTACACCTATATCCTCGACGACAACGCTGCCTGGCTCGCCTTCACCAAGGGCGGGCTGGAAGACATCAACCGCGAATACAGTTCGCGCAAATGGGCGACGGCCTACAATTTCCCGGCATTCCAGGCCGGCGATGTCATCAAGAAGGACTTCCAGACCAAGGCGCCTGAACCGATGCAGGGCTTCGTCCTCAACCAGCGGCGGCCGCTGTTCCAGGACCGGCTGGTGCGCGAAGCGCTGACCATTCCGTTCGATTTCGAGAGCATGAACCGCACGCTGTTCTTCGGCTTCAACACCCGAACATCGAGCTATTTCCAGGGCACCGAATTGGCGTCGAGCGGATTGCCGCAAGGCAAGGAACTGGAGATCCTGGAACAATACCGCGACAAGCTGCCGCCCGAACTTTTCACCCAGGAATTCAAGCTGCCGATCTATGATTCCCCGCAAGCGGAACGGAAGTACCTGAAGCAGGCGGTCGATCTCTTCGCCAAGGCGGGCTGGGTGATAAAGGGCGGCAAGATGGTCAATGCCAAGACCGGTGCGCCGTTCAAGTTTGAGATCCTTGGCTGGAACGACACCGACCAGGTGATCGCCAGCCCCTACATCGCCAATCTGCGCAAGATCGGGGTCGACGCCACTTTGCGCATCATCGACCAGACGCAGTACATCAATCGCGTCAACAATTTCGATTTCGATGTCGTTACAGGCATCCTCCAGCAGTCGGAATCACCGGGCAACGAGCAACGCGACTTCTGGAGCTCGAAAGCCGCCGGCTCGCCCGGTTCGCGCAATCTGATGGGCATCAAGGATCCGACCGTCGACGCGCTGGTCGATCGCATCATCTTCGCCACCGATCGCGACGATCTCGTCGCCGCCACCCATGCGCTCGACCGCATCCTGTTGTGGAACTTCTACGTCGTTCCGCAATATTACCGGTCGGCCGTGTGGCTGGCCTATTGGGACAAGTTCAAATTCCCCGACAAGCAGCCCGCCTATGTCGGAGCCGACATCGATTCCTGGTGGATCGACCCGGACAAGGAGAAGGCCCTGGCAGCCAAATACAAGGGTGGCAATTGACGGCGGCCCTTGCCCGCCGCGACTTCCTGGCCCTGGGCAGTGCCGCGGCAGCCGCCGCCCTGTTGCCCGGCCGTGCCTTCGCCGAAATTGCGACCGGCACCAAGCTGCATGGCCTGTCGGCCTTCGGCGACCTCAAATACAAGCCCGATTTCATGCATTTCGACTACGTCAATCCGGACGCCCCAAAGGGCGGCCAGATGAATTTCGCGCCGCCGAACTCGACCCTAAATCAGAGCTTCCTGACCTTCAACACCTTGAATTCGCTGGTGTTGAAAGGAGAGGCGCCGCCGCGTACCGAACTCTGTTTCGATTCGCTGATGACAAGCGCGCTCGATGAGCCGGATGCGGCCTATGGCCTGCTTGCCGAAACCGTTACCCTGTCGCCAGATCGCAACGGTTTCCGCTTCGCGCTGCGGCCGCAAGCGCGTTTCCACGACGGCTCGCCGCTCACCGCGCAGGACGTTGTCTTCTCGCTGAAGCTCTATAAGGACAAGGGCCATCCGAACCTTTCCCAGGCGTTGCGGTACATGACCGACGCGGTTGCGGTCGATCCCGCTACCGTCGATCTCACCCTCAACGGCAAGCAGTCGGCGCAAAACATCCTTGCGATCGTGGGGATGCCGATCGTCTCCAAGGCCTTTTATACGGCCAATGATTTCGATGCCTCGACCATGACGCCGCCGCTTGGCTCGGGTCCCTACAAGATTGGACGCGTGGCGGCCGGACAGACGGTCGAATATGACCGCGTGGCCGACTATTGGGGCCGTGATCTGCCAGTGAACCGCGGCCTCTACAATTTCGACCGCATCCGCATCGACTTCTATCTTGACCGGCAGGCGGCCTTCGAGGCCTTCAAGAAAGGCGACACGCATTTTCGCGAGGAGTTCACCTCACGGGTATGGGCGACCGGATACGACTTTCCGGCGCTGAAGGACGGCAAGATCGTCAAACGGGAATTTCCCGGCGAGAAGACGCCGGACATGCAGAGCGTCGCACTGAACCAGCGTCGACCGCAATTCCGCGATGAGCGGGTGCGACGGGCGATCGCCCGGTGCTTCGATTTCGAATGGATGAAGCGGGCCTTGTTTTACGGCTCCTACGAGCGTTCTCAATCGAACTTCGAACGATCGGATTACAAGGCCGAAGGCCTGCCCTCGCCTGACGAATTGGCCCTGCTGGAGCCGTTCCGGGCCGAGTTGCCGCCAGAGGTTTTCGGTGAAGCGGTAACACAGCCCCTGTCCGACGGTTCGGGCCATGACCGCAAACTGCTGGGCGAGGCTTCGAGACTGCTCGCGCAAGCCGGCTGGAAACGCGATGGCAGTTTCGTCGTCGACGACAAGGGTGAGCGGCTGCGGGTCGAAATGCTGGCGGAGGATGACGGCATCGTTCGCATCTACACCCCGTGGTCCGAGAATATGAAGGCGATCGGCATCGACGCATCGATCCGGCAAATCGATTCGGCGCAGTATGAGCAGCGGCACAGCAATTACGACTTCGATCTTGCCTTGCTGCATTGGTCGATCGGGGCGACGCCGACCGACGACAGCCTGCAGATGCTCTATGATTCCCGGATGGCGAAAATCCCGGGGCAACGCAACTATCCGGGCACCGAAAGCAAGGCCATCGACGCCCTGATCGCGGCAGCCGGCCAGGCGAAAAACCGTATAGAACTCGTCACGGCGCTCAGAGCGCTCGACCGGGTCTTGCGCGCGCGGCTCGACTGGATTCCAACATACTATCTGGCGAATCACCGCGTCGCCTATTGGGACATGTTCGGCTTTGTCGAACAGAAGCCCGATTTCGGCTTTCCGGTCGAGACGCTGTGGTGGTTCGATAAGGGCAAGGCGGCAAGAATTGGCAAAGGCTGAGATGTTCGCCCAACGAGGGCAGAAGGCCTGATGGGCGCCTATATCCTGCGCCGCATCCTTTTGATGATCCCGACGCTGTTCGGCATCATGGCGATATCCTTCGCTGTCATCCAGTTCGCCCCCGGCGGTCCGGTCGAACAGGTCATCGCCCGGCTGACCAATCAGGGCGGCAGCGACCGCCTCGGCGGCGGTGGCGGCGACGCGGGCGCTGGCGGCAATTTCGATGCCGCCGGTGACGTCAGTTCGAAATATCGCGGTGCGCAAGGGCTCGATCCGGAATTCATCAAGAAGCTGGAGAAACAGTTCGGCTTCGACAAGCCGCCGCTCGAGCGCTTCGGTATGATGCTGTGGAATTATGCCCGCTTCGATTTCGGCGACAGCTATTTCCGCGACATTTCGGTGCTCGACCTGATCCTGGAAAAAATGCCGGTGTCGATCTCGATCGGGCTGTGGATCACTCTGTTGTCCTATCTGATCTCGATCCCGCTCGGCATCCGCAAGGCGGTCAAGGACGGCACTTCCTTCGACGTCTGGACCAGCGGCGTCGTCATTGTCGGCTATGCCATACCTGGCTTCCTGTTCGGCATCATGCTGATGGTGCTGTTTGCCGGCGGGTCGTTCTGGGACTGGTTTCCGTTGCGCGGCCTCACCTCGGACAATTGGGATCAATTGTCCTGGTGGGGCAAGATCGTCGACTATTTCTGGCACATGACCTTGCCGCTGACCGCGCTGGTGCTGTCTGCCTTCGCCACGACGACGCTGCTGACCAAGAACTCGTTCCTCGAAGAAATCCGCAAGCAGTATGTGGTGACGGCGCGCGCCAAGGGCCTGTCGGAACGGCAGGTGCTCTACGGCCATGTTTTCCGCAACGCCATGCTGATCGTCATCGCCGGCTTTCCCGGCGCCTTCATCTCGGCCTTCTTCACCGGCTCGCTACTGATCGAGAACATCTTCTCCCTCGATGGCCTCGGCCTGCTCGGCTTCCGGTCGGTGGTCGAGCGCGACTATCCGGTGGTATTCGCCAATCTCTACATCTTCTCGCTTCTGGGGCTGTTCGTCGGGCTCTTGTCCGACCTGCTCTACACCTGGGTCGATCCGCGCATCGATTTCGAGCGGAGAGACGTCTGATGTCGGAGGCTACAGTCCCCGTGGACGCGGCACCGGCGCGGATAAAGCGGCCGTTTCTGTCGCCGCTCAACAAGCGCCGCCTGCAGAACTTCAAAGCCAACCGCCGCGGCTACTGGTCGCTGTGGATCTTCCTCGTCCTGTTCGTGCTGTCGCTGTTTTCCGAGTTCATCGCCAACGACAAGCCGATCATCGCTTCCTACAAGGGCGAGATCCTGTTTCCGGTGCTGGTCGCCTACCCCGAGGAAAAATTCGGCGGCTTCTATGCCGTCACCGATTATCGCGACCCGGTCATCCAGGACGAGATCAACGCCAATGGCTGGATGATCTGGCCGCCGGTGCGCTACTCCTATCAGACCGTCAACAACGCCATTCCGGAAGCAGCCCCGGCCAAGCCGTCCTGGCAGTATGACGCCACGAAGCGCTGCAACCAGTATCCGCAGGGTGCCGCCGACCCTGCCTGCATCGTCGGCAACTGGAATTGGCTGGGCACCGACGACCAGGCGCGCGACGTGCTGGCGCGCGTCATCTATGGCTTCCGCATTTCGGTGCTGTTCGGCCTGATCCTGACCGCCGGCTCGGCCTTGATCGGCGTCGCGGCCGGCGCCGTGCAAGGCTATTTCGGCGGCTGGACGGATCTCTTGTTCCAGCGTTTCATCGAAATCTGGTCCGCGATCCCAGTGCTCTATCTCCTGCTCATCGTCGCCGCCATCCTGCCGCCGGGCTTCTTCATCCTGCTTGGCCTGATGCTGCTGTTCTCCTGGGTGGCGCTGGTCGGCGTGGTGCGGGCCGAGTTCCTGCGCGCCCGCAATTTCGAATATGTCAACGCGGCCCGCGCGCTCGGCGTGCCCAACCGCACCATCATGTTCCGGCACCTGTTGCCCAACGCCATGGTGGCGACATTGACCTTCATGCCCTTCCTGCTCTCAGGCTCGATCTCGACGCTGACCTCGCTCGACTACCTTGGCTTTGGCCTACCGCCCGGCTCCGCCTCGCTCGGCGAACTGCTCAAGCAGGCGCAGCGCAACCTCAATGCACCGTGGCTCGGCATTTCCGGCTTCGTCGTCATCTCGCTGATGCTGTCGCTGCTGGTTTTCGTCGGCGAGGCGACGCGCGACGCCTTCGATCCGCGCAAGACGTTCAGATGAGCGAAGCCCCCCTGCTCAGCGTACAGGACCTCAGCGTCGCCTTCAGCCAGGGCGGCGGCCAGTCGACGGCTGTCGACCACATCTCGTTCGACATCGCCAAGGGCGAGACGGTGGCGCTGGTCGGCGAATCCGGCTCCGGCAAATCGGTCTCGGCGCTTTCGGTGCTGAAGCTGCTGCCCTATCCAAGCGCCAGCCACCCCTCGGGAAAGATCGTGTTCCAGGGCAACGACCTGCTGGCGATGAGCGAGAAGCAGTTGCGGCAGGTGCGCGGCAACAAGATCACCATGATCTTCCAGGAGCCGATGACCTCGCTCAATCCGCTGCACACGATCGAGCATCAAATCGTCGAGATCCTGAAGCTGCACCAGGGCATGGCCGACCGCCCGGCCAAAGAGCGCACGCTGGCCTTGCTCAACGAGGTCGGCATCCGCGATCCGCACAAGCGCCTCGATGCCTATCCGCACCAGTTGTCCGGCGGCCAGCGCCAGCGCGTGATGATCGCCATGGCGCTGGCCAACGAGCCCGAACTCTTGATCGCCGACGAGCCGACGACGGCGCTCGACGTCACCGTGCAGGCGCAGATCCTCGAACTGCTGGCCGGCTTGAAGAGCCGCAAGGGCATGTCGATGCTGTTCATCACCCATGATCTCGGCATCGTGCGCAAGATTGCCGACCGCGTCTGCGTGATGACCAAGGGCAAGATCGTCGAGACCGGGCCGACCAAGGAGATCTTCGCCAATCCGCAGCATGCCTATACGCGGCATCTGCTGGCGGCCGAGCCGAAGGGCAAACCGCCGGCCGCCAATGCCGACGCCAAGCCGGTCATGACCGGCAAGGACATAAAGGTCTGGTTCCCGATCAAGCAGGGCTTCTTCCGCCGCACCGTCGACAATGTGAAGGCGGTGGACGGCATCGATGTCACCGTGCGCGCTGGCCAGACGCTCGGCGTGGTTGGCGAATCCGGCTCTGGCAAGACGACGCTCGGCCTGGCGCTGGCGCGCATGATTTCGTCGACCGGAACGATCCAGTTCAACGGTCGCGACATCAACCAGCTGTCCTTCAACGCCATGCGGCCGCTCCGACGCGAATTGCAGATCGTCTTCCAGGATCCGTTCGGCTCGCTCAGCCCGCGCATGTCGATCGCCGAGATCATCGAAGAGGGCCTCAAGATCCACGAACCGAAGCTGTCGCCCGACGAGCGCGACGACAAGGTGGCCGCCGTGCTGAAGGAGGTCGGGCTCGATCCGGCGACACGCAACCGCTATCCGCATGAGTTTTCCGGCGGCCAGCGCCAGCGCGTTGCCATCGCACGCGCCATGGTGCTCAACCCGCGCTTCGTCATGCTGGACGAGCCGACATCGGCACTCGACATGAGCGTGCAGGCGCAGGTCGTCGACCTGCTGCGCAGCCTGCAGGCCAAGCACGACCTCGCCTATCTTTTCATCAGCCATGATTTGAAAGTCATCCGGGCGCTCGCCAACGACGTCATCGTCATGCGCAATGGCAGGATCGTCGAAGCCGGCCCTTCCCAGCAGATTTTTGAAAATCCGCAAACCGACTATACTCGGGCGCTGATCTCGGCCGCCTTCAAGATCGAGACGGCGCCGGTCGGCATCGTCAGCGAGTGATTTGCGTAGAGAGGGACTAAAAGACCGCAATGGAAAAAGGCCGCATCCTGCTTGCCGTCACCGGCTTTCATCCGCAGCGCTGGCGCGACCTGCTGTCGGCCGAACGCGAGGTGGTGCTGGAGCCGGACGGCACCAGCGATCCCTCGATCACCTATGCCGTGGTGTGGAAGCAGAAGCCGAATATCCTGGCGTCGCTGCCCAATCTGCGCGCCATCTTCTCGATCGGCGCCGGCGTCGACCATATCTTCGCCGATCCCGGCCTGCCCGACGTCCCGATCGTCAAGGTCGTCGCCGACAACCTCACCCAGTACATGACCGAATATGTCGTCTGGCGGGTGCTCGACCATCACCGCCAGGGCCTGCTCTACCGGTCGCAGCAGCCGAAGAAGATCTGGCACGAGCCGCAGCAGAGGCCTGCCGGTGACATTTCGGTCGGCATCATGGGCCTCGGCAGTCTCGGCCGCGCCGCGGCCTCAGTGCTGTTGTCGCTCGGCTTTGCCGTCAATGGCTGGTCACGCACAGAGCGGCCTATGCAAGGCGTCGCGACCTATTCCGGCGAGGCCGGACTGATCCCCTTCCTCAAGGCAACCGACATCCTGGTGGTGCTCTTGCCGCTGACGCCGGAGACCAAGGGCATCATCAACTACGGCGTGCTGAAGGAATTGCGGAAGCGCAACGGCCTCGGCGGTTCCGTGCTGATCAATGCCGGGCGCGGCCGCCTGCAGAAGGATGCCGACATCTTGCGGGCGCTGGATGACGGCACATTGAAGGAGGCAAGCCTCGACGTGTTCGAGGTCGAACCGCTGCCGAAGACCAGTCCGCTGTGGGGACATCCAAAAGTGTTCGTGACGCCACACGCGGCGGCGACCTCCGATCCGGTGCATCTGGCGCCCATCATGCTACGCCAGATGGACGCCTTCGAACGCGGCGAAAAGCTCGACAATCTGGTGGACCGCAAGGCGGGGTACTAACCAGGCAGAGCGAGCTTCTTCTGCTTGTCCGGCTGGCCGCAGTCGCGTCGGTCGATCGACCGGTTCATGGCATCGATCTCACCGCTCGCCTTGTCGGTATCGCGCTTGGCCTTGGAGCGCATGTCCGGCATGAACGGGCCGAAGCCCATCGCCGGATTGGAGAAGGTCGGCTTGGCCTTGATCGGCAGGTTGTATTGCTGCGCCAAGCCGTTGCGCCGCGCCAGCAACTGGTCGCACGGCACGCTGTCATATTGCAGGGAGGACTGGACGTTCGCATCCTGCTGTTCCGACATCGAAGTGCCGCCGACACAGCCGGCGGTCAGCAGGCAAGAGGCCAAGATCATCATGTTCCAGCGCATCGGCTATGCTCCTCCTGATATCCCGCCCTGATGCGAGCAGATGCCAAATATCAGTCGCGCATGCAAATCGGACTTTTTCACAGCAAGAATGTTTGCGGGGCGGCGACGGACCCTCCGCTGGCGCGTGGCTGACGGAGCATCAAACGAAAAACCCGCCTGTGCGGCGGGTCACTGGCGCAAATCAGCACCATGGGCGAAAATGTACCATAGCTGAGGGCAGGGTGTCAAGAAAAAATTCCTATTGCACTGCCCGGCAAAAAGCTGCCGACACCGCCGAACTGGCTGTCGTCAGCTCTTTCGCTGAGCTGAGTTCGGAGCCCTAGCCACAACGACCAACCCGTTGACGTGTTCCCCACGATCCTGCCGGATGACGGTTGGCTCCAGTGACAGGACCGAAAGCCCGTTGTCGGCCAGGACGTCGCGCACATAGTGTTGCGCATGCGCGTAGCGGCGCGACGGCAGCAGCACGAAATCGCCATCGCCAGCCAGCGTCTCGACGGAAAACGCGAACAGGCCATCCGTGGCCAGCAAGCCGGCAATCGTCTTCACCACGCTGTCCAGCGCGCCGACGTAGATGAAAACATCGGCCACCGTTACCAGATCGGCTTTCGGACCGGCATAGGGAAAATCCCGCAGATCGGCCTTATCGAGGAAATCGTAGACGCCCTTGGCCCGCGCCTTTCTCAGCATTTTGGCCGAAATGTCATAGCCCTCCAGCCGGTCGGCGATCGGCCGCAGCCTCTGCCCCATCAGGCCGGTGCCGCAGCCAAGATCGAGCGCCAGCGCGAAGCGGCCTGACCTTGCCGCTCGAATGGCCTGGTCGAGCATCCCAGGCAGGCGGTAACCCAGCCTGCCGACCAAGGACTCATCGAAGCTCTCGGCATAATGGTCGAACAGTGTCTCGACGAAGGCGCTGGGGAGCGCATCGACCGCCGGCGCCTTGCCTATCAATTGCAGGTTCAGTGCAGCGCCTTGACGATCCGATGGATCGAGTTGCAGCGACATCGTCCAGGCCTGCGCAGCCAGATCCGCCGCGCCCGCCGCCTGCTGCATCTCGCCAAGGCGAAACCAGCCCATCGCCCATTGCGGTGTCATTTCCAGCGCACCGAGCAGCAATTCCGCCGCCGCCGCATGATCGCCATCCGCGTGCAGCATCTCGGCATAGTCGGCGCGACGATCGGCGTTCAAGTCGCCGGACGAGGCCTGAAGCGGTTTCATGGCGATTGGTCCTGCCAGCGGATCGAGCCGGCGGTGCTCTATGCGGGAGTCAGCAGTGACTTACAACAGGCTTCCCGCCGCGGAATTATATCCTATCTTGGGGATCATGCGCGCCAGCGACCTGCTTCATCCCCGGCCCGAGGGCCTCTATTGCCCGCCGGGCGATTTCTTCATCGACCCGGTGCGGCCGGTCGACCGAGCACTGATCACGCATGGCCATTCCGACCACGCGCGTTCCGGCCACCGCTCGGTGCTGGCGACGCGGCAGACGCTCGACATTATGGGCCTGCGCTACGGCGAGAATTTCGCTGGCACGACGCAAGCGGCCGGGCTCGGTGAGACGATTGTCCTCAACGGTGTCAGCGTCAGTTTTCATCCGGCCGGCCATGTGCTGGGCTCGGCACAGATAGCGGTCGAGCATCAGGGCGCGCGCATCGTCGCGTCCGGCGACTACAAGCGGCAGAGAGACGCGACCTGTGCGCCATTCGAACCGATCCCGTGCGATGTGTTCATCACCGAAGCGACCTTCGGCCTGCCGGTGTTTCGCCATCCCCCCGATACCGAAGAGATCGCCCGCCTGCTGAAATCGGCGGCGCAGTTCCCCGAACGCTCCCATCTGGTCGGCGCCTATGCGCTGGGCAAGGCGCAGCGGGTGATGCGGCTGTTGCGCGACGCCGGCTACGACAAGCCGCTCTACATCCATGGCGCGCTGGCCAAGCTCAGCGAGTACTATCAGAGCCAAGGCATAGACCTTGGGCAGCTGGAGCCGGCAACCGTGGAAAGCGGCGGCAAAGAGGACTTCGCCAGCGCCATCGTCGTCGGCCCGCCATCGGCCTTCGCCGATCGCTGGGCGCGGCGCTTTCCCGATCCGATCTCGTGCTTTGCGTCGGGCTGGATGCGCATCCGCCAGCGCGCCAAGCAAGGCGGCGTCGAACTGCCGCTGATCATCTCGGACCATGCCGACTGGGATGAGCTGACCGCCACCGTCAAGGAGACCGGAGCCGAGGAGATCTGGGTGACGCACGGCCGCGAGGAAGCGCTGGTGCGCTGGTGCGAGCTCGAAGGCATCGCCGCCCGGCCGCTGCACCTGGTCGGCTATGAGGACGAGGGCGATTGATGGCACGTTTGGCCGATTTGGCGCCCTACGGCGCCCCCCTCTGGCCTGCCGGCCATCTCCCCCTCAAGGGGGGAGATCGGCTGCCGTGCCGGCTTTCGCCAATCTCCAACCTCGTAAAGAGAGAGCCGTCAGCGAAGCTGCCAATCTCCCCCCTTGAGGGGGAGATGTCCGGCAGGACAGAGGGGGGCGCCACAGAACGCAAGCCGCCATCATTGGCCTGGTCCACACGCCCATGAACCGCTTCGCCGAACTTCTCGACCGCCTGGTGCTGACGCCGTCGCGCAACGGCAAGCTGACCTTGCTGACCGACTATTTCCGCAGCGTCGAGGATCCCGATCGCGGGCTGGCGCTGGCTGCCATCACCGGCGATCTCCACATCGCCGCGGTCAAGCCGGCGATGCTGCGCATGCTCGTCACCGAGCGCATGGATCCGGTGCTGTTCGGCTATTCCTACGACTATGTCGGTGATTTGGCCGAGACAGTGTCGCTGGTCTGGCCACAAACGCCCGGAAACATCCCGAACCGCGAGCCGACGCTTGGCGAGGTCGTCGCCAAACTGCAGGCGGCAAGCCGCTCCGACGGGCCCAAGGTGCTGGCAGGGCTGCTCGACAGCGCCGGCATCTCGGCGCGTTTCGCCATCATCAAGCTGGTCACCGGCGGGCTGCGCATCGGCGTATCGGCGCGGCTGGCCAAACAGGCGCTGGCCGATTTCGGCAAGGTCGAAGTCGCCGAAATCGAGGAGCTCTGGCACGGGCTGTCACCGCCTTACACAGCGCTGTTCGCGTGGCTGGAAGGCAAGGCCGAAAAGCCCAGGAACACGGCGTTGGCATTGTTTCGCCCGGTGATGCTGTCGAACCCGGTCGGTGACGGCGATCTCGAAAAGCTCGATCCGGCGGATTATGCCGCCGAATGGAAATGGGACGGCATCCGTGTCCAGGCGGCGGCCGAGGGCGGTATCCGCCGGCTCTATTCGCGCACCGGCGATGACGTTTCGGGTGCCTTTCCGGATCTCGCCGAGGCCATGCATTTTTCCGCAACGCTGGACGGCGAACTGCTTGTTGGCGATCCCCGGGACCAGACGGGAACCTTCTCGGATCTGCAGCAACGGCTGAACCGCAAAACGGTGACGCCGAAGATGCAGCAGCAATACCCGGCCTTCATGCGCTGCTACGATCTGCTCCAGGTCGGCGACGAGGATTTGCGCGCTCTGTCGTTTCGCGAGCGGCGCGGTCGCCTCGAAAGCTTTGTCGCGACGCTCGACCCGAGCCGTTTCGATCTGTCGCCATTCGTCGACTTCACGGATTGGCAAACGCTGGAGGAACTGCGCCGGGTGCCACCGCATCCGATCATCGAAGGCGTCATGCTGAAGCGCTGGGACTCGGCCTATGTCGCCGGCCGGCCGAAAGGTCCGTGGTTCAAATGGAAGCGCGATCCGCACACGGTGGACGCGGTGCTGATGTATGCCCAGCGCGGCCACGGCAAACGCTCCAGCTTCTATTCCGACTATACGTTCGGTGTCTGGACAGGTGCCGAAGGCGAGGAGGAACTGGTGCCGGTCGGCAAGGCCTATTTCGGCTTCACCGACGAGGAGCTGAAGCAGATCGACAAATATGTCCGCGACAACACGATCGAGCGTTTCGGGCCGGTGCGCTCGGTGCGGGCCGACCGCGACAACGGCCTGGTGCTGGAAGTCGCCTTCGAAGGGCTAAACCGCTCGACCCGGCACAAATCCGGCGTCGCCATGCGCTTTCCCCGCATTTCGCGGCTGCGCTGGGACAAGCCGGCCAACGAGGCCGACCGCATCGAGACGCTGCAGGCGCTGCTCGATCGCTGATTTCGCGCGGTGCCGGGTGCGCTATGGCTCGATCGAAACGCGGATTTCGTAGATATCCGCGGCCTTGCCCTGCTTGTCGAAGTCGGAATTGATGGCAATGGTGCCGGCCGAGCCCGGATGCTTGTCGGGAAACTGCACATCGAACAGATATTCGTTCTGCTGCTGGCCCACCGCATAGCGCTTGCGGCCGCAGTCGCCGAGTTCGCCGAAATTGCAGTCGACCGAAATCTGCGTCTCCTTGCCTTCTTCGGAGCGGGCAATGATGTCGAACACGGCATGTTTGCCGGCCAGTTTCTCCAGCACGCCTTGTCCGACGTCGAAGCTGATCGCCGAACCGGACGCGCCGGAACGGATGCGCAGGAACGAACCGGTATCGTCCTTCATCACCTCGGCCCTGGCGTCCGACGGCGCGCTGACATGCGAAGCATCGGCCGGCGAAAACACATTGATCCAGTCGCGCGCCTGATCCGCGGCGCCGGGTTTTGCCGGACCGCCATCGGCCGGAGTGAAATCGTCGTCCTCGACGGTCGGCGGCGCTTGCGGCGGGGCGGTGTCGAGTTGCGCGGATGTCTTGAACACGCCGGTCTGCATGGCGAAGAACAGGCCGATGCCAACCGCGGCGAGCAGTGTCACGGTCAGGAAGATGGCGGTCAGCGGCAGGCGACGCCCCCTTATGCGCCGTTCATCGCGGTCGGGCGCCACTTCCGTCGTCGCGCCGGCCGAGGCCGGAACCGACATGTCGATGGCCGGAGCATCGGGAAGTGTGGCGTCCGGCATGATGTCGGGAACGACGGGCAGGACGCGCGAGCGCGGCGCATCGGCAGCGGATTGCACGGGTCCGTCGACGACGACGTCGGGGGACGATGCCTGTCGGCCGGTTTCGACCGCGGGCGCCGAGTCCGCTCCGAGTTCGATCGCCGGTGCATCGCCCTGCGGGCCGACATCCGGCACCGCCGGCAGGAACTCGGATTCGATTTCGGTGATTTTCGCCTGGATTGCCTTGCGGCGCTTGATGGCGACCTCAACGGTCACACCGGGATTGGCCTGGAGCGCGCGATCAAGCGCGGCAAAAGCCGAGCGATAGACCTTCTCGCGGAACGCGCGGTCCTCGGCATTGCCTTTCTCCAAGGCGTTCCGGATCGCTTTTTCGATCGCGTCCAAGCGGGTCCCTCTGTCTTTGCCAACCTTGCCGTGATCGTTAGCCGCAGGCGACCAATCAATCAACGGGCGAGCGGCGCATTCTGCCTCGCAGAGGTGTGCAAAGTCCATTCCGGCGCTGTTCCGGCAACAAAATCAGCATGTTTCGCCGATTTCCAGGCGCAGGGAGCGCACGCACCGTGTGCAGCATCCCTTGGCGATTGATTGGCGGACAAGGCGGCGACCGGCTTTCGAGGGTGCCATGATGCCGCCGCAGGAATTGCCAAGTCGCATCTTGAATTCGCGCCCGGTTGCGTCTATCACCGCCGCATCTTGGAGGCGTTGGCTTCCCGGGCCGCTTTAGCTCAGTTGGTAGAGCACCGCATTCGTAATGCGGGGGTCGCGTGTTCGAGTCACGCAAGCGGCACCATTTCTCCCTTCGTTTTGTCGTCTACCCCTTCGCATCTGGCGCAAAGGATTGCGGCGCCGGCTTGGCAGATCTGCCATTGTCGAGACCCCGGTTTGGTGTGAAACTCATGGCCTCAGCATGGGAGGTCAAAAAATGCCCAACAATTTCAAGACCGGAGACGTCGTCAAGCTGAAATCCGGAGGCCCCAGGATGACGGTCAGCGATGGCGCGGCCTCGGGCATGTATCTGTGCCACTGGTTCAATCGCGAGGGCGAGGTGTGGACCCCGCAACATGCCGGGTTCAAGCCCGAACAACTGATTGCGGCCGACCAGTCGGACTAGAGTTCCTTCCATCCCGATCGAGTGGGGATGGACACCCTCTGTTGTCCGGGCGTGAACGGATCAGCACGCGCGACCGACGGATTTTCCGGGTCGCGGCGTTTAACGGTTGAAGCGCGATGGCGGCATAAGCCGTTCGCGTCGCGCCAACCTGGAGACGCACAACATGATCAGCCGCTCGATATTAGTCGTTGCCTTGAGTTTGCAGACCGTTGCGGCTCTTGCCCAGGCAACGACGCCGCCTGCACCGCAGACCGCCGCGCCACTTGCCGCGCCAGGCGCCTCGGCGACCAGGTCCGACATCACGCTGGCCAAATTCCAGAAGCGGCGCGAAAAGGCGATCATGGCGGCCGACACGGATGGCGACGGCAAGATCAGCCTGCTGGAATGGGAGGCTTTTCAGGCGAAGCGCAACGTCAAGGGCGACGCCGCCAAATCCTTCGCACGGATCGATTCCAACCATGACGGCTTCATCGATCGCGCCGAACTCGATGCATTCTTCGCCAAGCGCTTCGCCCGGCTGGACAAGAATGCCGACGGCATTTTGACGGCCGACGAACTGCCGGGCCACAAAACCGCTCCCAAGCAGGAGCAATGACCAAGAGGCAATGACGCGCGATGAACATCGGGAGTGCGCCGACTGATGGCTGCGGATCCGGACGAGGAGCTGGTTCGCCGTGTTGGCGCCGGCGAGCCGGCAGCCGTGCAAACGCTCGTCGCGCGCAAGCTGCCGCGTATCCTGGCGCTTGCCGTGCGCATGCTCGGCGATGCGGCGGAGGCCGAGGATGTCGCGCAGGAGACCTTCGTACGGATCTGGCGCCATGCCGCGAGCTGGCGGCGCGGCAATGCGCGCTTCGACAGCTGGATCCACCGGGTGACGCTCAACCTTTGCTACGACCGGCTGCGTCGCAGACGCGAGTGGGTGACCGGCGACCTGCCGGAAATGGTCGACCCCGCGGCACTTCCCGACGCCCCTCGCCAAGAGGATGCGCTTCGGGTCGAACGGGCGCTGCAAGCCATAGCGCCGCGCCAGCGCGAAGCGATCGTTCTGGTCTACTATCAGGAGATGTCCAACATCGAGGCGGCAGCGACATTGCGGGTCAGCGTCGATGCCCTGGAAAGCCTGCTCGCGCGCGGCCGGCGGTCGCTGCAAGCGATCCTGGCGGGGGATGGCGCCGATGAGTAAGCACCGCGCAAGCAGCAACGCAGCACGGCCATTGCGCCTTGCGGTTGCCGCCTGGCGCTCGGCGCCGACGGGCAAGGGGGAAACACATGGCTGAAGGGTCCAGGAACGAACCCGCAATGGATGCCAGCCGCTTTGCCGCCTTGGCCCAGGCCTATGGCGGCGACTTGCGGCGATGGCCCGAGGCTGAGCGAATGGCCGGCACGGTCTTTGCCGCAAGCGGCGCGGGCAAGGCCATCTTGAGGCAGGCCGGGACACTTGACGCGCTGCTCGACAGCTACCGCGTCGACGCCCCGGACAAGGCACTGCACGGCAGCATTCTGCAGGCTGCCGGCCGGCACCTCGTCCAGCGCCGGCGTCAGTGGTTCTGGTGGCTGGGACTTGGACTTGCCGGCATTGGTCTGGCCGGTGCCGTGGCAGGACTGGCCCTGGTTGCCATCGTCACGCCGGAGGTCCAGCCGGACCATTATGTGCTGGATGCCAATGTGACGGCGTTTGGCGATGCCGGCCCGGATGCTGAGAACGGTGAGGAAAGCCTATGAGCCCGCGCTGGATCCGTGGTCTGGTCATTGCTTCCGTGGTGCTGAACGTCTTTCTTGCCGGCGCACTCGTCGGCGGTGCGGTCTGGCTGAGAAATGCCAAAACAGGTGTCTCGCTGGAAACGGCCGGCCGACAGCTTCCCGACCAGGACCGCAAGGCGTTCCGCCTGGCGCTGCGCCAGGTTCGCGTGGAGTCCCGGCAGATCATTCTCGATGGCCAGCAGGCGAGACAGGAGGCAGCGAACCTGTTGCAGCAGCCTGTCCTGGACAAGGCCGCCTTGTCCGCCGCCCTGGAGCGGGCACGCAATGCCGACGCGACGGTTCGCACCCGGCTCGAGCAGGCCATTGTCGACTTCGCGGCGAACACATCACCCGAAAACCGGAGCGTGCTGGCACAGGCATTACTGCGCCATATGGAACGCCGCGCCGCCGTTGCGCCGAAAAAATCGCCATGACGACCGACGGAAAAGACCGGAGGCGCCGTTTAACGACGCGAAGGGACAAGCCTGCCCGATCGCACCATGCAGGGCGGCCATCTTCAAACTCGAAAGCACTCGGAGTCCAATTATGAGTCGCCTGAAAAACTATGCAGCAGCCGCTATCCTGGCGGTCAGTGGAACTGTCGTGACCGCCACCGCGTCCAACGCAATGCCCGTCATGTCTGTAACCCATCCGGCCGCCCCGGCACTGGTGGAGCATGTCCGCTGGGGGTGCGGCATCGGCTGGCACCCGAACCGATGGGGACGTTGCGTGCCGAACGGCGTCGTCATCGTGCGCCCGCGCTACCACTACTGGCACGCTCCGGTCTATGGCTGGCACCCGCACCACCACTGGCGCCGCTGGCACCACTACTGATCGAAGCACGGCGGGGCCAGGCGCCAGGGAGACCTGGCCCCATCGTTGCGGACAGCGATCCCCACCAGTCCAGGTTAAGGTTAAATTCACTATACATTTGTTCTTAGCCCACGAATAATCGAAGAGTTTCCCAAAACTATGCTCAGGCATGTTCATGGGAAAATCTGTGACTCAGCTTCACAATCTTGGTCGACTGCTCTGTCATCCGCTGACGCTGGTCGTGGTCAGCCTAGCCGGTGTCTTCGCCGCCGGACGGGCCGAGCACGAATGGCTGTCGGTGCCGTTCTCGCTGGCGCTGGTGGCAGCCCTTGCCGGACTTCTGTTCCTGGCTTCGGGGCGCCTTGCCTTTTCCGTCTATCTCGCCTGGATGGGCATTGCCTTCGTCACCGTGGTTTCGGCGATCAAGTTCAGGATGAAGGGATTTTCACTGCACTTCTACGACGCGGTCTTCGTGTCGAGGGATCCGGAAGTGTACCGCTTCCTGCTCGGCTCCTACCTCCATCTGATCGCGCCGGTCGTCATTGCCCTGGGGCTCGGCATCACGGCGGCGGTGCTTCTGTTCCGGATCGATCGGAAAATCGGCTGGCCGGTGTCGGCACGCGTCCTGGTGATGGCGGCGCTCGTCGTTCTGGTGCCGCTGACCTTTCCGGCAGAGGCCTCGAAGGACCGCTATTTCTACTACATGCAGGGTCGGCACGTGTCGGCCTTCTTCGTCTCGCTGCTGGATCTGCACAACCTCGTTGTTGAATCGGGCTTCGAAAAGCGGCTGCAAGCCGTCGCGCCGCAGCCGCCTTTTGCCGACACGGTCGATTGCGGCGACCGGGCTGATCTTCCCGACGTCTTTTTCGTGCTCAGCGAAAGCCAGTCCGATCCCGGCTATTTTCCGCAGGTCGGCAACGGCGCGGGATTCCTGCAGAGATTCGCACCGGGGGCCGGCACGCCGCATCCGATGCAGGTCGAGACATTTGGCGGCGGCACCTGGATCACCAATCTGTCGCTGATGACCGGCCTGTCGGCCACCGATTTCGGCTGGCGAAGCCCCTATCTGACCATCACCCTCCAGAACAAGGTCGCCGGAGCCCTGCCGGAGGTGCTGGCGCGCTGCGGCTATCGGACTGTCGTGATGACGCCGATGGACTTTTCGTTCGTCAATGAAGGCCCATTCCTGAAATCGATCGGTTTCGAGACCGTGCTCGACATCAAGGACATCGCCGCGCCCTTCTATCACCTGCGCGACAACTTTTATTACCAGGCGGCCGAGGCATTCATCGCCAGGCACCGCAAGGAAGACGGCCGGCCGCTGTTCCTCGAAATCCAGACCATGTTTCCGCACTCACCCTACGAGGGGCGGATGGAGCCTGAACTGAAGGTCGAGGGCGAGCCTTTCTCGGGCGATTTCCAAGCCAATGAGTATCTGCGCCGGATGGCGGTGGCGCGCGGCGATTTCCAGGATTTCCTCGACAAGAGGGAAACGGATGCCGGCCAGCGCGGCGCCGTGGTGCTCGAATTCGGCGATCACCAGTCGTCGGCGACCAAGCCGTTTGTCGACGCCATCGCCGGCGACTACGCCTTGGCGACCCCTGGCTCGCTTGCCTACCGCACCTTCTACACGCTCACCACCTTCAACCATCCTTTGCGCCATCCAATGCCTGACCTGGTACCGCTCGACGTCGGCTTTCTCAGCGCAAGCCTGCTCGACGCCGCCGGCCTGCCGATGTCGCCTGTCATGGCCGATCTCGTGCGCCTGCGCGACCATTGCGGCGGCAGGTTTCATGGTTGTCAGGATCGTGCGGAGGTCGATGCGCATCTGCGTAGGCGCGTCGATTCAGGCCTGCTGCATCTGTTCCCGGAAGCGGCGCCGCTGCATGCGCTGGCGCCGCTTCAATCTGTGGATGCCCGTTAAATCAGCCTGTTGTATCCGTTCCCAGCGTTGCCACCGTCTTCAGCGCGCCGTCGAGCATGTCGCCCTTCTCGTCCTTCAGCGCCATCTCGCGCAGGCGGCGGATCCAGTCGGCGGCGTCGGTGCGGCCCTTGACCAGGTCGAGCGCCGACAGCACGCGGTCGAATTTCGACTGCGCCCGGACATGGGTGTCGCTGTAACCCTTGATCAGCCGACGGCAATTGAGGATTTCGACGGCCAGCGCGTAGTCCTGGGGAAGATGATCGAGCGCCAGCGCGTACCAGCGATCGAGATGCGCGATCTCAACCTTGTGGCGCAGAAAGCTGCGGCGCCAGCGGCGCAGGCCGCCGATGAACCACAGAGCGGCAAAGCCAGCAAAACTGTCGGTGCGGATGCGGCGGCCGTGGTTGATGCGGCGATCGAGAAAGGCGGCCAGCTTCGGCCGGTCCTCGATGTAGCTGCCCAGACCCGCGGGCAACGTGCCGCAGAATTCCTCGATGCGCGGATGGAAATACTCGGTCACCTGCAGGATCGAGCCATCCTTGACGCCGACCTCGCGGCGCACGCGCTTGTCGCGCGTCGAGCGTGTCTTGAGATCGGCGACACGGATCATGTCGTCGTAGCACAGCGCGTTGGCCAGATGCTTGGCGGCGGCGATGGACAAGCCATAGCCCTGAATCGGCCCGTCCAGCGCGACGGCCTTGTCCAACCGGTCGAGATACTCGCGCCCATAGGCGATGTCCTGATAGTCGACGACCTTTCTCAAGCCCCGAAGTGCCATGTCGCGCACGGCCACCGGCAACAGATCGATGCGGGCAGCCAAGGCCTGCCAGCCTTGCAGCAGGTTTTGCGGGCCACTCACCTGTCCTGTGCCCAAGGCAGATTCGACAATCGCGGGCTCGGCCGGCTTCGGCGCCGGTGCTGCCGTGCCGCGTGCGCGATCAAACGCGGCACCGAAGGCGGCGAGGCTGGCCTTGACGCCCCGGCCGCCGGCACCGATCGCCTGTTCGTAGCTTTCGCGCGTGAACGGCAGGGCGCCGGACCCCGCCAGCGCGCCAAGCAGGCTGGCCGAGATCATCGAGCCGTTGTCGGCGGCGATCTTTTCCATGTCGACAGCGATGAAGCGCTTCGATGCGGCTTCCGCCGTTGCATGCACCTTCGACGACGAGGCCCGGCCATCGCCCGGTTCGATTTTTTCCGACACGGCGGCGATGCGGTGCGACGAGGCGATCAGCGTGGTGCGCTCGGGCGTGACGAAGCCGCGAATGATGGCGCGGCCGGCTTCCATCAGCTCAGCGGCGATCAGGATGTCGACATCGCCCTGCGAGGGCGACAGCGCAAAGACCGGCAGCCGGCCGGTGTCGCGGGCCATCTCGACATAGTAGATGGTGGCGCCGGTGCGCTGGGCGACGCCTGCGACCGAGGTCGATTGCGCGACATAACCGTTGCGCTCGGCGACGTCGGTGATCCAGTCGGCCAGCACGCCGCCGCCCTGGCCGCCGACCGCCAGCACGGCAAGCTTGATGACGCGCTCACTGTCCTGAGCGCCGGCGTGGGCGCGAAGTGGGGGGACGGCGTCAAGCATCGGCGAAGGTCAGGCGCCGGCTTTCGCGGCGACGCTGCAACAGGCTAATCGTGGCGCGGCGCGCGGCTTCCAGGAAGCGATCCCAGCGGCTCGGATTGTGCACGACGGCGGCGCGATAGAAGGATGGGCACAGCACCGCCGCATCGGCGACCTCGCCGCAATTGCCGCAGCCGACGCAGCTCTGGTCGATATGCGCCACCGGATCGTCGCGCAGCGGATCGTCGAGGGACTTGACCGACAGCGACGGACAACCCGACAGCCGCATGCAGGCATGGTCGCCGGTGCAGATGTCCTCGTCGACACCGAACTTCGGTTTGACGACACGGGTCCCCTCCTTGATCGCCTTGTCGACCAATGGCTTTTCGCGGCGCTGCCGGTTGAGCATGCATTCGGACGAGGCGACGATGACCTTCGGCCCCTTCTCCTCCGTCGTCAGCGCTTCGCGCAGCGTGTCCTGCATCTTGGTCACGTCATAGGTGCGATCGACATGGCGCAGCCATTTGACGCCCATGCCTTTCACCGCCTCGGTGATCGGATGCTTCGTCGACTTGGTCTTGTTGCCCGCGCGGGACGAGAGGATGTCCTGGCCGCCGGTGGCAGCGGAGTAAAAATTATCGACGATGACGATGACGCCGTCGTTCTTGTTGAACACCGCATTGCCGATCGAGGAGGTCAGGCCGTTGTGCCAGAAGCCGCCGTCGCCGACGAAGGAGATCGAGCGGCGCTTGGCATCAGGCGAATTGAACGCCGAGGCGGAAGCCGGCCCCAGGCCGTAGCCCATGGTGGTGGCGCCGAGTTCGAAAGGCGGCATGATCGAGAACAGATGGCAGCCGATGTCGGAGGCGATGTGATGCTTGCCGAGTTCCTGTTCGACCAGCTTGGTCGCGGCAAAGATCGGCCGTTCCGGGCAGCCGATGCAGAAGCCCGGCGGCCGGCCCGGCACAACATTGATCAAATCGGCGGCATCGACGCCGTCGCCGACCTTGTTGGGGGCACGCACTTCGCCCGGCAGCAGATGCGGCGCCTCGGCGCGCAGGAAGGCGCCAATGCCGTCGAGCATGACCTGGCCGGTGTATTCGCCGGCCATCGGCAGGTACTCCTTGCCGACCAGCCTGGTGCCGCGACCCGCCTTGTGCAGCATCGAGGCAAAGGCCTGTTCGATGTAGTTGGGCTGGCCTTCCTCGACGACCAGCACCGACTGCTTGCCCTCGCAGAACGACAGGAACTCGTCGTCGATCAAGGGATAAACGGCATTGAGCACATAGAGCGGCACGTCGGTGTCGCCATAAATGTCGGCAAGACCGAGCCGCTGCAGCGCGCGGATGACCGAATTGTACATGCCGCCCTGCAGGACGATGCCGACCGAACCATGATCCGAACCGAAGAACTCGTTGATCTTGTTCTTACGGATGAAATCCACCGCCGCCGGCCAGCGTTTCTGCACTTTTTCCTTCTCGTGCAGGAAGGAAGCGGGCGGCAGCACGATGCGGCCGGTGTCGCGGCGCGGCGCGTCGAGCGCATCGGCGACGGTCATCGGCGGCCGCTTGTTGTCCTTGGCGATGAAATGGCCATGCACGTGGCAGCAGCGGATGCGCACCTGCAGCATGACCGGCGTGTTGGAAATCTCGGACAGCTCGAAACCGTCCTCCACCGCCTTGACGATCGAGGGCAGATTGGGGCGCGGGTCGAGCAGCCAGACCTGGCTCTTCATGGCGAAGGCATGGCTGCGCTCCTGCATGATCGAGGAGCCTTCGCCATAGTCTTCGCCGACGATGATCAGCGCGCCGCCGGTGACGCCGCCGGAGGCGAGATTGGCCAACGCGTCGGAGGCTACATTGGTGCCGACGGTCGACTTGAAGGTGGCCGCACCGCGGATGGGATAATGCACCGACGCCGCCAGCATGGCGGTAGCGGTGGCTTCCGAGGCGCTGGCTTCGAAATGCACGCCGAGTTCGCCCAGAATGTCCTGCGCATCGGCCAGCACATCCATCAGGTGACTGATCGGCGCGCCCTGATAGCCGCCGACATAGCCAACGCCGCATTGCAGCAACGCCTTGGTGATGGCGAGGATGCCTTCGCCGGCAAATTCCTCGCCGGCACCGAGCCGAAGCTTTTCGACTTCCTTGGCAAAAGACCGTTCGGCCATTTTTTCAATCCTTCCGTTACCGCCTGAGGCCGTTATCGCCCGGCATTGGCGGCGCGTAGGTTTAGATGTCGTGCTTGCGAATGTTCTTCAGCATCTTCAAAAGCGTGGTGATGAGTGCGGAATATTCGGCGTCATCGATATCGTCGAACATCGCCTCGAAGGCGTCATGCATGGCCGGCCAGGCGCGCGCGAATTCGGCGCGGCCCTCATCGGTCAGGAACACATGGCGGATGCGGCTGTCGGTGACGCCCTGCTCGCGCCGCACAAGGCCCTGGCCCTCCAGTGAGTCGAGCGTCCGGCTCAAGGTCGATTGCTCGATGACCGTGTAGACCGAGAGGTCGTTGACGGTGATGCCGTCGGTGACCGACAGCACGGCCAGCGTGCGCACCTGCGGAATGGTCAGGCCCTGCTTGCGGAAATCGTCGCGCAAGGTGGCGTTGTAGCGGCCCATTATGCGGTTCATCAGATAGGGCGCGAATTGCTGCAGGCCGATCTGCCCCAGGGTCGAAATGCGCTGGCGCTTTTCCGCGACCTTCTCTTCCATCACAGCCTCCCCGCCAGGAGAAAGCCGGAACCGCCGCCGAGACCCGCGCCCGGGTGGGTCGAGGCGCCGATATGGTAGAGGTTCTTGATGCCGGTCTGATGGTTGCGGCTGGCCTTGAACGGCCGCCACAGGAAGGACTGGTCGATGGTCGAGGAACCGCCATAGGGATCGCCACCGACCAGGTTGATGTTCATCGCCTCCAGATCGGCCGGCGAATAGGCGCGGCGCGCGATGACGCTGTCCTTGAAGCCCTCGATGTGGCCGGCGAGGATCGCCTCGGCGCGATCCGTATAGGCTTCGCGCAGCGCGTCGGTCCATCGTCCGTCAGCCGGCGCCTGCAGCTCCCCGGCGGCATCGCCCTTGATGTGCCGCGGCGCCTCGGGCAGTTGCAGCCACAGGATCGCCTTGCCTTCCGGGCAACGCGACGGATCGAGCGCATGCGGCTGGCCGACGCAGATGGTCGGCACCTCCGGCAACATGCCGCGCGCCGCCTCGTTGCAGGCCTTCGAGACGCCATCCAGTCCCGGCGTCAGGTGCAGCAACGCGACCTTGTCGAGGCCTTCGCCGCGCCATGCGGGTGGCTTGTTAAGCGCATAGTGGATCTGGAAATTGCCTTTGCCGTAGCGGTATTTCCGCGTCGCCTCGACATCGCCCTTGGGAGCGTCGGTGCCAAGCAGGCGGCCATAGAGCTGTGTCGGCGTCACCGAGCAGATGATGCTGTTGTTGGCGGTGATTGTTTCGCCCGAGGCCAGCCGCACGCCGGTTGCCCGACCATTGCTTTGAACGATCGAAGCGACATCGGCGCCGGTGCGGATGTCGCCGCCGCGTTCCCGGATCAAAGCCTCG